>CALFAM010000254.1 GCA_937948815.1 uncultured bacterium
GCTGATCGCGCTTCACTCGATGGCATCGTCAGCGGCCGGCATGTCTTCCTACTGCCATCTGAACGACCTGCCGGCCGCAGTCCGCATTGTGTTACCCCAGTCAGAGATTCCCCTCGACGGCGGCTTCACTTGGTGGCCAGAGGCAGAGTACGAACGGCCGATCGACGCCCAGCGCACGACGCTGGCCGCGCGCGCCGATCAGCTCGCCGCCTTCGCCGCCGCGGTCATGCGTCGCCATCCAACAGTGGGCAAACCACTCGTCTTCGGGATTTCCCAGGGCGCAGATCTCTCCTTTCTCCTGGCGCTGCGCGCGCCCGAGACGATTGCGGGTGCCATCGCGGTGGCGCCACGCTTGCCGCGCGCGTGGTGGTCCGATGCTCGGCAGGGGGCGTCGCACACGCCGCCGATCCACGTTTTGATCGGAACAGCCGATGCCATCATTTCCGCCAGCGAAACACGAACGCTGGTCGCGGCACTCGAGTCGGCGGGCTTTCGCGCCTCGATTGCCGTTTTCGAAGGGGCAGGCCATGGCCTGTCAGCAGCCATGCGGCGCCATTTCTTCGCTACGGTCCCGGAGATGCTCGTGCCCTCGAAGGACCGGGCTCAGGACGAAGGCAATCCAGAGGTGCCCGTTTCTCCCACCTACGAAGGTGCCACGCGAATGTCACAGGATCTACAAGCGTGCCATGCGAATGTCACCAAGAGGTGGTGTTCGGCCTTCTAGCGGCCTCTTCTTGCATCGGGGGCTTCCGGGTGTGCTCAGGCATGCCGGCGTTGGCGAAGTTTTTCGTCAGGTTCGATTCCCTTCTCACGTCTTGAGATGGTGAGGAGGTCATGATGCCTAGACGATTGCGATTCATTCCCGAGCGCGGCACGCTGGTCGAAGTGACGTGTCGTGTCATTCACGGACGAATGCTGCTCACGCCGAGTCGGCCGCTCAACGACATGATCGTCGGCGCGCTCGCTCGAGGCAAGCGACGCTACGGTGTTCGCATCTGTGCTGCGGCCTTTCTTTCCAATCACGCCCACCTCTTGCTCGAAGTCGATGACAGCAAGCAGCTTGCCGACTTCATGCGTTTCGTCAGCTCGAAGATCGCGCGCGAGGCCGGGCGACGGTTCGGTTGGAGCGAGAAGTTCTGGGGTCGGCGGTACAGCAGCATCGTCGTGAGCGACGAGCCGGCGGCGCAGATCGCACGGCTCCGTTACGTGCTTGCTCATGGTGTCAAGGAAAATCTCGTTTCACGTTGCGTCGACTGGCCTGGCGTTCACGCTGCCGAAGCCCTCATGACGGGGCGTGCGCTCGTGGGATGCTGGCTGGATCGCACGGCTGCCTACCGGGCCCGACTTCGAGGTAAGAAAGGTCGAGCCAATGCCTACAAGACACGCGAAGTGCTGACGTTTGATCCGCTGCCCTGCTGGCGGCATTTCGACGCTGAGGCCTACCAGAAGCACGTCGCTGACCTCGTAGCAAGTATCGAAGCCGACGCGAAAGCCGCACGGCGTGCTCGCAGCGTTGAGCCATGCGGCGTCGAGGCGATCCGACGACAGAAGGCTACGCAGCATCCCCGTCGAGCCAAGCGTTCGCCTGCGCCCGTTTTTCATGCCGCAACTCGACGCGCGCGACACGCGCTCCTTGAGGCGTACCGCTGGTTCGAGGCCGTCTACCGCGATGCAGCGAGACGTTGGCGAGCTGGTGATCGTAGGGTGTCGTTCCCTGCCGGCAGTTTTCCGCCGCTGCCGCCATTCGTTTGCGGGGCAGATGGTGCGTAGTCTCGCAGCGCCCAAATGGATCACGGAAGGCATCTTCGGGCGAGATCAACAGACGCTCCAAAACCCGAACGATGATCGCAGCTCTCAGAGTGCTCGCCCGCTCAGAGTACTCGCCTGGCACCTTGGAAGGGTGCTTACGAAGCGGGCTTGGTGAAGACGAGAATGTGCTGGGTGGGGAGGATGTCGAGGGTCTCGTGATGCCGCAGGCCGGCGGCGTGCATTTCCTTCTTCGCTTGTTTCTCAGACAGCTTGTGGAGTGGCTTGATCGGCACGGAGCGATCTTCGGCGCGGTATTCGACCAACACGACCCGGCCACCGGGAACGAGGGCACTTACGATGCCCTGCATCATCTCGAAAGGATGCGAGAACTCGTGGTAGGCGTCGACCATCAGAACGAGATCGACCGTCGCGGTGGGTAGGCTCGGGTCGTCGATGGAACCCAGAATGGGCTTGATGTTGGTGATGCCCTCCTGGGCAGTACGTTGCTCGATGATGGCGAGCATTTCGGGCTGAATGTCGACGGCGAGGACCTTCCCTTCGGGCACATGGGGTGCGATGCGGAAGGTGAAGAAGCCGCTGCCGGCGCCGATGTCGGCTACGACGTCATCACTGGCGAGGCCGAGTGCTTCGACCACCCGGTCGGGCTGTTCTTCGCTTACGCGGCTTTCGCGCTCCAGCCAGCCGAAGCCCTGATGCCCCATGACATGGGAGATTTCACGGCCGAGATAGAACTTTCCGATGCCGTCGCGGCTCGCCTTGCCGAGTCGATAGACGCCCTGAGGCTCCTGCTCGCCCCGCGCCGCGGGCGAGCAGGCAAGCAACACAGGCGCCAGCAGGCTAACTACCAGAAGTGCCTGCGGTCGTAAGGCGATAAGGAACCCATGCCGGCCCGGGCTGGGACACTTGCCTGGGAATGCGTCACGCCGCCCTGGAACAGTCGCCTGGCACCGTGCAGGGGAGTGCAGAGGTACCGTGAAGGAGAACACTCGCCTGGCACCGTGCAGGAGTTTCAGAGTGGCCAGTCACGCAAGATGCGCTCGGTTTCCTCGGCGTGGCCACTCTCATCGCGCACCATGTCTTCGAGCTGGACCGCCAGGCCCTTGTCGCCGAATGCTTCGGCTTCCTCGGCGCGGGTGGTGTAGTCGGTCGTTGCCTGACGCTCGGCTACGAGCACAGCCTCGAGCATTTCGCGATTGTTCGCAGCGTCCGGCACGGGGCGCGGAGTTGTGGTCGGCTCGCCGCCGAGAGCCACGATTTTGTTGGCCAGGAATTGGGCGTGAAGTTGCTCGTCCGCTACTTCGGCGAGGAAGAACTGCGCGAGCTGTGGACGGTAGGGGCCGGTGGCCTTGGCTGCGTAGGTGATGTATTGGATGATGGCGCCGAGCTCGCCGGAGAGATCTTCGTTGAGATGATCGATCAGGGTTTGCTTGTCCATGCCCGCAGCTTACCGAGGGCCGCGTATCGAGAGCAATTGGTGCGACGACCGCGCACCGTATGAATCCTCTTGACAGAGACTGTCTTTCAACGCCGCCTTTGTGGACAGGGATGGGTTGCGAACCCTCGAAGGAAATCCCATGGCCCGGCCGAGCTTGCGGCGATCCGTGCGCGCGAGACGCCGATCGAGCCTTCCCGGGACATCAAACGCAGGATTCAGGTGGCTGGCCTGCTGGCTCAGGTTGTCGGAGGCTTCTGGATTCTGCGTCACGGCGGGCAGCTGGTTTCGTGGGCGAAACCGCTTACGGCGATGCCCTTGCTGACCGTGTCGCTGACCGACTTCGGAGGGTGGGAGGCTGCCGGCGGTGTGGGCACCACCGGCAATCTGCCGACAACGCAGTATCGGTTCTTCGGTGGTGAAGACGAACGGGATTCCGCGTTGGTCAATCTCGGATTCGTCTGCTTGGGATGCGCGTTCGTCGGGCTCGGCATGTGCCTGTTGCTCTGGCAGCCCGGCAGTGGGCGCGGCCCTGGGGCGAGCGCCGGCCAGGGAGCGCGCCGAGCGATCTCGATTCCGGAACAGCCCTTCTCGTGTTCGAACGCTCCCGTCTTGAGCTCGAGACCGAAGCCACGGGATTTCCGGGGCTGCCGAAGCTGGCCTCTGCCTTGCAGTGGCGACTGGCGTAGGTTCGTCCAGCCGCGATTCGCGAGGTCGAACGGGAGATGCGCGAGGAGACGCCATGGAAGAGTTGTTGAGTGACTTTCGCTACGCCATCCGCGGACTGCTGAAGAACCGAGGCTTCACCATCATTGCCGTGGTGATTTTGGCGATCGGTATCGGAGCCAATACAGCAGTCTTCACCATTGTCGACCCCATCCTTCTGCGGCCGCCGAACCTTCCGGCGCCGGAAGAGTTGGCCCGCGTCTACGTCGAGGTGCCGGAAAAGGGGCGACTGCGCGGGGGTGTCGGCGTGGGCGAGTTCTACGGCTGGCGGGAACGCGGGCTCGAGAGCTTCGAGCAGTTTGCTGCCTACTACGGCGGCCAGACCATCCTCACCCAAGACGGACAGTCAGCGCGTCTTGATTATGCCGCTGTCTCGGAAGACTTCTTCGCAACGCTCGATGTCGCCACCAGCTACGGCAGGGTCTTCAGCCCGGACGAAACCTGGCCAGGCAACAGTGGGGTCATCATCCTCAGCCATCGGCTGTGGATGCAGCGATTCGGTGGTGACCCTGGAGTCATCGGGGATACCGTTCGATTGGGCGGCGAGCCGACGGAAGTCGTCGGCATCATGCCGCAGGGCTTTGCCTACCCGAGCGAGCGGGTCGAATTCTGGGTGCCGATGGCATTCGGACCGGATCTGCGCGCCAGCTTGGAAGCGCGATACCTCGCCGTGCTCGGGCGGCGTGCAGCCGGTGTGACCCTCGAGGGCGCCCAGGCCGAGTTCGCCACGCTGGCCGCGGAAGCTGCTACCGACCGCCCCGAGAGCAATGCCGGAGTGATGTATCGGGTGTCCGACTTCTTGTCAGATCGGGTGGTCGATGTGCGTCTCGGTCTGCTCTTCCTGCAGGTGGCGGTCGGGCTCCTGCTGCTGATCGCCTGTATCGATGTCGCGAACCTCTTGCTCGCGCGGGCCCGTCACCGGGTTCGGGAGATGGCGCTGCGTTTTGCGTTGGGCGCCAGCAAGGGGCGTCTGATTCGCCTGATGCTCTCCGAAGCCGCGATGTTGGCCGTGCTCGGTGCCTGCGGTGCGGTCCTGGTCGCGTGGTGGATTCTCGACCTCTTCTCCGCGATTCTCACCGATGCTGCGGCAGCGGGATACGGAACGATCGCCCTCGATGGCCGCATCTTCTTGTTCACGCTGCTGGCGGCAGGGTTCACGGTGCTGCTCTTCGGCTTGGCGCCCGCGCTGGTGCTCTCGCGCGGCTCCTTGGCGCGCACGATGCGTGACGGAGGCCGTGGCATGAGTGTCGGGCGGGATGTTGCCCGGCTCGGTCGATCCTTGGTCTTCGGCCAGGTTGCTCTGGCCACGTTGCTGGCGATCGGGGCGGCCTTGGCCGGGCTCAGCCTGAGTCGATTGCTGGATGTCGATTTAGGCTTCCAGACCGCCTCGGTCACCACGCTCCAGGTCTCCCTGCCTTCGGGCACCTATGGTGACGACCATCGCGTGGTGGGCTTCTACGACCGCTTGCTTCCGGAGGTCGCGGCGCTGCCTGGGGTGGATGAGGCTGGCGCCGTCAACTGGCTGCCGGTGGGCGGCTCGTGGTCGTGTCGTTACCAGATCTCAGGGAGGCCAGCGCCGCAGGATGCCCGCGAGGTCGAGCAAGGCCTCTGGCGGACGGTCCGCCCCGGCTACTTCGAAACCCTCGGGATTCCTCTGCGCAGCGGCCGGCTTTTCGATCAGCGTGACGTCGGGGCGGCGTCTCAGGTGATCGTGATCAACGAGGCCCTCGCCGCGCAGAGCTTCCAGGCGGGCAACCCGCTCGGGCAGCGCATGCGTTTTGACTGTGAGAATGGTGCGACTGACGACGCACCGGCGCCCTGGCGCACGATCGTCGGTGTGGTGGGCAACGTTCGGCAATACGGCGTAACCGCGGACTTCGGGCCGGGCTACTACGTGCCGCACAGCCAGCTTCCCTGGGATGACATGAGCCTTGCCGTGCGCGGGCCGATCAGCCCACCCGAGCTGGCCAGCGCGGTGCGTGCGGCAGCGGCCGCGATCGATCCCGAGGTGGCGGTGCACGACGTCGAGCTGATGGATGCACGAGTCCGCTCGACCCTCGCACTTCCGCACGCTCAGGGACTGCTGGCCGGTTGCTTTGCGGTGATGGCGCTGGTCCTCGGTGGCTTCGGGATTTACGGTCTGCTTTCTTTCCGCGTCGCCGAGCGGCGCTACGAGTTCGGCATTCGGGCCGCGCTTGGTGCCACCGCGCGGTCTCTCGAACGCATGGTCCTGGGCGACGGAATGCGCCTGGTCATCGCCGGGCTGGTGGTCGGCTGCGGGCTGGCGCTGGTGCTTGCCCGCGTAGTCAGCGGGTTTCTCTACGGCGTTTCGGCCACGGACCCGCTGGTCTACGGAGCGGCTGTCCTCGTGCTCGGCCTGATCGGCCTGCTCGCGAGCTGGGTGCCGGCACGCCGCGCTGCGCGGGTCGACGTGTCGAAGACGCTGCGCGCCGACTAGCCCCTGACGGCTTGGCGACTGGCACGCCTTCGATAGACTGGAGATCCGTTTGCGCCCGCCGCGCGAATGCCTCTCTGGGAGCCCCAGCTGATGATCCGCCAGACGACATCTCAGGGATCGCCATCGCCTGCGACACCGCCTTCCGCGACCCGTACCCAAGGCGCTCGCCGCCGCTACCGGCCGGCGGTCGGGCCGCGGCTTCGCAAGCTGCTCTTCGCGGTCTTCGGTCTCTATGCCCTGCTCGGCATCAATGCCGTCTACCTCGGCGGCGTCACCTTTCTCGAATGGTGGACCGGACAGACCTTCCAGAATTGGTTCTACCTCAACATGTTCCTGGTGCACCTGCTGCTCGGCCTGTTGCTGGTGGTGCCGGTGGTGGTCTTCGGGCTCGTGCATATGCGCAATACCCGGCATCGACGCAATCGGCGCGCGGTGCGGGTGGGCTATGCCCTATTCGTGACCGCATTGGTGCTGATCGCGACAGGCGTGGTGCTCACCCGCGTCGAAGGCCTGATCGTGGTCAAGGACGAGTCCGTGCGCAGCGTCGCGTACTGGCTGCACGTGGTGACGCCGTTGATCGCGGCGTGGCTCTTCGTCTTGCACCGGTTGGCAGGCAAGAAGATCAAATGGCAGGTCGGTCGTCGGTGGGCACTTGCCGCGGCCGTGTTCGCCGGGGTGATGCTCGTTTGGCAGACACAGGACCCCCGCAAGTGGAACGTCGAAGGGCCGGCGTCTGGTGAGCAGTACTTCTTTCCGTCCCTGGCCCGCACCGCGGACGGCGCCTTCATCCCCGAGAACGTGCTGAACAATGATGCCTACTGCCAGGAGTGTCATCCCGACACCCACGACTCTTGGTCGGTGTCCATGCACCGCTTCAGCTCGTTCAACAACCCTGCCTATCTCGCGTCGGTGCTGGAGACGCGGCAGGTCTCGTTCGAGCGCGATGGCAACGTCAGCGCGGCGCGCTTCTGCGCTGGCTGCCACGACCCGGTGGTGTTCTTCTCGGGCAAGTTCGACGATCCCAAGTTCGAGGATCCGGCATTCGACGTGCTCGAGGATCCGGCATCGAATGCCGGCATCACCTGTACGTCCTGCCACGCGATCACCCACCTGAACAGCCAGCGTGGCAACGCGGACTACACCATCGAAGAGCCGGTCCACTATCCCTTCGCGCGCAGTGAGAGCGCGGCGCTCAAATGGGTGAATCGCCAGCTCGTCAAGGCCAAGCCGGCCTTTCACAAGAAGACCTTCCTCAAGCCCTTTCACCAGACCGCCGAGTTCTGCGCCGGCTGCCACAAGGTGCATCTGCCTGTCGAGCTGAACGACTACAAGTGGCTCCGCGGCCAGAACCACTACGACAGCTTCCTGCTCAGTGGCGTCTCCGGCCACGGTGTGGCGAGCTTCTACTACCCGGGCAAGGCCGAGCCGGGGTGCAATGGCTGCCATATGGAGCTCGAGCCGTCGGATCAGTTCGCGGCCCGTGACTTCGACGACTCGGGCACGCGTACGATCCACGATCATCAGTTCCCGAGCGCCAACACCGCCATTCCGCACATGTTGGGGCTGCCCGACACGGTCAACGAGAAGCATCGCGCGTTCAACGAAGGGGTCATGCGCGTCGACTTGTTCGGCTTGCGGCGCGGCGGGACCACCGATGGCGAGCTGATCGCCCCCTTGCGCCCCGAAGTGCCCACCCTCGAGCCGGGTGCCCGCTACCTGCTCGACGCGGTGGTGCGAACAGTCAAGATGGGGCATCACTTCACCCAAGGCACCACGGACTCCAACCAGATCTGGGTCGATGTGCGGGTGCTCGATCTGGGAGCAGGTGATGGACCGGAGGGCGCGCCGAGCACGGTGATCGGCCGCAGCGGGGGACTCGCGGAAGACGGGCGGGTCGACCCGTGGGCGCATTTCATCAATACCTACATGCTCGACCGTCACGGTCAGCGGATCGATCGGCGCAACGCCCAGGACATCTTCGTCCCCCTCTACAGCCACCAGATTCCACCTGGCGCTGCCGACACGATCCACTATCTGTTGGACGTGCCGCCGGATGTTCGGGGCCCGATCGCGGTCGAGGTGCGCTTGCAGTACCGCAAGTTCGACACCACCTACATGCGGGTGATCGAGGATGACCCCGCCTACCGCAACGAGCTGCCGATCATGACCCTGGCGACCGATCGCATCGTCCTGCCGGTTGCGGTTGGGTCGCAAGTCGCCGCGGCGCAGACCGTCAGCGCGCAGACCAGTGAGATTGTCCCCTGGCAGCGTTGGAACGACTACGGAATCGGCCTGCTCCGCAAAGGGGGCAAGACCAAGGGCGAGTTGCGCCAGGCCGAGGTTGCCTTCCAGCAGGTCGAAGCGCTCGGGCGTCCGGACGGTCCGCTCAACCTGGCACGGGTCTATCTTGCCCAAGGGACGGTGCAGGATCGCGCGATCGACGCGTTGGCGCGGGCCGCCGCCTTCGATCCGCCGGCACCATCATGGTCGGTGGCCTGGTTCACGGGTCTGGTCAACAAGCAGAACGGCTACCTCGACGAGGCGATCGACAGCTTCCGATCGATTCTGGCTCTCGATGATGCGGAGACGCGCGAACGCGGCTTCGACTTCTCGCGCGACTACCGCTTGCTCAACGAGCTCGGCCAGACCTTGGTCGAGCGAGCACGCCAGGAACGTGGGGATGCGCGCAAGGCATCACGGGACGCGCTTCTCGTGGAAGCCCGTGACCTGTTCCGGCAGTCTCTGTCGATCGATCCAGAGAACGTCGCGGCACACTACAACCTCGATCTCATCCACAAGCAGCTCGGCGAGCCCGAGAAGGCGGCCGAGCACTTCGCCCTCTACAGCACCTACAAGGTCGACGACAATGCCCGCGATCAGGCGATCGCCATCGCTCGGGCCGCCGATCCCGCCGCCGACCATGCTGCTGATGCCATTGTCATCTACGACCTGATGCGCGCCGAAGCTTTCGAGCGCGACACCCCGGCCGAGATCCGTCGCGCCGAGCCCTTCGAGTTGGTGGCCATTCCCGACCAAACGCGGGCCGGATCCCGGTAGGCCGTCACCTGGTTGTCCACGTGATGGAGTCGGTGTGCTGCCCGGTGGGCACGCCGGAATCGTACGGGGTGAGTCGCCTGGCGGTGAGCACCCTGACGGGTGCGCCAGTCACCGCGCCGGATCCCTGGGGTCGAACGCTCAGAAGCTGAGAGGGTTGTCGCGGATGAATCGAATACGCAGGTCTTGGACCGGCTCATCGAGCTCGTAGAATTGGTCGTCGAGCCGGCTCAGGGCATCGGGGTCGTCGCGTGCCGCGACGGCCTCTTCGACCAGGGAAGCGAAACGAGGCGTACCGAATTGGCGGTAGCCCGCAATGGCTTCGCCAGCCAGCGCGCCGTCTGTGTTGCCAAAATACTGATCGAAGCCGCCATTGTTCACTTCCGACTCGACTTCCCAGGTGGCGTAGACCGCGCGAACGCCTTCGGGGAGCGAAAGCACGACTGCGGGTTCATAGTCGCCGCCCATGCGCTCGACCACACGCTCGACGATTTCCCACTCGATCTCTTCGTCTGACATGGCGCTGATCCTCTCGTGATCCAAATTCCAGGGCGCTCCTGCGATATCTGGAGCCACTGTTGCGGGGCGAAATCGCAGAAATAGATACAGGCCGAGCACGACCAAGAGCATGGCTCCAACGATCTTCAAGGTTCCTCCGAACACGCTTGAACCGAGCGCTGTGAACGCTTCTGCTGTGGACTTTTTTCAAAATAGCATGACCGTGAGGAGCCGGCAGCGGGGCTCGGCGGCGCCCCGGTGTGGCGGTGTGGTGCGTTGATTCGGCGGCGCCCTCCGGGCATCGGGTCGCATGCTGATTGACAGACCGAGTGCTCGGCGTGTCGGATTCCTGGGAGGATGTGCAGTCGGGCCGGTACGATAGGTGGCATGAGAGTGAGAGATGCTTGTATTGCCGTCTTTGGTGCGGTCGTGGTCTCGATGGCCGCGGCGTTGAACGCGCAGGTCGCGAACGATCCGTTGGCGGGGGTGCCGACGCGCGAAGAGCAGGAGACGATGGCGGAAATCCTGGCCCTCCAGGAGGAGATTAGCCGGCTGATTGGCACCCTCTCGCCAGATCTGCAAGACACCATCCTCGAACGGTTGGAGTCGATGGCGGCCACGGCCGCGGCGGGTGAGACCGCCGTGTCACCGATCGGCGCCGAAGCGGGCGAGCAGGCGATCGAGCTGTTCGGAGTCGGAGAAGACCTGGTCGCTGACGGCTCGGCCACCGTGGTTCCGGAGCCCGTGCCAGCCATTCCAACCCGCGCGCGCAGCAAGGCGCCGCCGGCGTCGTGTAACACCCTGGCGATCTTCGACTCGAACGAAGACGGCAAGGTGTCGGCAAGCGACCGTGCTTGGCGGCATCTCTATCTGTGGTCCGATGCGGACGGCGATGGCGTGATGCAAGAAGCCGAAGTGCAGTCGGCCTACGATCGCGGCGTCCGCTCGATGGACGTTCGGCTCGATACCTTCCTGCGAACGGACGGCGACAAGACGTTGCCGAGCGAGATCGAGGTCGATCGCTACATCGTGTTGGACACCAGCGGTGATGGCTTCGACAGTACGGCGCGCATGTTCGACGACGGTGTGCTGGTGATCGACGCCAGCAGGCTCGGACGGGGCGACGGTCCCAAGCTGCTCGACAATACCGGCTTGCCACTGGAGGGCATGCAAGCCTTCCGCGCCAACCTCGCACTCGAGCGGGTGCGCGAAAAGCCGCAAGCGCTCACCTGTCCCTGATCCCGTATCCCGGGGTTCACCGATCCCGAGGCTCACGACGCCGCTCGCCGCGGGCTTTCCGCATGGGCCCCCTGCGTGGCCTTTGGGGATGGTCCGTCAGCTGCCGCTGGCTTCCGCGTCGAGGCCAAAGGACGGATCTTCGTAGAGGCGGTCGAAAAGCGACTGGAACTTCTCTTCGATCACTTTCCGCTTCATCTTCATGGTCGGGGTCATCTCGCCTTCCTCCTGCGAGAAGTCGCGGTCGAGGACGGCGAAACGACGAACCCGCTCGACACGCGCCAGGTCACGATTGCCGCGTCGCACAGGCTCGAGGAAGAGCTGTGCGAACGCAGGATCGGCAGCGACCTTCCCCATGGCGGCGACCAAGGCTGCGGAGCGGCCCTGGGGATCCGCCAGGAGCTCGGCACTTAGGGCCGCGACGTCTTCCTGCGCGAGAACGCCCTTCTCCGCGCCCCAGGTCAGTGTCTCGATCGGGCTGGGAGCGATCAAGGCGGCGATGAAGGGGCGGCGATCGCCGTGGGCATGGATCTGGCTGATGAACGGGCTCTGGCTCTTGACGGCTCGCTCGATGCTGGCTGGCGCGACGTTCTTGCCGCCCGCCGTGATGATCAGGTGTTTCTTGCGGTCCGTGATGCGAAGGAAGCCGTCTTCGATGGCGCCGATGTCGCCGGTGTGGAGCCAGCCGTCTTCGTCGACGGTCTCGCGGGTCGCGGCCTCGTTGCCGAAGTATCCCGTGAAGACCAGCGGGCCACGGATCAGAATCTCACCATCCTCGGCAATCTTCTGCTCGACGTCTGGCAGGGGGCGGCCCACGGCACCGAGGCGTACGGCGCCCGGTAGGCTCACATGGGTACCGCCGGCTGCTTCGGTCATGCCGTAGGCTTCGAAGAGGGGCAGGCCCATCGCCCAGAAGAACTCCAGCACTTCCCGGCCGATCGGCGCTGCACCCGACACCATCGCCCGCACCCGACCGCCAAAGGCCGCATGCACCTTGTGGAAGACGAGTCGGTGGGCGAGGGCGCTCTTGAGTGCCAGCCACGACGGAACTTTCTCGCCTGCGCGGTCGTAGCGCGCCCGTGCTTTGCCGACGGCAAGTGCCCAGGAGAAGATCTTGCGGGCCACCGGAGAAGCGCGCCCAACATCGCCCTGGACCTTGGCAAACGCTTTCTCGTAAAGACGTGGAACCGAGCCGAACACGGTTGGCGCGACTTCGGGCAACTCGCTCAGCACCGCGCCGATCGAGCTGGCATAGGCGGTCGGTACGCCGACGTTGAGCCGGCCGAAGAAGCCGAACACACGCTCGCTGACGTGTGCCATTGGAAGGAAAGAGATCAACAGATCGCTCTCGTCGTACGCGAAGGCCCGCGCGAACGAGTCCGCGAAAGCCAACACATTTCGGTGGCTGAGCATCGCGCCCTTGGGGCGGCCCGTCGTACCCGAGGTGTAGATCAGGATCGCGGTGTCGTCCGGGGTGACCCGGGCCTGGCGCGCGTCGATGGCCTCTTCGTCGAGAGGTTCGCCGGCAAAGCGATTTGGGGGGACGACTTTCGGATGGTCACGAAAGCGCTGGAACAGTGCCTCGTCCCACGGGACGATGGCAGCGAGCTGATCATTGCCTTCGGCTGCTTCGATGATCGTCTCGAGCTCGCCCTGCTCGGCAACGAAGACCGCTCTGCATCCGCTGTGTTCGAGAAGGAAGCGGACCTGTTCCGCCGACTGCATCGGATAGATGCCGAAGACCGGGGTGCCGGCGAGCGCGCCCGCGAGGTCGTAGATGGCCCACGGCTCTGAGGTCGGCCCCAGCACGGCGATGCGTTCGCCGACCTCGACGCCCAGGTCGAGCAGACCGCGAGCTGCCGACGCTGCCTGCTGGTAGTAGCCGCGCCAGGTGGTCGATTGCCAGGCGCCATCGCGCTTGGTGAGATGGGCGATGCGATCAGGAGTCAGGTCGGCCCGTCGCCGAAGTAGGGCACCCAGGGTCTTCGCCTCCGGCGTGACTGGGCGCGCTGGAACGGGCCCGCCAGGGAGCGGGATGCGCGTGCTCACGAAAGCCTCCTCGTCTGCGAACCTGCCGCAGCTTGGCGTAAAACGAGTCTGGCTCGAGTCTACCGCGAGACGGCACGCCAATCGCGGCGTTCGAGGGGATGGCTCGCCGGCGCGATCGCCGCACACAGAGAGGCCGCGGTCGCGCCGTCCGGCGGGATCGGCAGCTCCGGCGCAATCTCAGCCAGCGGGACGAGCACGAAGCGGCGGCTGCGCAGGCCAGGATGCGGGAGGAGCAGGTCGTCGTCACGGACGATCCTGCTGCCCAGGGCCAGAATGTCGATATCGAGCACGCGCGGTGCCCACCGCGCGGCCGGCTGGCGCCCCGCTGCACGTTCGAGCGCTTGGGTAAGCCTCAGGAGCTTCCGTGGTTCGGCAACAGCGGGCCGATCCGCGATGACCACGGTGTTGAGGAAGGAAGGAGGCGCGTCTTCTGGGAGGCCTGCGTCGCCTGTTCCCGGCAGACGCAGCGCAGCGTTTTCGTAAAGCGATGCGCGGCGCACAGGCCCGAGGATGCGCTCGAGACCCACGATCGCACGTTCGAGCGACGCCTCACGATCGCCGAGGTTGCTACCCAGGGCGAGAGCGAGGCGCTCAGTCGTCGTCGAGATCGTCGTCGAGGTCGTCATCCTCTTCATCGATCAGCTTGTCGTCGTCGAGGTCGTCGTCTTCGTCCTCGTCATCGAGATCGTCCTCGTCCTCGTCCTCGTCCTCGTCCTCGGAATCCTCGTCGTTTTCGGAGTCTTCGTCATGCGTGCCCTTGGCTTCGGTATCGGCGGTGTCGTCGGGCGCCGCGTCATCGGACGAAGCCGCGGGCGTGACCTCTTCGTCCGCCTGGTTGGTACCGCACTTGGGGCAGATCGCTTCGGGCTTACCGAAATCGTAGAACTTGGAACCGCAGGAGGCGCACACATGCTTGGTTCCGAACTTGCTCTTGTCAGCCATGGAAACCAGTCCTCTTCGATCGACAGGTACGACGGTGATGTGCCGGCCGTGCCCTCCCCAGAGAGACGTTGCCAAATGGGGCGTTTCGCGCCGCTTGAGGCACGAGGAGGGCACGAAAAAGCGGCGCGAAGGTAGCATCGCGTTTTGGCCGTGTCAAGGCAATCGGGAGATCGCGATCACGCATCGGGCCGGCGTGCCGAAACGGGGCATTTCGGCCCCGTTGCCGTGCGGTTGGGATGCCGCGTGGTTGTGGTGAAGGCCGAGCCGGCGTTACGATGACGAACGATGGGAAATCGACTCCTCGCACCATTCGTCCTGCCCGCCACGATCGTCATGCTTTGGCTTACCCCGCTCGCAGCCGTGCGTGCACAAGACGAAGCAGCAAACGATCCTGAAGCCATGTCGCTCGACGACGAGCGCCTGACCGGTGGCGAGCGTTTCGAGGCGCTGATCGCCAAGATCAAGGAGCAGCAGGCACAGCTCTCGTCGCTCGAAGCACGGTTCGTCCAGACCAAGAAGAGCATGCTGCTCCTCGAACCGGAGATCGCGCGCGGCACCTTTGCCTACCAGGCGCCAGATCTGGCGCGCTGGGAGTTCACCGAGCCGAATCAGACGGTGATGGTCATCAGCGATGGTGAGATGGTCACTTGGTACCGCGATCTGGGTACGGCTGAGCGCTTGCCGGTCGACAAGCACACGGCGCAGATCGAGCAGTATCTGGCCGCCACCAACTCGGTCGAGCGCCTGCGCCGGTACTTCGATTTCACGGCGGCGTTTCCGGCCGACGGACGGCCCTACCGCGTCGAGCTCTCGCCGCGCTTCAGCCGCGTGGCCAAGCGCATCAAGGGCATGACCATCTGGTTCGATCGCGAGAGTTTCCTGCCGGTCCGACTGGCCTACGAGGAGCCGGACGGCGACACCACGGACTTCGTTTTCGAGCACGTCGAGGTCAACCCGACGCTTCCCGAGGAACGCTTTCGGATCCAATTGCCACCGGATGTCCAGGTGAGCACCCTGGCCACGAGCGGCTCCTAGCCTGCCTTCCTCCTCGGCGCGTCGGCGCCTGCTTCCCGACCGAGCACCATGAGCCTTCGATTCGACGTACTGGCGACCGCCAGCGCAGCCCGCCGCGGCCAGCTCCGCACGCCCCATGGCGTGATCCAGACCCCCGCATTCATGCCCGTCGGCACCCTCGGTGCCGTCAAGGGCCTCGATGCCGAGGGCCTGGAGGCCGCCGGGGCGTCCGTGATGCTGTCCAACCTCTACCACCTGCGGCTGCGTCCCGGTATCGATGCCATCGAGGCGGTCGGTGGGTTGCATCGCTTCACAGGGTGGCGTCGGCCGATTCTCACCGACAGCGGGGGCTTTCAGGTCTTCAGCCTCGCGACCTTGCGCAAGATCGACGAAGACGGTGTGACCTTTCGCAACCACGTCGATGGGGATCGCATCCGCTTTACGCCTCGAGACGTCGTTGCCTGGCAGCGCCGGATGGGCGTCGATATCGCGATGGTGCTCGATGAATGTCCGCCGTGGCCGGTGACCGAAGCGGTGGCAGAAGCAGCGCTCGACCGGACTTTGCGCTGGGCCGAACAGTCGCGTGTGGCCTGGGAAGATCCTCGTCTCGTGCCCGGTGCCAGCGAGGTCGAACCCGGGGGGCTGTTCGGCATCGTTCAAGGGAGCGCCTTCCGGCCGCTTCGCGAGCGCGCGGCCCAGGCCCTCGTAGACCTGGAGTTCGACGGCTATGCCATCGGCGGCGTCAGCGTCGGTGAAGATCTTCCGCTGCGCCGCGAGGTGGTGGCCTGGACGGCGCCGACCTTGCCCGCGGATCGGCCGCGATACCTGATGGGACTCGGCACGCCGCTCGACATCCTGCATGCCGTGTCGTGCGGAGTCGACCTCTTCGACTGCGTTCTGCCCAGCCGCAACGCCCGTCACGGCACGTTGTTCACACGGCGAGGCATCATCCGCATCAAGACCGCACGCTATCGCCAGGATCCGCGCCCGGTCGACGAGGCGTGTACGTGTCCGTTGTGCAGTCGGTACAGCCGCGCGTTCTTGCATCACCTGGTGCGGACTGGCGAGATCACCGGGCGGATGCTGGCCACGGCGCACAACATTCGCTTCTACCTTGACTTCATGCAGGATCTGCGCGAAGGTATCGAGCTTGGATCGCTGACTGCGCGGGTGGGTGACCTCGTTCGCCAGTATGGCGATCGGATCGATGACGGAGATTGAGTCGTCGATTCTGGGGTCCCCGTGCCCCTGGATTCCAGGGCCACCCTCGTAAGCTCTACGACAACCGACCACGACTCGGAAGGATCCAGTCGATCATGAATATTGCGCCGCTCATCGCACAGGTGCAGCCGGCAGGCCTGGCAGACATCGTGAGTGCGCTGGCACTGCCGGCCCTGGTCTTCCTTGTCTTCTACGTGGTTTGGTTCCTGCCGCTGCGCAAGCGTCAGAAGCAAGTCGAGCAGGTGGTGGCCAATCTCCAGCGCGGAGATCGTGTGGTGACGAATGGCGGCATCTTCGGCGAAGTTGTACGCGCCGAAGGCCCGGTGGTGGTGCTCAAGATCGCCGACAACGTCAAGATTCGGGTTCGTCGCGTGGCCATTGCCGGCCTCGAAGACGAGCCAGACCAGAAGGGGTAGTTGAGCGATGGACACGAGCCAGAAGGCCCGCGGCATCCTGATTCTCATCGTGCTGGCGGTCGCCAGCTTCGTTTTGTATCCGCCGTCCGAGACCATCAACCTCGGTCTCGATCTGCGCGGCGGTAGCCATCTGGTCTTTCAGGTCGAGACGGACGACGCGCTCAACACCGAGACCGAGACCGATGCCGAACGGCTCGTCAGCTTTCTCGCGGAGAGCGACATCGAGGCGTCTTTCCGGCAGATCGACAACATCAGCTTCGCATTGACGGGCGTTGCGGCCGATCAGTTCGACCAGGCGGAGACGCTCAGCGACGAGCTGTTCGGCGATGCCTGGGACTTCGGTCGTTCGGGTGGCGAGTTGGAGCTCGAGCGGACCGTGCCGCAGGTGGCCGCGATGCGCAGCCAGGCCGTGCAGCAGGCCGTCGAGACGATCCGCAACCGCGTCGACGAGTTCGGTGTGTCGGAGCCGGTCATCGTGCCGACCGGCAACCGCATCGTGGTGCAGCTTCCGGGTGTCGATGACCCCGAGCGCATCAAGACGCTGATTCAGAACACAGCGTTCCTCGAGTTCCGCCTGGTCTACGAAGGATCTGGGCCGGCTGCCAGCCGTGCCGAGCTGATCTCGTTCTTCGGCGGACGCATTCCGGACGATGCGGAGATCTTCACCGAGGTCACCCGGGACGACAACAACATCGTGGTCGGGGAAACCTACTGGGCACTCGAGCGCAACCGGGTGATCACGGGACGTGATCTGCGAACGGCGCGGCCCTCGAACGGCCAGCTCGGCGAGCCCGTGGTGTCGTTCTCGCTCGGCGCGGATGGCGCGCGTATCTTTGGCGATGTGACGGGCTCCAGCATTGGCCGCCTCCTCGCCATCGTGCTCGACGGCAACGTCATCACGGCCCCGTCGATCAACAGCCGCATCACCAGTGACGGCATCATCGAGGGCGGTTTCACCTTGCAGCAGGCCCAGGATTTGGCACTGGTGCTCCGTTCCGGCGCCCTGCCTGCCAAGCTGACCCTGCTCGAAGAGCGCTCGGTTGGACCATCCCTCGGTCTTGACTCGATCGAGCGCGGCAAGCGCGCGGGGCTCTACGGCGGTGTGATGGTGGTGATCGTGATGCTGCTCTTCTACAAGCTGGCCGGCATCAACGCCATCGTCGCACTGACGCTCAATGTCGTGCTGGTGTTCGGTGCACTGTCGCTGTTCGGCGCCACCCTGACCCTCCCCGGCATCGCCGGCATCATCTTGACGGTTGGTATGGCGGTCGATGCGAACGTGCTCATTTTCGAGCGCATCAAGGAAGAGCTCCGGAACAACCGAACGGTCAAAGGCGCGGTCGACTCTGGGTTCCAGAAGGCCCTCTCGTCGATCCTGGACGCTAACGTCACGACCTTGATCGCGGCCGTGTTCCTGTTCACCTTCGGAACGGGGCCGATTCGCGGCTTCGCCGTCACCCTCTCCGTTGGCATCATGGCCTCGTTGTTCACGGCCGTGTTCGTCAGCCGCTGGCTGTTCGACCTCTACCTGTCCCGGAGCAGGACCGTCGAGAGCCTGTCGATCTGACCCTGCGACCTTGTGAACCCAATCATCTGAACGCGCACCGACGAGGATTTCGAGATGCAGTTCCTGGCCAACACCAAAATCGACTTCATGAAGTACCGCAAGGTCTTCGTGGTGCTGTCGGTCACTCTGCTGCTCGTGTGCGTAGCGGAGCTTTTCATTCTCGGCGGTCTCAACCTCGGCATTGATTTCGCCGGTGGTACGCAAATGGCCGTCCGCTTGAAGGATGCCCCGGACGTCGACGGCCTGCGCGCCTCGCTCGAGGACTCGGGCCTCACCGGGCTCGCGATGCAGCGCTACGGCGATATCGGCGACAACGAGGTTCTGATCAAGGTGCCGGTGGTCGAAGGCTCGGAGGAAGGTTCGAGTGCGGAGATCTTGGCCGCCCTCGGCCAAGCCCTCAACGCCGATGCTTCGGGCAAGTTCGATGTCAACACCAACGGCAGCGAGGCCCTGGGGGCGTTTCTCTTCGAACGCGACCCTGACGGTCTTCGCACCGGGGACGATCCGACCGACCCGCAGGATGAGGCGCGGGAGGCCTACCTGGAAGTTGCGCGCAGCGTTCTCGAGGCGCGTAACGAGATCGGAATCTTCTCCGACTGGAATGAAGTCGGCGCCGCCGCCGAAAGCGCAGGCCTGGGCGAGCAGGCGATGACCGTGCTCCAGGCAGACGCCAGCCTTGGCGGCTTCGCGGTTCTTTCCAACGAGAACGTCGGCCCCCAGATTGGTTCTGAGCTGCGCAACAAGGGCATCCTGGCGATGGTGTTCTCACTGATCGGGATGCTTCTCTATATCTGGTACCGCTTCGAGCTTCGCTTCGGCGTCGGTGCGATCGTCGCGGTGTTCCACGATTTCTTGATCGTGCTCGGCCTGTACGCGCTGCTCAACTATGAGTTCAACCTGCCGACCATCGCGGCATTCTTGACGTTGATCGGCTATTCGGTGAACGACACCGTGGTGATCTTCGATCGCGTTCGCGAGAACATGCGCCTCAAGCGACGCCAGCCGCTGGTCGAAACGATGAACATGAGCCTCAACCAGACCCTGTCGCGCACAGTGCTGACCTCGGGTACCACGCTCTTGGTGGTGGGCTCGCTGTTCTTCTTCGGTGGCGAGGCCATTCGCGGCTTCGCATTCGTCTTGCTCATCGGTATCGTGATCGGTACGTACTCGTCGATCTTCGTGGCCAGCCCGTTCGCGCTTCT
Source organism: uncultured bacterium (assembly GCA_937948815.1). GTDB lineage: Bacteria > Acidobacteriota > Thermoanaerobaculia > Multivoradales > J023 > J023. The sequence continues at coordinate 19,586 of CALFAM010000254.1, forward strand.
GTGGGAGCAGTGGTTCGGTCACGACGCGCGGGAAGCGCGCGCGCGCCGAGCTGCCGCGGCCTGATCCCGGTCCACACGGACCCCGCTCGAAACGCCCACTTCGCCTGCCGCGGAGTGGGCGTTTGGCGTTCAGACGTCCCCGCGTACTGCGCGCCTCACGCGGCGTTGCGCCGTGCGCGGTGGACGACGTGGGCAACGGCGAGGAACCCGATGGCCAGGGTGCCGTACACCGCCGGTGCGGCGCTGCTGCTTGGGCCATAGAAGCCAGCAAAGTCGAGCATCGGTGTTCGGCCACCGTCGTTCAAGACGAGGTACCAGAACGACAGGAAGAGGACCACGAAGGTCTTCGGATTGTGGGTCAGGACGCCGAGGCTGGTCGCGGCTGCCGCGACGAACAGTGTGCCGGCGACGAGCGTCAACGCGGCAGGCGCGTTCCAGACCGCCAGGCGGATCGCGGGTACCGCGACAAAGAAGACGCTGACGATCAGCGTCGTCGAGAGCTTCCAGATGACGTACTCGTGTGCCAGGCGCGGCGCAGCAAAGAGCAGCGGCTGTGTGCCGGCACGTTGGTCTCGGCAAGCGATGCCAGCGATGGAGATCGCGAGAACGGCGAACAACCACGGCAACACGCCGGCCTGGAGTCGATCGACGGGGATCAGCAACGTGGCGATGGCAAAGCCGATCATCGCTGGTGTGATGGCTGGCAGCATCGATATCGTCAGGTGGGCGTCGTGGCGACTGGCCTGCCAGAGAGAGGTTCCCGTGCCGCCCGCACGCAGGGCATCGAGAGGCTTACCAAGGATTCTGCTGAGGGGGCGTAGCCAGCGCAAGATGGTCCGCCACCGCCCTGTTCCCTGGCGTGCCTGACTGCCCTTGATCCGTGCGGGGTCGAAGCGGTGAAAGCGGAGGAGCACGATCGGCAGCAGAAGGAGCGGCAGGGCGCTGGCCACCACGCGGGCGATCACGCGCTCACCGGTCATGGTGATCCCCTCGAAGTCGGCCGTGCCGAGCGCAGGGTCGAAGTGAGATGCACCCACGGAGACGTTGTTCGTCCCGAGCGAATCCTGCATCGCCTGAATCATCAATCCCAGGCCGGAGATGTCGACATAGGGAAGAAAGGCCGGGCCGCCTTGGTCCATGGCGATTGCGACGACGCCGATGGTCAGCATCCAGAGGAAGAAATACAGCACATCCCCCAGGCGCCCGGCGAGAAGCGGCACTGTCTCGAAGACGAGGGCGAGCATCGCCACCATGGTGACCGTCGGCGGCACCATCAGCAGATAGGGCACGGCAAAGGCGACGAGGTCGACCGGTGCCTCGCCGCGCACGAGCAGCATGGCCAGCGATGTGATGGCGAAGCCCACGATGAACAAACTCAGGAAGACCATGTTGGCCACGAGCTTGCCCAGCACGTATTCGATGCTGCGCACGGGCGTCGCAGCGATGACGTAGCCGCAACCCGTCCGGACGTCGTAGCGCACCGCATTGGAGAGGAAGTAGAAACCAAAGAGGCCGACGAAGAGCGAGGCCAGCGATGCGGTTCCGAGCCCGATGGCGGCCGCGTTGTAGACCGTTCGCTGCCCTTCGGCGACGATCAGGGCGCGGCCACTCGATGGGTGGGGAATCCACGCGTAGGCGGAGGCGCCGAGCAGAAGAAAGAGAACCATCGTCGAGGGCCGTCGCAGACGCATGGAGACGTCGGCGGTCGTCACCGCGGTGATGCGGGCCGGAGAGATGCTCAGGGACATGCTCATGAGGTTTGCCGCACTGGGGCCCCCGGCCCTTCGAAGCTCATCGCGTGGAGGTAGGCGTCTTCGAGTGTGGGCTCGGCTGCTACGGCACCGGCGAGCGGTGTTTCCGGATGCACCACGCGGAGATGAATGCCGTCGGCCTTGCGTACGGCGCTCGAGATGTTGAGCGTGTCGCGTTGAGCGGCCAGTACGTCTGATGTGACGACCACCTGCCAGACCTTGCCACAGGCTTTGTCCAGCAAGGCTTCGGGGGTGTCGAGCGCGATGAGCTGCCCTTGACGCAAGATCGCAATGTGGGTCGCGATCGACTCGATGTCCGACACGATGTGGGTCGAGAGGATGACCAACTTGCCGAAGCCGATCTCGGAGAGCACGTTGCGAAAGCGTACGCGCTCCTCTGGATCGAGCCCGGCGGTCGGTTCGTCGACGATCACCAGATCCGGGTCGTTGATCAGGGCCTGGGCGATGCCGAGTCGCTGGCGCATGCCTCCCGAGAAACCACCGACCAGCCGATCCGCGACCTGGTGCAGGTTGACGGCTTCGAGCATCGCCTCGATCCGCTGGGCTCCGTGGACGCCTTTGAGCGCTGCCAGATAGCGGAGGAGCTCGCGGGCGCTGAGGTTGTCGTAGACACCGAAGTCTTGCGGCAGGTACCCCAACCTTCGGCGCAGGGCGTCCGGCTCCTTGGCGAGATCCTTACCTTGAAAGGTGATACGCCCCGAAGTCGGTCGGGTGATCGAGGCGATCATCTGCATCAGGGTGGTCTTGCCGGCACCGTTGGGGCCGAGCAAGCCGAGCACACCCGCCTCCTGGTTGAGAGAGACGTCACGGATTCCCCAGTTGCCGGCACGAAAGCGCTTGGAAACAGACTCGATGGTCAACATGGACTCTCCCTACGCGTTCCGGGGCCGAGGGTTCCGCCCGCCGATGTCTGCGACGCCTCCCGACCAGCATCCCGGTCCCGGAATGGGCCGCGAGGTGAGGGCCCTGCTTGCGGGTCCCTGCCGCTCGAGGAGCGCTGAGCGTGCGAAATGCCTCCGTGGTGCCGCAGGCTGCATTCGGCAGCAGCGTCCAGGCGCTAGGATGGTGGGCGTGAAGTCTGTGATCCTCTGTTGTGCGCTCGGCTTGGCTGGAGCGTTGGCCGCGACCGCGGAAGACGATGCTGACGGCAGCTTGTCCGGCGGCTTCGCTCCGATTGCTCCCGAAGCGCTGGGGCTCGAAGCGTTGGCCGACCATCCTGGCGCGCCGGCCGTGGTGCTTCGCCGCCGGGGCACCTTGCGGCTCGCAGACGGCGCCGCTCGTACGATGTCGACGCTCGACGTCGAGATGCGCATCAAAGTCCTGACCGAAGCAGGGCGAGGCTTCGGGCAGGTGACCCTCGGGCATGGCCAGGGGCTCGCCTTGTCTGCCTTCGAAGGGCGAACCGTGCGTCCGGATGGCAGCGTCGTCGCCGTGCCGGAGGACGCAGTGTTTCGCCAAGATCAGGCGGGGCGTCGAGCGGCCACGAGCGTGGCCTTTCCCGCGGTCGAGACCGGCGTCATCATCGACTACCGCTACCGTCTGGCGTGGCGTGCGCCGATCTTTCCCGACCCGTGGTTTTTCGACGAGCGGATTCCCACGTTGGAGAGCTCATTTGTCTACGAGGCGCCGGCTGGTCTCGAGCTCACGCATCATCTGCGCGAAACCGGGCGCGGGCGCTACCAAGTCACCCGCCAGCCGCTCAGCGACGTACCTGGAAGCGAACGGGTCGAGATCCGGCTCGAGAACGTTCCGGGTGTAGCCGACGAGCCGTTTGGCTTTCCGTTCAGCGATCTTGCTCACAGTGTCTGGGTGGTGACCGAGCGGGCCGAGACGGCCAACGGCTGGGTCGCGATCGCCGAGAATTGGCCCGCGCGTGCAGCCAACTTCGATGCCCGCTACCGATCGGCCCGGCGCTTCGATCGCGACGCGCGCCAGGCGGTTCGCACGCTGCTCGAACGGCCTGGCGGCCGCACGCGGCGATCTGGTGCCGAAGTCGGGGCGCTCGGTGCCCTGGCGCCAGAAGCCTTGCCCGCCGATGGGCTGCGGACCCGCGCGCCCAAGGCGAAAGAGGGTGCCGCGGATGATTCGTCGCGAAACAAGCGCCGTCGTGATGCGTCTCGTGGGCTGCGCGCCAAGGCCGAGGCGATCTATCAATACGTGCGCGAGACCCTCCAGCATGCCGAAGGGCCGCTTGGGATCGGGGAAGGCGTAACGGTCGACCAGATCTTGCTCGCGGGGCAGGGCACGAGCTCCGAGATCGCCCTCGTGCTGTTGGCGATGCTCGAATCGGTAGATGTTCCCGCACGCCTGGTGTGGGCTGGCGACTGGCGTGACGGCATGCCGAGGACAGATGTCGTACGCCTCGGATGGTTCAGCAAGGCGCTGGTCGAGGTCACGATCGGTCGCGAGGTGCTCTATCTCGACGCGAGCGATCGGCGACTCGGCTTTGGGCGGCTCTCGCCCGTCCAGGAAGGCACGGAGGCCATTGTTCTCGACCAGCCGCCACGGCGCGTCACCCTGCCCAAGACGCCGGCCGCGGACAGCGCACGGCAGGTGGGTGTCCGTCTCGTGCTCGACGAAGCGGGCCGCCTGGAGGGCAGCGGTCGGATGTCGCTTCATGGTCACCATGCATGGTTCTTTTTGCGCCGGCGTGACAACCCGGAAGCGGTCGCGGAGGGCTGGCGTCAATGGCTCACCGACCGGTTCCCGGGCTTCGAGGTCGCCATGCCAAGGGTCGAGGAGGAGGTCGATGCCGCACGCGTGACCGTCTCGTGGACCATGGCCCAGGATCCGGCGGACGTGCTGGGAGACGAAGCATCGCTGCTTCCGAGCATGCCCTGGGGACCGCTCGAACAACGCTATACCTTGGCACCCGCAGACCGAACGACCCCGGTACGGGTCTCGTTTGCCGATCGCGACGAGCTGGTGCTGGACCTTTCGTGGCCTGCGGGCTGGCAACCCGAGCTCGTGCCGGCCGCACTCGCCTGGCCACAGGCACAGGGGCCACCGCAAGTCCTTGCCGGCGCGCGTGAGCCCGCGCAGCGTGCGCCCGGAGCGCCTGGGCATGCTCTCGCGAATGTCGAGATCGACGCCGCCGGCCAGCGCCTGCGGTACGAGCGCGTCGTGCAGATCGACGACACGATCTTCCAGCCCGGCGACGCCTATCAGGCCCTTCGAGAGCTCTATGCTGCCGTGGAGCGCCATGACGCGCAGCCTCTGGTGCTGCTGCTCGATCCCTGAGTCAGACGTGCTGGGCCGCGCGACCTTCACCCGCTCGACGGCTCCCACCTCGGGGCTGCGGCTTCTCATCGCGGGGCTTGTCGTGGCCGCTTTCAACGCAGCGCCGACGGCGGCGGAGACCATTGTCGAGCGGTCGATCGAGGTGACCATCCTGGCCGATGGCACCTTGCGGGAGAGCACGCGCCTGTTGGTGCGCATCGACAATGAGGACGACGTGAGCAGCTGGTCGACCTACCGGCTGTTTCTCGACGCCAATCGTCGCGTCGAGGCATTGGATGTGCGTGTGCGGGCGCCTGATGGCGGCGTGCGAGTCGTTGGTGAGGACGAGCACGAGGAAGTCGCTCGCCGGGTCGGTGGCGTTCTCCACGGCTCGCAACGAGACCTGTTGGTTCGTGTGGCGCCCCTCACGCCGGGTGAGCTACTCGAGGTCCGGCATACCGTCGCCTTCGCGCCGTACTTCCCAGCCAGCCGAATCAATGTGCGGGGCCTGGGCAGCATCGAGAAGCTGCAGGTGCGGGTGAACGGTGCCAGTGATCACTGGCGGGACCATGGGCGTTGGCGACTCGAAGGCGCGACGGCAGGGCTGGTCGTCGAGGAGCAGCCCGATGGGATCGAGATCCTCGGGAACGCGCTCCCGCGCATCGAGCTGCCGCGGCTCGCGCTGGACGAAGAGGCTGGCGCGGTGCTGCGCTTCGCCTGGGGGCCCGCGACCGAGTGGGGCGACATCGGTGCCTGGTACCGCACGCTGCATCGCGACCTTCCTGCGCCGTCTCCCGTCGTGGCGCAGACCGCCCGCGAGGTCGTCGCCGGGGCCACCTCCCGGCGCGAGAAGCTCGATCATCTGATTCGCTTTCTCGAGCAGAAGATTCGCTATGTCGCGGTCTCGATCGGCGAAGGGAACGTTCGGCCTTCGCCGGCGGATGAGACGCTCGCGCGGCAGTGGGGAGACTGCAAGGACAAGACGCTGCTGCTGATCGAGCTGCTGCGCGCCGTCGACATCGAGGCGTTTCCTGCCCTGGTGCGTTTCGATCTCGATGGGCGGATCGATCGCGCGTTTCCGTCTCCTTTCGAGTTCAACCATGTGATCGCGGCGTTGCCCGTCGGCGCCACGGACGGGACGAACGCTGATGAGTATGGCGTCCAGGTGTCGACGTCGGACCCGGTCGCGGCCGGTCTGCTCTTCGTCGATACGACCCAACAGCGGGCCGCGGGTCATTGGTTGGCTCCCGGCCTCCAGGGGCAGGATGCACTGGTGGTCGACGCTTCTGGCGGCCGGCTCGTCGAGACGCCGATCTTGGTCGATCAGGAGCGGCGCTCTCTCGAGGCCACCTTGCGCGTCCTCCCCAACGGCGACGCCCATGGAGATCTGGTGCTGACCCTCTCCGGTGAGCCGGCCTACAAGGCGCTCGGGTGGCTGCAACGGCTGAGCGCGACGGAAGCCGGTGCCGAAGCAGCCGGCCTGCTCGCCTCATTGGTGCCCGGTGCGAAACTCGAAGCCGTGCGGATCGCGCCGATGGAGGGAACAGTTCCGACGGTCACCATCCTCGCGACCATCAATCTACCTGCGCTGCTGCCGCGTCTCGACACGGGGCGTCCCTCATTCCAGCTCCCCGGCATGCGCGTCGCGCCTTCACCCGGTGACCTCTCGGATGGTCAGGTGGCGCGCGCTCTGCCGGCAACGACCGCGGCAGCGAGATGGACCCTGGCATTGCCGCCGGGTACCGTCTGCACCTCTCAGACTCGCGATGTGCAGGTCGATGTCCCCGTGGGGCGATTCGACCAGCAGATCTCGGCGAATGGTGGGCAGCTCGTGATCACCCGGGTCGCTACGCTCCGGCAGCGCTTCGTGCCTGCCAGCGGGCTTCCGGATCTCCACGCCCTGGCCCTATCCGAGCACCGTGCCCACCGTCGTCGGTTGCGCCTCGTCTGTGACCAAGAGGCCGATCCATCGACCTGAACGCACGATCCGCGCTCAGTCGTCGCGCAGCACCATCGCCGGATCGACTTTGGCGGCTCGCCAGGCAGGCAGCAGGCAGGCCGCGGCCGCAACCGACAACAGGACCGCCGTGGTTGCCGCCAAGGTCGCAGGGTCATTGCTGCGGACACCGAAGAGCAGGGACTCGAGCAGGCGGCCGAGCACGAATGCGCCCGCCGCGCCGATTCCTATTCCGATGCTGGTCATGAGCAGGCCCTGGCGAACCACCAGTCCGAGGACGTGGCCGGCGCGGGCGCCGAGCGCCTTGCGAATGCCGATTTCCCCGAGCCGTTGGCGAACACCGTAGGCGAGCGTGCCATAGAGGCCGATACCGGCGAGCAAGACGGCGGCTGCCGCGAACAGCGACATCAAGAGTGTGGCGAAACGGGCGCGGTCGACACCCCGGGCCACGACCTCGGTCATGGGACGTACATCGTAGACGGCGAGCAGCGGATCGAGCTCTGCTGCCACCTGCCGGATCGCGGCTTCCGCGCCGAGGGCCATCCCGGGACCAGCGCTGGCAGAGCCATCCAAGGCCACCGCGAAGGTGAGGTCCCAGTTGCGATCGGCAGCGAACTGTTCGTGCGGGATGTAGATCAGCGGTGTCGGCTGGTCGCGATGGGCGACCCGGGTGTCAGCGGTTACGCCGACGATGGTGCGCACCGTGCCACCGACCTGTACGCGTGTGCCGAGCACCTCGGTGTCGGCGAAGTAGCGGTCCGCGAGCGCCTGACTGACCAGCACGACCGCCTCGCTGTCGCCGCGGTCGTTGCGGGTGATGCCGCGGCCGCGCAAGAGTGAAATGCCGAAGGTGTCGAGGTACTGGCCATCGACACAGCGAATCTCCGCGCTGGGCACTGGGGTGCCCTCTTGGCGCGGGCGACCCTCGATGCCGAAGCCCCAGTGATTGCGGTGCCCATCGGCTGGTAGCTTGGACGTCGCACCGGTCGCCCGGGCGCCAGGGAGCGCGCCGAGACGCTCGTGGAGCTGGCGATAGAAGGCGATGCGCTTTTCGGGATCGGCATAGCGGTAGTCGGGGAGGCGGAGCTTGAACGTCGTCACATTCTCCGCGTCGAATCCCAGCTCGACGGCTTGCAGCGCGCTGAAGCTGCGCATCAGCAAGCCGCCACCGGTGAGCAGGATCAGCGCGCCCGCGACCTGGGTCACGACCAGTGAGGATTGAAAGCGCCGAAAGCCTGGCCGCGCGAGCCCGATGGTGCTTCGCACGGTTGTCGTCAGGCGCGTGAGCCGTAGGGCGCGCCCGGCTGGAATCAGGCTGAAGAAGAGACCGGCGAGCAGGGTCGTTGCCAGGGCGGTAAGCAAGACCGGGGTGTCGATGGCGATGGATGCGGCGCGGGGAAGCGACGCCGGTCGCAGGCGCGCGAGTAGCTCGACACCGCCGAAGGCGAGGGCAATGCCGGCCGCGCCACCGAGCACCGAGACGACGACCCCTTCAGCCGCGCCGGCGCCGAGCAGGCGCACACCACCAGCCCCCATCGCCGAGCGGATCGCCATCTCTTGCTCGCGCCCGAGACCGCGTACCAGAAAGAGGTTCGCCACGTTGACGGCGCACACCAAGAGAACGAGCGCGCCCGACGCGAGCAAGGCCAGGAGCATGGGTCGCGCGCCACCCACCAGATCTTCGCTCAGCGGTACCAGGCGCGCGGAGACGCCCTTGTTGGTGCGTGGATGAACCGTGGCGATGCGCGCGAAGACCGCCTCCAGCTCGGCCTGTGCCTGTTCCGGGGCGACGCCGGGCTGCAGCCTGCCCACCGCGCTCAGGTAGAAGTTACCGCGGTGCCGCCCGTCGCTGGGTCGCAGATCGAGGGGCAGCCAGACGTCACGGTCGACACCGATGGTCTTGCCGAACTCCGGTGGCATGACGCCGACGACCGTCACGGCTGCACCGTCGAGCGCGATGGTGCGGCCGAGGGCTCCCGGATCGGCATTCAGGTGACGTGTCCACAGCCCGTGGCTGACGATCGCGACCGGTTGATGAGCCCGTGTGTCTTCAGCCGCATCCCCGCGCTCATCCGTCACTGCTGTGATTTCGTCTTCCTGGGTGAAAACACGGCCGAGCAGGGGTGGTGTGCCGAGGGCTTCGAAGAATCCTGCGGAAACCCGGAGCATCTCGAGGCGCTCGGCACGGTCGCCTTCCGTGAGGTCGATCCCTTGCAGGCTGTAGTCGCTGAAGGCCCCGATCGCGGCGAAGCCCGTCGCCTGCTCCCGGAGGTCGAAGAGGTTGGGCGCGGCGAAGAAGCCACGATTGGCCCCGTGATCGGTCTCTTGGTAGAGCCGAACCACCTGCTCTGGCTGAGGGAAGGGCAGCGGATCGAGCAGCACGCCTTTGACGACGCTGATGATTGCCGTCGTGGCACCGACACCCAGCGCCAACGTCAGAATCGAGATCAGCGCCAGACCGGGATTCTTGGTGGCCAAGGTACGGACGGCGAGGCGGAGGTCGAGCAGAAACGAGCGCATGGTGTCTCCGAATCCAGAGGGTGAACGTGCGGGGCTGAAGTGGTCGTCGAATTGCCGGGCGGCTTCGCGCCGATCGGCGATCGCCGCGAGCAGCATGTCGGGAAGCTGGCGAAGCACGAAAGCGATCACGCCCCGCCGGCCCTTGCGGTCGCGGGCGTCGAGCAGACGAGCCGTGAACGTCTGGCGAAAGTCGTCTCCGAAGTCAGCCTGGAATCCGGGGGAGTACAGGCTGAGTAGCCAGCTCAATACGAGATGGAGGGGGCGGCCAAGCGTGGGCTCGCCCGAGGCCTTCGTGTCGGTATCGCGCGGGGTCATGGCAGCGCTTCGTGGGCCAGCAGGTGGCGGGAATGGGCGAGGTGGACCAAGCCGCGGGCATGTTCGAGGGCAGCGCGTAGTGCCTGGGTCCCCTCGGCCGTGAGGCGGTAGCGGCGGCTGGGCCGGCCGGGCCCTCTGGCCGGCTTTTCGGCGGGCTTTGGGGTTTCGGCTGGCCGATCGAGGATCTCGAGCCAGCCCAGTGCGACCGCTCGCTTGAGGTGTCGATAGAACGATCCGAGGGGCGGGGATGGCGCAGCGTCCCAGCCGTCGATGACCTGAAGCGCTGCGTGGGCGGTGCGCGGGTGACCAACAAACGAGAGGAGAATCGCGACGAGCTCGGGAGCGAGCCCGCTCTCCGGAGATGCGTGTGGCCGGCGCTGATTTCTATTTTTCACAGTTTGACTATACGTGTGCTGGAGCTGGAGGTTACCGAGATTGCAGCGGAAGTCCCCGGGCCAGGTGCGCGCTTCACCTGCGGGACGTGGCGTCCCGGCTTCGGACACTCTGGCGCGAAATGGGCGGTGCGCTGAGCGATCAACACTTCGTGAAGCGGCCGGCGCGCAGGCAGGCGATTGGCACGGGCCTTGATACATCGCTGTTGGAGGCATCGAATGGACGAACTAGTACGCGATCTTCGCTTCGCGCTTCGTGCGCTTGCCCGCCAGCCCCTGTTCACCCTGGTCGCAGTCGCGACGCTGGCGCTCGGCGTCGGTGCCAACACGGCGATCTTCAGTGTCGTCTATGGTGTCGTCCTGAGGCCGCTTGCGCTGCCCGAGCCCGATCGTCTGATGACCGTTTGGGAGGACCACAGCGCGTTCGAGCGTCCGCATGACGAGTGGACCAGCGGCACGACGTTGCGCGACTGGCAGGAGGGCAGCACGGCATTCACAGCGCTCGCGGGTTGGGGGCGGCGGTCGCCGAGCCTCACGGGACTGGGCGAGCCGGAGCGCTTGACGGCCGAGGTCGTCTCACCGGCCTACTTCGAGGTCCTGGGCGTCCAACCTCAGCTCGGCCGGGCCTTTGTTGCGGAGGATGGCGAGCAAGGCACGGCGCCCATGGTGGTGATCAGCCATCGCTTCTGGCAAGACCGATTTGGCGGTGACGATGCGGTGATCGGCCGCACGATCACCCTCGACAGCGTGACGCACGAAGTCGTGGGCGTCATGCCGGCCGACTTCCTCTCGCCGTTGACCGACGATGCTGTGCTTTGGCAGCCCGGTAAGCTGCCCTACAACGACCAGGAGCGCGGCAGCTACTACCTGCGCGTCATCGGCCGTCTGGCCGTTGCCTACACGCCAGCCCAAGGCGAGGCCGAGCTCGAGGCCGTGATGGGGGGCCTTGCCGAACGCTTCCCCAACGCGTACGAAGGCATTGGCATCACGGTCGTTCCCCTCCACGAGCGACTCGTCGGCCCAGGCCGGCCAGCCCTCCGTGCGCTCATGCTGGCGGTCGGTTTCGTCTTGCTCGTGGCATGCGCCAACGTGGCCAACCTGTTGCTCGCCCGTGCATCGGTACGCAAGAGAGAGATGGCACTGCGGGCTAGCCTGGGCGCTGGACGCGCGCGCCTGATCCGTCAGCTTCTCACCGAAAGCTTGTTGCTCGCGCTGGCCGGCGGTGCGGCCGGGATCGTGCTGGGAGCATGGGGGATTGATGTGCTGCGCACGATGCTGCCGGCCGGAACGCCCCGGTTGGAGAGTATCGCCCTGGATCTTCCGGTGTTGCTTTTCGCGCTCGCGGTCTCGGTCCTGACCGGCGTCTTGTTCGGGCTAGCGCCCGCCTTGGAGGCTTCCCGGGTGAACCTCTCCTCGGCACTGACGGCAGGGAGCCGCGGCACGGACCGGCGTGGCGGACGCTTGCGGGCGTCGTTGGTGGTCGCCGAGGTGGCGCTGGCGCTGGTGCTGCTGGTCGGTGCCGGGTTGCTCGTGCGCTCGGTCTGGTCCTTGCTCGCCATCGACCCCGGGTTCGGCCGTGAGGGTCGTTTGGCGGCGCGCGTGACTCTGCCGAACGCGGGCTACGAAGATGACGAGCAGATCCGGGCCTTCTGGTCGTCCCTGGTCGAGCGTCTCGAGGCCGAGCCAATGGTGGCCGACGCGGCAGCAACCAGTGTTCTTCCGATGGATACCCGCGATCAAGACACGACGTTCCGGATCGAAGGTGTGTCCGTTCCGGATCCGCTGACGCCCAACATCACCTGGTATCGATCGGTCACGGCCGGCTACTTCGAGACGATCGGCATGCGGATGGTCGCCGGACGTGGTTTCGAACCGCGCGACCGCGAAGGCGCGGAGCCTGTCGCCGTCGTCAACGAGACCCTCGTTCGACGCTTCTTCCCCGTTGGCAATCCGGTCGGTCGGCGGATTCGCTTCGGTACAAGCGGCGACCGCCCGTGGCTGACCGTGGTCGGCGTGGTGGCCGACGTACGGCAACAGGGGCTCGGCGAGCCGCCCGTCAGCGAGCTATTCATGCCCGCTCTCCAGCGGCCGGCGCGCTCCATGATGATGGTGGTGCGCAGCACGACCGCGCCTCCTGCCATGCTCGCACCCGTCTTCCGCGCGACGCTTCGCGCCCTCGACCCCAACCTGCCGATCGCCACGCCCGAGACCCTCGACCAAGTCGTGCTTGGATCGGTCGCCACGCCGCGCCTCTTGATGAAGATGCTGGTCGGCTTTGCGGCGGTCGCGTTGGCACTCGCCACACTCGGAATCTACGGTCTCACGGCCTTCTCGGTGGCGCGTCGGACCCGCGAGATCGGCGTGCGCGTTGCCCTCGGGGCGGATGGCCGCGATGTTCGGCGCCTGATTCTCGGACGCGGCGCCCGCCTGGCCGGACTGGGAACCCTGCTCGGTCTTTGCGCGACGCTGGCTGGCGGCCGCGTGCTGCAGAGCCTGCTCTACGAGGTTTCGCCCGTCGACCCGCTGACCCTTGCCAGCACCGCAGCGCTACTCTTGACGGCAGCGTTGGTGGCCTGCTGGCTACCAGCACGACGGGCCGCCCGCCTCGATCCGATCATAGCCTTGCGAGAAGAGTAGACCGAAGCGCGACTCTCGCTGGGCTGTCGCGCAGGATCAGCACGACAGCAGGGTGAACCGGCATGCAGTCATAATGGCGCTGGGCGGATTGGCCGGGCCTGCTTGATCGACCGGTTCGATCGATTGGGCCGCTCGACCACGCCGAGGTGACCCGCGTGAAGAATGCGTCTGCCACAACACCGCCGCTCAAGCCGGTGGAGTTTCTGATCCTCTTGATGCTTGTCGACGCGCCGTGTCACGGCTACGGCATCATGCTGTCGGTCGACGCAGCAACGGATGGCGCCGTCCGGCTCGACGCGGGCAACCTCTATCGTTCGCTGCGCAAGTTTCAGCGCGAAGGCTTCGTCGCCAAGATCGAGCGGCGCGCAGCACCGGAGTCGGACGACGAGCGGCGGCAGTACTACGCGCTCACGCCACGCGGTCGGCAGGCGGCCACGGACGAGGCGCGTCGTATCGAGGGCCTTCTACGCCTCGAACCCGCGCACCGCCTCCTCCATGGCGAGCCCCCGAGCTAAGGGGGCCCGCTTCACCCTGCGTCAGGAGTCTTCCTTCTCCTCGAGGGTCACCGCCGGCATGGCGAGCTCGCGGGCCTTGACATTGAGGGCCGGGACATCGTTGTCGCGGATGGTTCGCCAGGTGGCCAGCTCGGCGTCGATGGCGGTGAAGAGCTCGTCTTTCACTGCGACCATGCTGTCGGTTGGGCGCCATTGGCCGAGGCTGGCGCCGCCGGCGACCGAAGCGAGCTTGTCGGTCAGGCGAATGGGGAAGTTGAGTGGATCCTGGCGGCTCTGGTTCTTGGTTTGATAGAGGGCTTCCTCGACCGCGGTCATCTTCTCGTCGAGGGCCTTCGCTTCTTCGAGCAAAGGTGCCATGGCCTCGTCGTCGGCGAATCGCTTTGCGAGCGCGTCGAGCTGGTCGCGCAAGGCACGGATGTCCTTGATCGCGCCGTGGGCTTCGCTCAGCTTGTCGCGGACCGCGATCTGGAACGCGAATTGTTTTTCGAGGTCTGCGCGCGGTACATCGACGGACGGATCGGGCTCGATCACGAAAGAGGCCTCGGTCTCGAGCTCGCCAATCGTCAGACGCGCGGTATACGTCCCGGGTAAGGCCATGGGGCCACCGAGGCCGAATCCTGACCAGAGAATCATGCCCGGAAACCGCTCGGCGTCGTCGTAGCGGAGATTCCAGGCATACTGATTGACGCCTGCCTTGGTGGGCACCGGCTCCTCGTTCGAGCCCTTCTCGGGCTGGTCCGTGAAGGTGCGGATCACCTCACCGTCTGGGTCGATGATCTCGAGCGTGGCGGTAGGCTCCTTCTTGCCGTTCTTCTTGGGTGAGTCCACACCGGGCTCATCAGCACCGGACTCATCAGCACTGGACTCATCAGCACTGGGCTCGGCCTCGCCTTCCGCTGGCTCCGCCATGTTCGGCTTGGGCAAGTCCGGCTTGGCCATCTCGCCTTGATCGCTCTCGGCGCCATCGCTCTCGGCCTGGGCGACCTCCGGTTCGCCGTGTGCTTCCTGAAGGTAGTACGTGAAGACCGCACCACTCGGCGGGTTCTCGCCACGGTTGCCCCGGGCACGACCAAAGCCGCGGCCGCCGGGCACCCGCACTGCGGGACGCGGCGGGAAGAGGTGGAGGGGTGCTTCGGCCATCTCGGGCGCGAGGGCGTGGAGTGGCGTGAGGTTGTCCATCACCCAGAACGAGCGACCCTGGGTGGCGGCGATCAGGTCGCCATTCTTGAGCGCCAGGTCGGTGATCGGCACGATCGGCAGGTTGCGCTGCAGGGACTGCCAACGGTCGCCGTCATCGAACGAAACGTAGACGCCACGCTCGGTACCAGCATAGAGCAGGCCCTGGCGATCGGGGTCCGCGCGGATGGCACGGGTGAAGTGCTTTCGATCGATGCCGTCGTCGATGCGGGTCCAGGTCGCGCCGTAGTCCGTGGTGCGGTAGAGGTACGGGGCGAAGTCGTCGAGCTGGTAGCGGGTACCGGCAGCGTAGAGGCCGCCAGGCTCGAACGGATGGGCTTCGATGCCGTTCCAGCGCATCCACTCCGGCAAATCCGGTGGCGTGACGTTGGTCCAATTGGCGCCACCGTCGCGCGACAGGTGAATCAGCCCATCGTCGGAGCCGGTCCACAAGACGCCCTTCTCGTGGGGCGATTCGAGCGCCGAGAAGATCGTGCCGTAGTACTCGACACTGGTGTTGTCCTTGGTGATCGGGCCGCCCGAGGGGCCTTGGGTGGACTTGTCGTTGCGGGTGAGATCGGGAGAGATCGGTTCCCAGGTCTGCCCTTCGTTGGTCGTCACGAAGAGCACATTGCCCGCGGCGTAGAGCCGGTTCGAGTCGTGGGGCGAGAAGAAGATCGGGAAATTCCACTGGAAACGGTAGGTGAGGTCGGCGGCGCCCCAGCCCATCGGATTGTCGGGCCAGACGTTGACCGCGCGCCCAGTCTCGGCGCGGTGATCGATCCGGGTCAGAAAGCCACCGTAGGAGCCACCGTAAACGATCTCGGGATCATCGGGCTTGGGTGCGATGTGGCCAGACTCGCCGCCCGCCGTAGGCTCCCAATCACCGGGGCCGATGCCGCCGCCGCCGCCCCGCGAGAGGATGCGAACCGTCGAGTTGTCCTGTTGGGCACCATAGATGCGGTACGGCTCGTGATTGTCCGTCGTCACACGGTAGAACTGCGCCGTGGGCTGATTGTCCTGTCGCGACCAGTTGGCGCCGCGGTCGAAGCTGACGTTGGCGCCGCCGTCGTTGGCCTGGACCATGCGCAGTGGATCGTGCGGGTCGATCCACATGTCGTGGTTGTCGCCATGGGGAACGGAAATCGTCGAAAAGGTCTTGCCGCCGTCCTTCGAGAAGTGGAACTGGACGTTCAGCACGTAAACGCTGTCGGCATCGGCCGGATCGGCGTAGATGCGTGTGTAATACCAGGCGCGCTGGCGGAGCGATCGCTCGCTGTTGGTCTTGGTCCAGGTCGCGCCGCCGTCCCGCGATCGAAACACGCCGCCGTCCGCGGCTTCGATGTTGGCGTATAGGTTCTGCGGATCGGACGGGGAGACCGTGATGCCGATGATGCCGACCGTCCCTTGCGGCAGGCCCTTGTTGCGCGTCAGCTCGGTCCAGTTGTCGCCACCATCGGTCGACTTCCACAGCCCGGAGCCTTCGCCGCCCGACTCGAGGGTCCACGGCTGACGACGAATGCGCCAGGTGCTGGCATAGAGGATGCGCGGGTTGGTGGGGTCGAGAATCAGATCGACCGCGCCCGCGTGCTCGTTGGTGTAGAGGATGCGTTCCCAGGTCGCGCCTCCATCCTTCGAACGGTAGACGCCGCGCTCTTCGTTGGGGCCATGAAGGTGACCGAGCACGGCGGCATAGACCAGGTCCGGGTCGCGTGGATGGCTGCGGATGCGCGGAACATGATGCGACTCCTCGAGCCCGAT
>CALFAM010000255.1 GCA_937948815.1 uncultured bacterium
ACCCGGCATCGACCGGCACGTATGACGTCGGCATTGCGTTGCGCGAAGGGGGTTCGGCCTTTCCCGGCCAGGTACTGGGTGATGTGACGATTACCAACAACGTCGTGACCAGTCACCAGGGCTACGAGCAGTGCATGCACATTCAGGCGGGACACGGCTACATCGGGAGTGATCCGGCCTATCCACCATCGGTCGTTCCGGGAGCGGTGCAGGTGGTCAACAACACCTGCTGGGGGCCGATCACGACCACCGGCGCGATTTTGATCGGAGACATGCAGGGTGCCAACCAGCCCTACTTGCAGCAGAACATCAGCTTGCGCAACAACGTGGTGGCGGGGATCTCGGGAAGCACGAAGAACGTCATGACCACCTACGCGCCTGCCGCTTTCGATGTCGCGACCAATGTCTGGGATCCGGATACGGGCTTCCGCTTCGACGCGACGTCGGGCAGCATCGATCTGGCGGGCTGGATCGCGCAGGCGAACGACACCGACGCGCGCGCCTGCACGCCGCAGCTTCTGCACACGGACGGCACCTACAGCAATGGGGATCCGCGGCCACGCGATGGGGATGTCCACTGGCTCCCGACCGACCTGTGTGCGCAGGATGCGGGTACCGATGCCAGCGCGGTGACGGCATGGGATCTCGACGGTGAATCACGGCCGCAAGGCAATGGTTGGGACGCGGGCGCCGACGAGGCTGCACCCCCGGGGCCGGACGATCCGCCCTTGCGCTTCCAGGGAGCGCCGACCGGTGCCCTGCCGCCCGGCACGGCCCAAACGACGCTCTCCGTGCGCACCTACCATCCAGCGACCTGTGACGTCGCCGATGCATCGGGAATCGCCTATGGCGGCGTGGGGCGGCAGGCGATGACTGCTGATGCCGCGGGCACCGGTCACGAGCTGGTGCTCACTGGCCTGACCGACGGCAGCGACGTCGTCCGTCACGTCCGGTGCCAGAATGCCGCGGGCTTCGGCTCAGGCGGCGTGGCCAATGACGACGACTTCACGATCGCCTTCTCGGTCGCGGCCGCGCCGGTCGTGGTCGCATCGGAGTGGGCCTTTGACGAGAGCAGCGGTTGCGTGGCGACCGACGCCAGCGCCGAAGGCTTCGACGGCAGCTTGCTTCCGGGTTGCCCGAGCCATGGCCCTGCTCATGTGCCGGGAGTCGTCGGCCAGGCGCTGGACTTCGACGGTGTCGACGACTACGTCGAGGTACCCCACGTCGAAGCCCTCACCTTCACCAGCAGCTTCACGGCCACGGCCTGGATCCGCCCCACCAGCTTCGGTGACGCGGGCTACGGTCGGATTCTGGCCAAGCAGCAGTACGTCGGCGGTTTCGGGCCGGGCTATTCGTTCTACCTGGCGAATCAGCCGAGCGGCAATCCGGCCGCGGTGCGGACACTGTGCGCCAACATCGATACCGCCATTGGCTGCGCGGACGACGACGCTTTGAGCCTCGATGTGTGGCAGCACGTTGCCCTGGTCTTCGACCATGCGGCGAACGCGGTGCGCTTCTACGTCGACGGCCAGCCTCGTGGTGGCTTCGGAACCCATGTCACATTGCGGGCGAGCGACGTGCCCCTCCGCATCGGTGACCGTGACGACCTGGCGCGTAGCTTCGCCGGCACCATCGACACGGTGCGCCTCTTCGGTCGCACATTGGACACCGTTGAGATCGCCAACCTGGCGACGGTGGGTGGCGCGGCTCCCGTGCGCAGTCAAGGCAGCCCGACGGGGGCCTTGCCAGCGGGCACGACGTCGACCACCCTCTCGGTCCAGACCGACATTTCGGCGAGCTGTACGGTCGCGGATGCTCCGGGTGTTGCGTTTGCCGACCCGAGCCGGCAGGCGATGGTCGCTGACAGCGCAGGAACCGGACACAGCTTCGATGTTTCGGGGCTCGTGGACGGCAGCGTGGTGACGCGCTACGTGCGCTGTCAGGCGGCTGGCGTGGCCAATGAGGGCGACTTTCCGATCTCGTTCCAGGTCGCGCTCGCGTCCGGCGGCTCGGATGCCTTCTGGCCGTTCGACGAGGCAGCAGGCTGTACGGCTGCCGATGCGGTCGGCACGCACGACGGCACACTCTTCCCAAGCTGCCCCACGGACGGGCCCGACTGGATCGAAGGTGTGCGGGGCAGCGCGCTCTTCTTTGACGGCAGCAACGACTACGTCGAAGTTCTGCACCAGGGTGATCTCGCCTTCACGAGCTCCCTGACCCTCGCGGCGTGGATCCGTCCGGTCGGCTTCGGTGATCAGCGTTACGGCCGAATCGTTGCCAAGCAGCAGTACGTCGGAGGATTCGGACCGGGCTACTCGTTCTATGTTGGCGATGATCCAGACGGTCCTCCGGCCTCCGATCGAACGCTGTGCGCCAACATCGACACCGCGGTCGGCTGTGCGAATGCCGGCATCGTGACGCCGGACGTTTGGCAGCATGTCGCGGTGGTCTTCGATGACGCTGCGAACCAGGTTCGCTTCTACGTCAATGGAGTCGACCGAGGCGGTTTCACGACCGGCATTGCCCCGCGCCCGAGTACCGTGCCCTTGCGCATCGGCGATCGGGACGACCTGGCGCGCAGCTTCCACGGCGCGATCGACGAGGTTCGTGCCTGGGGACGGGCGCTGTCGCCCCTCGAGGTTGCCGACTTGTCAGCCCTCGCGGGTCAGCCTGCCGTTCGGAGCCAGGCCAGCCCGGTGGGAACCTTGCCCTCAGGGACCACCTTGGCAACGCTCGCGCTCGCCACCCACAAGGCCGCGACCTGTCGCTATGGCGACACGCCGGACATCGCGTATGCCGACATGGATCCGAGCGCGACGTTTACGACCATGGATGGGCTGGTGCACGAGGCCGAGGTCTCGGTGGGGGACGATCAGCTTTACCGCTTCTTCGCGCGCTGCGTGGACACGGCCGGCGTGGCCAACGATGACGACTTCGAGATCGCGTTCTCGGTCGGCCTCGATCCAGCGGATCTGCCGGGCGTCGCCCTTTTTGTCGAGTCACGCCATGGGCTCACCCTTACCCACGGCTCTGATCTCGCGGATTTCGAGAACTACTGTGAGCGTGCGATCTTCCCGGCAGGTTGTGTCCGTCGCTGGCAGGATCGCTCCGGCTATGTCCGACCCGGCCGTCCGGATTTCGTTGGCCGGGACTTTGGGCAGGACGATGCGGAAAAACCGGGTCTGATTCCGAGCTGTATCAACGGTTGGCCCTGTGTCCAAGGTGGCAGCCAGGATCAATCTCCCAACCTCGCGCAAGACTTCACCTTCGAGATCGAAGCGGCCGACCATGTCCGTGACCTGCCCGGGGCGCTCAGCATCTACCTGCTCGCGCGTCCAGTGGTGCAGATGGGCTCCTATGCCTACTTCGGTTTTGCCGGTTCCACGCTTTCGCAGGAGACGGACGGCAGCTTGACGCTCAAGATCGCCGGCTCGTCGCAAACGGTCGCCGGCCCGGGTGCATGGGTCGTCGACGGTGGTTTCCACCTGGTCGAGATTCATCGCGATGCCGCGAATCAGATTCGGCTCCTGATCGATGGTGTCGACCTTACCCAGGGGAATCCCGTGCTCGCGGGCGACTTCGACTTCAGCTTTCTCTTCTCGGAGGCGCGGATGCGTAACATGTTCGGCGACATGGCGGCCTTCCTGCTGATCGACGGAGGCGCGGCTGGGAACGAAACGGCCGTGCGGAGCTACTTCGCGACGGTCTACGGCGTGCCCGGCAACAGCGGACCGCTGCCCCCGGTGTTGAGTGACGGCAATCCCTCGGGTACCTTGCCGGCCGGAACCACCAGTGCGACGCTGTCTGTGCGGACGGACCGTGCGTCCTCGTGCAATATTGCCGAGGTCGTGGGTGTCGACTTCGCGGATCCGAGTCGGCTGGCGATGAGCGCCGACGCCGCCGGAACCTTCCACAGTCTCGATGTGGCCGGCCTGAGCGATGGGCAGACGGTGGAGCGGTTCGTTCGTTGCCAGGCGGACGGGTTGGCCAATGGGTCGGACTATTCGATCGCATTTCAGATCGCGACATTCGACTCCGGCCTCGACGCCTACTGGCCCTTCGACGAGGCGGCGGGCTGCGTGGCGCGCGACGGTGCCAGCGACCATGACGGTTCCTTGTCCCCCGCCTGTCCGGGTGATGCGCCTGCGTGGATCGGTGGCGTCATCGGCAGTGCGCTCGAATTTGACGGCAGCAATGACTACGTCGAAGTGCCGCATCATGCGGACCTTGCCTATACCGGCGCTTTCACAGCCTCGGCCTGGATCCGGCTGGTGAGCTACGGCGACAACAGCTACGGTCGCATCCTGGCCAAGCAGCAGTACGTCGGTGGCTTCGGCCCCGGCTACTCGTTCTACGTTGCCGATCGCCCGTCGGGCAATCCGGTCGCGGTGCGGACACTGTGCGCCAACATCGACACCGCCGTCGGCTGCGCGGACGACGATGCCCTCAGCCTCGGCGTCTGGCAGCACGTCGCCTTGGTCTTCGACGATGTCGCGAGTACCGTGCGCTTCTTCGTAGACGGACAGCCGCGTGGCGGCTTCAGCACGGCGACGTCCTTGCGGGCGAGCGGCGTGCCGCTGCGCATCGGTGACCGAGACGATCTTGCCCGTAGCTTCCACGGCGCCATCGACGAGGTCGGCCTGTGGGGCCGGGCCCTGGGCGATACGGAGATTACGGGTCTTGCCGGGCTGATGGTCACCACCCTCGATGACACGATCGCCGAGGATGGTCAGACTTCACTGCGTGAGGCGATCGACGCCATCAACGACGGCACGGTGCCGCCGGGTACCGATGTGGTGTTCGCGCCCGGGCTGACGGGCGTGATCCGGCTGAGCCATCCGAACGGTTCGCTGCGCCTCACCCAGAGCATGCGCCTCTGGGGTGATGACCGCATTACCCTGAGCGGCGATGCCGATGGCAATGGGCAGCTCGCGGCCGGCGATGTCACGGTGATCGAAGTCGACGCGCCGGGGAAGCTCGTTCACCTGGACGGCCTGCGCATTGTCGGAGGCTGGGCGCAGTCCTTCGTCGGCACCCTCACGTCCGGCGGCGGCATCTTCGTCCATCAGGGCCAGGCGGTCATCGAAGGCTGTACCTTCGAAGGCAACCGGGCCGGTGCCGGGGGGGCGGTGGCCGCAGACGAGCTGACCGATGTCACCATTCGCGACAGTGTATTCGTCGGCAACCATGGCAACACCTTTGCCGGCGGCGTGCTCAACAACCGTGCCACCCTGCTGGTCGAGCGTTCACACCTGAGCGGCAACACGTCCGGCTTCAACGCGGGCGCGCTGTACGCCGTCGCGGGCGTTCGAACGACGATCGGTCACACCACGATCGCCGACAATCAGGCGGCCTTTCACTTCGGCGGTCTGCTGGCGACCGGCGGTGTTCTCGAGATCGAGAACAGCACCATCTCCGGCAATATCGCGAATCGCGTCGGAGGTGGGTTGGGGGTACTCGGTGCCGCGGCCACTTTCTCCCAGATCACCGTCTCGGGCAATGAGTCGGTGGATCCGGTGACCGGCGGAGGCGGCGCCCTCTATGTCGATCTCCCAAGCCAGGTGACGATCACCCACAGCACCTTTGCCAGCAATAGCGCGGGCGCTGCCGGTGGTGGGCTGCAGGTGCTCGACGGTACGGTTTCGGTCGGCCACACGATCTTTTCCGACCATAGCGCCGATCTCGGGGCCGGGAACGGCGGGCCCGACGTGGCGGGGCCGATCACCAGCCTGGGTCACAACCTCTTCGGCCAGGCGGCGGTGGCGGGCAGTGTGGCGAGCGACCAACTCGGCACGACAGCCTTGCTCGGGCCTCTCGCGGACCACGGCGGGCTGACGCTGACCCACCTTCCGGCCACCGGCAGCGCGGCGATCGACGCGGGCGACCCGGCCTTCACCGCACCATCAGCCGAGGATCAGCGCGGTACGGGGTTTCCACGATTCACGGACGGCGATGGAGACGGCACGGTCCGCATTGATATCGGTGCGGTGGAGACACCTTGATCTCTGCTCTTGCTGGCGGAGGCGTGTCGCTGGCCGAGGCGCGTAGCCTTCGGCTCAGTCCAGGGGGCGGTAGGAGGTGCTCAATGGCATCGCCTCGGTCTCGAGCCCGGGGCAATGCGTTTTGTTGACTCGAAGTCGATCGCGTTCAGCGCGAACCGAAGATCAGAGGCCGCCGAGCGCTGCAACGTGGCAGGTCTCGGCACCGCGCTGGTAGATCCAGCCGAGGCAAGGCCCGGGGCCTGACAGCGTGGCGCAGGTGCCGACGTAAGAGTAGCCGTCGAGCACCTGCGGGCAATGGTTCGGTGGACACGGTGGTGTGGCGCCGACCGGTTCGCTGGTCACGGCGACGAACGGCAGAATCAGTACCGCGGCGAGCATCAGTGGGAAGCTGACTTTTAGGATGGTCTTCATCGTTTTTCCTCGGGCTGGCGGTTGGGTTGAGAAGCCTTCGCCATCTTCGATGCAGCCCAGATCGAGAAAGGCGAAGGAAGGGGCTCTGGATGGAGACCCTTGAGTCAAGAGCTGGTTAGGTGCGCCGGCTGAGCGGTGCCGAGAAGGCCCGGCAGAAGGCCCCGAGTCTGTCGGTTGCTGCGTTGCGGTTGCGAGATCGAGGCAAGGCGCTTCATTGAATTGATGTTGCTCGGTTTTGGACGATGCGGTGGGTCAGAGATTCGGGCCTTCCGCTGACACGTAACAGGTTTCGCCGCCGTTCCTGTAGATCCAACCAAGGCACCCGCTTGTGCTCGCAGCCCCCCTGCAGGGTCCGACGTACGTGTAGTCGTCGAGGAGCTGCGGGCAGCGGTTCGACGGGCACGTTGCGATGGCGCTGACGGGCTCAGTGGTGGCAATGACGAACGGCAAGATCAACGCTGCGGCGAGCATCAGTGGGAAGCTGATTTTCAAGATGGTCTTCATGGTCTCTCCTCGGGGCTTGCGGTTGGTTTGGGTAGCCTTCACCGCCCCGGATGCGGCCCAGGTCGAGAGCGGCGAAGCAAGGGCCTCTGGTCGAGACCCTCTAGAGAAGTCCTAGTTGAAAGCGCGCTGGGTGAGCTGGACGGAGCAGCCTTGGCCGACGCCTTGATAGGTACCGACCACGTTCGGATCGACACAGCAGACGGTCACCGTGTTGGTAACCGCGCTTGGCCATTCGGCGCAGACCGTTCCGGCCGCGATGTTCTCGCACTCTTCCTCGATGGCAGTGCGCCAGGGACCGCTGCCGGCTTCGATCGGGTTCGGCTCCAAGGCCTCGACGGCGAGAGCGACCAACAGTCCGAAGATCAAGAGTAGTGCAGTCGAGCCTGCCAAGCGTCGTGTGGGGAGTTGCGAGGATCGGAGCATCTGCATAGAAACCTCCTGAAGACAAACCGTTCGGGGTCGCGTCCGCCACGGTGGCGAACCATGCCGAGGCGCGGGTTGGTCAAGGGCCTGGCTCTGGAACGTTACGCGCATTCGGTCAATTCTTCGTACCAGGAGTAACGAGAATCCTCTCGATTCGTCAATTCCGAGGGGCCGGAGGCCTCTTGGTACGTCGGCACGCAGTCTGGCGTCGCGTGTGAACACGGTGTTCGGGCTGTGTATGATCATCGCCTGTCAGGGTTGGTGAATTCTTGGGGCTCGTCCGTGAGCGAGCCAGGTTCCCCGACAGGCGTACCGGCAGGGGAGCCTCAGATGGTCGAGACCAGCAAGCACGAGATCACCAAGCTGTTGCGGTCGTGGAAAGAGGGTGACGCGCAAGCACTCGAACGCCTTTCGGAGCTGGTCTATGGCCGCCTCTCGCGGCTCGCCGGCTCGTATCTTCAACGAGAGCGCCAAGGCCATACGCTCGAGACGGGGGCCTTGGTCAACGAGACCTTCCTGCGGCTGGTCAATCAGCACCAAGTGAGCTGGCGCGATCGTGCCCACTTCTTCGCGCTGGCCGCCAAGATGATGCGGCGGGTGCTCGTGGACCACGCGCGCCGCACGGATTCGTGGAAGCGTGGCGGCAGCGTTCAGACGATCTGCCTACACGAGCTTCACGATGTCGGCGTCGAGCAGCAGCCTGATTTGGTTCGCCTCGATGATGCGCTTCTCGATCTCGAGAGCGAAGACCAAGAACTGGCGAACCTCGTGGTCATGCGCTACTTCGGAGGCTTGACGCGCGCAGATATCGCCGAGGTGCTCGGTACTTCTCCGATGACGGTGGCACGCCGATGGCGGACGGCGCGCGCCTGGTTGTTCGCCTATTTGAGCGATGGCGAAACCAAGGAAGGAACCGATGACGTCTGAGCGGCGTCGGGTCCGCGAGCTGTTCGAGCAGGCCGTTGACATGCCGGCCGCGACGCGCGGTCCCTTCTTGGATGACGCATGCGGCGGTGACCCGACGATCCGTGCGGGCGTCGAACGTCTGTTACGGGCGGATGCGGCGGCGGGCGGCTTCCTCGAACAGCCTCTGATGCAAATGCCCGCGACGTCCACGAACGGCGGATTCCAGGCGCCGAGACGGATTGGGCCCTATCGGCTGCGCGAGAAGATCGGTGAAGGTGGCATGGGCGCGGTCTACCGCGCCGTGCGCGACGACGAGGCCTTTCAGCGCGAAGTCGCTGTCAAGTTGATCGCCCACGGTGCGGTCCGCGACGAGACCCGTCGGCGACTACAGGTCGAACGGCAGATCCTCGCCGGGCTGAACCATCCATGGATCGCGCAGATTTTTGATGGTGGCACGACGGACGAAGGCTTGCCCTACCTGGTGATGGAGCGGGTCGATGGAGTTCCGATCGATCAGTTTTGCGAACGTGAGGGGCTCACCGTTCGTCAACGATTGGCGCTCTTTTGCAAAGTGTGCGCGGCAGTACACTGCTCTCATCAGAATCTCGTGGTCCATTGTGATCTCAAACCGAGCAACATCTTGGTGACGCCCACGGGAGATCCCAAGCTTCTCGATTTCGGCATCGCCAAGTTGCTCCAAGACGAGGTCACCGAAAGGCAGGAAGAGCCGACCACGACCGACAGCCGGCCGCTGACGCCGGAGTATGCGAGCCCCGAACAGCTTGGCGGTGAAACACTGTCGACGGCCAGCGATGTCTACTCGCTCGGTGTCTTGCTCTACAAGTTGCTCACGGGAGAGCGTCCCGCCGCTTCGCCCCCTCGTGGGGGCCAGACAGGCGGTTCCGCCCGTCTCGTCGCGCCGAGTGTGGCGGTTGCAGCATCGTCTCCTAGCACGGCACGCGAGCTTCGTGGCGACCTGGACACCATCGTACGAAAGGCTCTTCGCTCACGGCCGGAAGATCGGTTCGGCTCGGCGCAGCAACTGGCAGAGGATATCGAGCGACACCTCGATGGCTTTCCGGTGCTCGCCCACCAGGGGAACTTTCGCTACCGAGCGAAGAAATTCTTGCGTCGTCATCGCACTGCTGTGGCAGCTGCTGTGGTGGTTCTTGGTACGTTGGTCGCCTTTGCCGTCGGCATGAGCTTGATGGCGGGACGCCTGTCTCGTGAGCGCGCGAAGTTGCAGGAAGTGGTCGATTTCTTTCGTGGCTTCTTCGAGCATGCCGGCCCCTTGGTTGCCCAGGGACGTCCGCTCACGTTGCGTGAAGCGGTCGATCAGAACGCCAGACTGATCGAGTCAGGGCTCGAGAACCAGCCCGCGGTCAAGGTGGAGATCGCGACAGTGCTGGGTGATATTTATCGTGAGCTGGGCGAACCCGAACAAGCGTTGCAGTGGTCAGAACGCGCCCTCGATTTGCATCGTTCGCTCTCCGGAGAGGATGGGCAGGCCTATGCGCTCGGACTGATCCAGGTGGGTTCGGCACTGCGCGAGCTCGAACGCTTTGGAGAGGCTGAGGCTCGAACGCGCGATGGCCTGGAGCGAATCCTGGCGAGAGCGGGGAGCGCACCAGAAATACGTGCGAAGGCGCTCAACCGTCTGGTCAGTCTCTATTGCTATCAAGGGCGTTACGAAGAAGCCGTAGCCGAGTCCGCGGCCGCGCTCGTCTTGGCCGAAGAGGAGCTTGGTGAGTCTGCACTCGAGACGCTCATCGCGGTGGCCAATCGTGGATTGATCCTGCGGCGACTCGGCCGGACGGCGGAAGCCGAGGGTTTCTATCAGCGGGCGCTCGACCTGTACCGTGGAACGTTTGGTACGACGCACCCACATGTGGCGCCCTTGATGCTCAACCTCTCGTTGATTCAGCGCGATCGTGGTGATCGCGCTGCGGCGCAGCGTGGTCTCGAAGCCACCAATCAACAGTTTCTCGACATGTTTGGGCCGGTTCACTACGGGAGAATCCGGCCCCTCGTCGGTCTTGCCCAGCTTGCCGCCGAGCAGCAGCATATCGATGAGGCCTTGGCTTTCTATCGCGAGGCCGTCGAGGTTGGAATCGCGTCGGACGCGGCACCCTCGTTCGTGCTGCGCCCAGCTGTCGCATTCGGCGACCTCCTGCTCGCGTCGGATCGTTGCCGGCAAGGGGAAGATCTGCTGCGCGCCAGTCTCGAGCATACCTACGCTCACGCCGGCGGATTCTGGCGGTACGCAGAGATCGAAGGACAGCTCGGTATGTGTCTCGCGGGGCACGCTCGGCTTGACGAGGCTCGTGCGCTGTTGGAACAGAGCAACAAGCGTTTGCAGGCTCAGCGCGAGGTTGATCCGGCTATCCTGCGCAGATCCTTCGAGCGCTTGGTCGCGTTCTATTCAGCGAACGGGTGGGATGATGCACTCGAGAAGGCTACGGCGGCCCTCCAGGCGATCGAGCCGTTGTAGGTTCGCCGGGCCGGAGGGCGCGGAATGGGAAGTTGTCAGCCGGGCTCCGCAAGCGCGGAGATCCGGCCGAAGCTCGCTACCAGCGCGTCACGTAGCCATCGCGAGTTGGGGGGACGCAGCCGACTCACCTTCGGGCAGCACGGACTCCACGACCAACAGTGCCGAGATCACCGGATAGGTAAAGGCGATCAGCATGACCAACGCGGTCGAGCTGACGCCTGATGTCGCCGTATTGACTTCGGGTGTCGAACCGAATTGGAGGAGCTCGGGCGCCATCACCTGGAGCGTATTGTTCACCATGCCGATGCTCACCAGCTCTCCGGCAGCAGCCCCCTGGGCGATCAACATGCCGAGGTGCAGGCCACCCCAGATCGTTGTGCTGTAGGCGTCGGTTTGATCGGGAACGGGCACCAGGTTGAGCAACGAGCTCTTGACCGGTCCGAAGACCACCGCCGTCAGCCAGATCATGTTGCCGAACGAATCGGGATCGGTACAGGAGATCCCGCCAGCCTCGGGGTCGAGCAGCCAGGGTGTCTCGAGGAACGATCCGACGAAAGCACTGGTCAAGGAGGCGACGTCGCTAAAGGATGGAGCGCTTGCTGTAGCCCTTGGGGGGCTCGAAGGTGGCGGGGTCGAGCTCGCGCTCCGTGGCGCTACGCAGACTCGCCGCGCTTTCCAGGTTGCCGTTCTCGTCGAGCTCTTGGGTCAGCACCGGGAAGCCGCCGAGCTGGTCCATCTGCGCGAAGGGGTTGTCGAAGTTGTCTTCGAGGAAGCCACCCGCGGCGCCGAAGCTGCTCATCATCTCTTCGAAGAAGCTCGCCATTGCCTTGAAGGCATCCATGGCCTGCTTGCCGCCCTTGACGCGGTCCCAGTCCGTGACCCAGAGCTCGCGCTGCTTCTTGCCGGCAATGAATACTTCGTGCTTGACGCAGGGGTAGCCGGCCTGTTCGCCGCGGATCGACGTAGCCTTGACCTCGACACGGGGTCCTTCGTCTGCATCGTTGCCGCGCAGGGCGCCGAGCTGCTCCTGCATCATCTTCTCGACCATGGCACGCTGGTCTTCGGGAACCTCGGCGAGCGCGTCCTTGACCTCTTGCATGGCGCTGTCGATCTGGCTGCCGATCGCTTCGAGCGTCTCCTGGTCGAGCACCATGTAGGACTTGTCGCCGTGGTTGACGACGACCATCTCATTGCGGGCGCCCCGGAAGATCATCTCGGTGCGATCGTTCTTGCGCTCGTCGTTGACTTCCAGCTTGAGGTTCTCACCGGCCACGAGCGCGGTGACCGTGCTCGTCTGCTCGCTACCGCTCTGGTCATCGACGTCGAACTCGAAGACGACGCTACCGAGGGCTGGTTGGGTGAGCAGAATCAACAGGGGCAGGAGGCGAAAGACGTTTTTCATGATGCTTCCTCGAATGCTTGGGAACGAGCGATTGTCGATGAGTTGACCGACACGCTGCGTGAATGGGCACGGCCGGGAGGCCGATTCTATCCGAGCGCTGCCCTTCCAGGCGTCATTCGCGGGTCACGGGCGCCGTGACCGCCTGGCAGCGGTGTTTCCTGGGCTCATGCCGTCGTGGGCAGCGAATGGCGCCGCATCTACCAGCGGCTCGTGTCGCCGGTCTCGAAGCCATCCGAGAAGATGACTGCCGGAGCGAGCGGCACGGGCGAAGCGTAGTAGTCCTGAACCTTGGTCATCCACCAATGGGCGTCAGTGGGTGGGGTGCCGACGCCGTCGGTGCTGATGCTCACACCGGCGCCGAAGAGTACCGCGATCACACCGGCGTCCGCAGCGGCTTGCATATGGGATCGCCAGGTGACCGCGTCACCGGAACTGCTGATACCCGGAGCGTTTCCCTCGTTGGCTGCGAAGTGGTCGAAGCGCACCCCTGTGGCGGTAAAGGTGTCGCCGAGAAAGAAGGTCCCTGCCGAGTCCTCGTAGTGGGTGGCGGTGTTGTCGAGCGCGGGAAAGAGCCCCCCTGCGGCGTAGGGGGAGGTCGCCTGCGAAGTATTGATGTGGCCGACGGGAAGCTGCCACAGCACGACTGGCAGGGACGACGTCTCGTGCATGGCACGTACGAAGATCAGGTAGTTGTGCCAGTGGTCGCTGTTCCAGAACCACGTCGAGGATGCGGGGTCGGCAGCCGCGCCAGGCTCGGCGCCGGCATCGAGCCCGAATTTGTCGATCGAGAGGAAGTCCGCGCCGTGGGATGCGACCCCGGCATCGAGGTAGTAGTCGGTGATCGCGGCCGCCTCATGGGCGATTCGTGTGCGTCCCTCGTCGATGCCGAGGGTGTCCGTGAGGTGAATGAGGCCGCGGCCCGGGATCGGGGTCGTGAAGCCGCCAGCGGGTGACGCCCACAGATTCATCTGCCAGCCGAAGAGGGCATTGGGAGCGTCACGTTGGATGATGTAGTTGATCGACTCGACCAATCCCTTGACGGTGTTCGGAAAAGGCGGATCGATGCCGGCGACCAGAATGCCTGCGTCGTACGCGACGTGGGTCTGCGCCATGACCTCGCTCGCCGATGCATCGGCGTTCTGCGCCAGGTAGCCGAGAAAGTCGGGCTCGAGCACGAAACCCACTGGGTCCTCACCACCTTCTTCACGGGCGATGGCGAGCGCCAGAGTGAGATTCTCGTAGTAGGCGGCGAGATAGGCCTCACTTTGGATGTGCTCGAGGTTGGTGATGTAGCTCTCGTTGTCGTCGGGGATGTTGTAGAAGACGAAGAAGGGGATCAGCCCCAGGCGGCGGCTCTCGCGGATGTAGCGGCGGGCGCGGTCCCCACGCACGTTGGTCCAGGTGTCCCAGCCCTCGAAGGGGCCGCCGTTCAGGTAGATGTAGCGGACGTCCATGCGCTTGTTGCGCCTGCCTGTTTCGAGATCCCACCAGAACGCCAGATCGGGTTCCGTGTCCTCGCTCACCGAACCGATGGCCAGGTAGGGGGGGAGGCCTGGAATGCCCTGGTCGTCTCGGCGAATCTTGACACCCAAACGGCGCTCTCCGACGTTGCCGAGCTCCCGGACGTGCAGGCGGGCGCGCCCGGGCTCATGCCCGGTGATGCGTAGCCGGTTGCCCTCGACGATGCTCGCGGCGACCCGCTCTGGATGGCTGCTGATGACCTCGAACGTGGCGTCCGGCCGGGTGGCGATCTGGAGTGTGTACTCACGCTTGCCGCCCCGCGGCTGCACCGCTTCGAGGCGCGGTCCTTCCGTGTCCAACTCGATGATCGTGATCAGATCGTTGCCCGGCGGCGGTGGGTTGTTGGTGTCGTCGACAAAGTCGAGCGTGCAGGTGCCGGAATTCAGCGCACAGGCAAGGAACGAGGAAGCGGCGAGGGTACCCGAGCCGGAGAAGCCAACGACGGCGACCTGACCCGGACCGATGGTCGCGTTCCACGACTCATTGGCGATGTCGAGCTGATCGGGTGTCTGGGTCTGGATCACGGCATTCCAGACCGAGCTGATGGTGAGGTCCTGGTGGTCGGTGTTCAGCAACCAACCGTCGATGGTGACATCGCTGGCATTGCGGATCCTCAGCTCACCCGTGAAGCCGCCCGGCCAGGCGGTGACCAGGGCGACGGTCACGTCGACCTCGGCGCTCGGTGCCAACAGACCGGGCGACGCGACGAGCACGACGAGCACCGCCAGGACCATGGCCAGCCCAAATACGGAATGAAGGGTGTCGGGCATGAGAACTCCCAAGATCGTGCTGATACCGCGCTGCGTGTGATGAGCTCGCGCGCCGTCGTGACATGAGATGGCGTACGAACATACAGATCGAGAGATCTTCATAATTGTATTGCACTGTGCACAAGGAAGCCAAGGGGTAGCCCTTCCTGGCGCGATTTGGAGCGCGCAGCCGTCCGGTTTGACTTCGTTGAGCACGATTCGAACGCATCCGCGCCGTGCAGAACGAGCAGCAAGACTTCGCGTACCGCGTCCGCGTTCGGGTGCTGGTGTGCGGACTGATTCGTCCAATGATGCCGGGGGCTCGATGGCTCCGGACCCGGGAACCGATGCTGATTCGGTGCCCGCCCGGATGCCTCGAGTGCCCGCAAGCCGGAGCCGATCGATGAGTGAGTACCGTCGAAACCCCTTACCAAGAATCACCGCCCCAGCGAGTCATCGCGCCGTACGCAAGAGCATGGCGCCAGGGTTCGCCTGGGTATCCCTTCTACTTTCGACGTTCTGGGCCGCTACCGCGTGGGCTGTCGTACCTCCCGTGCCGACCCAGCCGGCGCCGCAGTGCGACGCCGTCGTCGGCGGGCGTTGCTATGTCGATGGCCCGTTCACGATCTCGGCGTCTTCCCCCGGAGCGCACCATTTTCGGATTTGTCGCAGCGAAGATGTTCAGGGCTGGGGAGGGTGCTCAACCACGATTTCCAACAACGCGGGCTCGTCGATCACGGTGAGCGGTGCTCATCTTCCGGGGAATGGCTCGCGGCGTGCTTACTACTTCAGTGCTTGCGACAGCGCCAATGCTTGTACGGCTTACGGGGACAACCCCGAGGTCTACGTCGAGATGGACCAGACGGCACCGACAGCCCCCGGCGCGTCGACCGTCGCCTGCGACTGGACCAACGGTTCGCATTGTTGGGTGAAGGGCGCTTTCACAGTCAGTGTCGGCCCGGCCTCGGACGGCGCTTCGGGCGTCGACAGCTACGAGTACTGCCGAAGTCACGATGTGAATCCCGACGTCTGGGGTGGCTGCCAGGCCAACATCACTCACGATGGTGGGACTTCCTTCCAGATCGCTGGCGGACATCTGCCCGCGGACGGCAAGCGGCGGGCTTACTACGTTCGGGCTCGTGACCACGTCGGGACGTGGGGGCCGTGGAATACTCCGCGCTTCGTGCGTTTCGACCGACACAACCCGGCGGTCAATGCCTCGGGTGCTTCGACCACCTGGGTGGCCTCCGCCACGGCGACGGTCGCGGCCGCCGACGTGACGAACGGCGCAAGCGCGAACAGTGGCCTCGCCGAGGTGCGCTATCGGTGGAATACACCGACCAACGGCACCTGCACCAACGGCACGGTGACGAGCTCGGGCGCCGCGCTGGAGGCCCCGCTAGGGGAGAACACGCTCTACCTGTGCGCCCGGGATCGTACCGGCCGGGTCGGCACCTGGAGTGGCACGTACCGGGTCGATGACGGTGCGCCGACCGCACCTGGACCAACGAGCGTCAACTGCGCCTGGACGACGCCTGGAACGAGTGATTGCTGGGTCACGGGAGCCTTCACGGCCAGCGTTGCCCCGGCCACCGACCCCGGTGGTGTGATCGACGGCTACAACTACTGCCGCAGCAACGACCTGCCGCCTGGCACGTGGGGTGGTTGTGCTGCGACGATCACCACCGACGGTGGCACGTCCCACACCATTGGAGGCGGGCACCTGCCGGCTGACGGCAAGCAACGGGCGATCTGGGTGCGGGCCCGGGACGGTGCCGGGACCTACGGCCCCTGGAACACACCGCGCTTCGTTCGCATCGACCGCTACGATCCGCAAGTATCCGCCTCCGGTGCGTCGGACGGCTGGTTCGCTTCGGCTTCGGCGACCATTGTGGCGGCGGACATTCAAGGCAACGCGGCATCGAACAGTGGGCTGGCCGAGCTGCGCTATCGCTGGGGTACCCCGCTCAACGCCGCGTGCACCAACGGCACGCTGACCAGCTCGGGTGCCACGTTGAGCGCGCCAGAAGGCGACAACGTGCTCTACCTCTGTGCCCGCGACAACACGGGGCGGGTGGGCACCTGGAACGGCCGCTACCGTGTCGACAACGAGCCGCCGACCTTCAGCGGGCTCACGGTTTCGAGTGATAGCTGGTCGATTGGTGATCAGAGCGTCTACCAGATCACCGCCAAGGCGTCGGATAGCGGTAGCGGTGTGCGGGAGATGAAAGCCCTGATCAACCTCAAGGGCAGCAATGCCGCGCATACGCGGGGCAACTTCTCGTGGCGCGACCAAAGTCTCGGCTATCTGTGGACGGGTGACCAGCTTCCGTGCACCGGTGGGGGATTCGCGTCGAAACGCCCGGATGCTTTCAATCCCAACACCGTGACCCTGGTCGGCTGCTCGACCTCCAAGGTCGGCAACCAGCGCACGGTCGTGTTTAGCGTTCGACCCGAGGCGAGCTTCGGCACCTTCGGCCCGATCAACGATGTCGCCTACTGGGCCATGGACTTCCGCGGCCAGCAGCCGCCGGACTGGCTGAACGCCGACACCAACTTCGCTTCGGGCGAAGGGTCGCGCGCCATCCTCATGGTGCGTGCGGACGGTGGAACGGCCTTGCCAGAGAACGGCGATGTTCTCTGGGGCACGGTCGAGCATGGCGCCGAGGGCGGCTCCATTGCCAAGAACATCGTGGTCAGCAATGCTGGCGAGTCGGATGCGCGCAACCTGATTCTCGAGCATCACCCATCGAACATCCGGATCGTCGGCTCGGATGTGTTCTCGATTGTCGGAACCCTCGACTCGCCGCTCGCCGTGGGCCAGGCAGACGGCTTCGACGTTCGCCTCGATACGACACAGGCCGGCAGCCACAATGCTCAGCTTTGGATCTACCACAGTGATGACGTGCGGCCGATTCCGCTGCACATCGATCTGATCGCCACGGTCGAGGCTCCGGAGACGCCTGCCCCCGAGGTCAGCTCGGTGGATGGTGCGCCGGTTCGTCGCGGCCAGATCAAGAACATCACCATTCACGGTGCGAACTTCCAAAACGCCGAGGTCTATGTCGCGACCCGTCCGGCGGAAGGTGCCGATCCTCGGGTGTATCCGAGCGCGACGTTGCAGAGCGTCAGCTCGGACGGTCGTCGCCTGACCGTTCGGGTCGACGCCACGGCATCGGGTGTCGATGGTTTCTATAACCTCGGGATCGAGACCCCGTCGGGGGCGACGGCTGCGCAATTCCGCATCGTCGGCCCGGAGCCGGTGATTGATATGTGGACGCCGTCGGAACCGATTCGCAGCCGCGTCCATGTGTTGCAAGTCGCGGGTGAGAACCTGGCTGGCGCGAATGTCGTGCCCATGCACGCCGGTGTTCGGTTGCTCGATGTCGACAATTCGGACAGCAAGTCGCTCTCGGGCGTTCTCTTTGTCGCCGACAATGTGCCGATCGGTGACCTCGACATTCGCATCGAAGGCGCGGGCGGCATCACCATGCTGCCGCTGGTCATCCGGCCGGACGAAAGCTCGGCGACCGTGGCCACTCACTTGATCACGACGGAAGGAGGGTCGTCCCAGGCCCAGTCTCCGGCCCCATTCGGCCAGTCGAAAGGTGGAGGCCTCCAGGTCAACCAATCGTCCAACACTGGGCAGCTTCCTCGGATCTACTTCCAGGATCCGGCCTTCAACCATCCCGCGCTACCGGACCAGACTCGCAAGCACCTTCATGACGACGAGAAACGCACCTCGATTACCAGGGCCGAGCAGCTCGCGAACAAAGGCCATGGAGTGTGTTTCTCGCTCGGTGCACGCGGACGGTTTAACTGGTCAGCTGTTCTGCTCTCCCTCTTCGACGATGCCGGTGATCCGCTCAACCAGCAGGTGATCAATGCCCTGCTGCCGGGTGGAACGCTCAGCTTCACCTCACTAACTTTCGCGGTCAGTGCCTTCCTGGAGTTCGATTTCAGCTTCACCATCTGCAGCGACGGCGTTGGCGACGCGAGATTCTGCATCCGCGGTGGTGTTGCAGTCCTCATCCCATTCGTCGGCGGCTTTTCACGTACCTTCGATCGCTGTGTCGGCTTCAATCAAGAAGTCGAGCTGCCGCCCAGTGGACGGATCGACTCGCATACCTATACGAGCGACGACAATTGTGTCGAAGCGTTCGACCTGGTTCCGGGCTCGTTGAGCGGTGAGCGTGACAACGAGCTGCGTCTCAACTGCTGCCAGCCGGCTACGGTATCGATTCGAACTTCTGGCGTCGTCTTCGATCGCGCGTTCGTCTCGGAAGGGCCGGTGATCGATGTGCAGCCGAACTGTGTACCGCCAGCCTCAGGAGAGCTCCGTCTGTTCTTGGACGTAGACGATGACAACAACTTCTCGACGACGACAGCTGTACCGATGGCGGACCTTGACGATCTGCCGAAATACGTTCCGGGTGCCAGGTTGGACGGGGCGAGTGTTCCCGATCTCTCGGTGACGCCCCAGCGCATGAAGTTGGTCGCTGCGTATGTCGACGTCCAGAACGGCAACGTCAAGGTGGTTCCGCCACCGAGTGGTGTTTCACAGGTTCGTATCTCACTCAGCGAGACGTCTGCTTTCGTTGGCGTCGCGGGTAACTGGCCAGTCTCTGGTGGCAGCACGGCTCCGGACTTCCATTTGGGGTCGGGAGGGCAGCAAGCGACGGTGACACTTGGAGGAGATCACACGGCGCGTGTCGACTTCGTAGCGAGTGACTACGGCGGCTTTACGACCGCCAGCGTCGCGCCCGTTGGTGGCGGCGCTGCCCACGAGTGTCGCATTCCCATGGACGATGACGGCAATATGTTACCGGATGCTGGGTGGGAAGAATCTGGCGGCGAGATGATCACGTCGCACAATCGTGCGGCAGACAACGATGCGGATTTCGTGCCCATTGCTAGTGCGCCGCTAAGCCCAACGAACCCGGCGAACGGAAGAACTGGCGACGGTCTATCCGTCTACGAGGAGTACCGTGGGTTCATGGCCAGAGGTGCGCACATTCGAACCAGTCCGACTGTCAAGGATCTTTTCATCTCGAGCAGCCTTGTTGGAGGTGCTGCCTACGCTGACCCTAACCTTCCACTCGACGTTCACCAAGTCTGGGGTCACGACGATTTACAACCAACGGAGTACAACCCGATCCGCGTGATCAACGGCAATGATGCCAACGGCGGAACGGGAGGGCCGATTCCAGGTCACTCGGAACAAAAGGCGCTCCGCGCAACGGCTGCTACCACCGTCGGCTGTCTCTTGGGACAGGCGTTGACGCTTTCCGGTGCTCCTGCCACGCCCAACGAGACTTTGGTGCTTCACGTTTTCCCTGCGTCGTTCACGTCGATGTGTGGCGTAGCGCCGGCGGTCGCACCCAACGCAATGATGCGGACGTTGGCGCATGAAGTCGGGCATGGCTTGCATCTCTGTCATCGTGGGATCAGTCCTGCGCCATGCTCAGCCGCCGAGGTAGGACCCGGACTGTCCGCCATGAATAGCGGCGTGTTTCCTGGTGCTAATGGTCCGAACGATCCCGCAAGCCAATATGACGGATTCGATCAAGGTCAAATGCGTCTGCACCTCAAGCACCCGTAGGAGATTGTGAGCCATGATTAAGTCAACGATGCGCCTTTGGATTCTTAGTACACTACTCGTCGGGCTTGCTGTCGTTCCAGTGCAGGCACAAGACAGCTACTTGGGTGTCTATGCATTGCCACTTCGGACGCTGAGCGTCGAGGGAGATTTGGTTGGTTACACGACAGAGAAGACTCTCGAGTTCGAGATCAACGTGTCGAATGAGGAAGGGCACGAGGAACTCTTCTTCTCCGACGGCCTGGCAGGTGGACATGGGGTCTCGCTACGCCATGATGGCCAGCTCATCACGGTAGCCGACCTCGTCATCGAATGGGGCACTGAGACGACACGCTACTCCTTCTCCGATCCCCTTCCGCAGGCGCCGTCTCGATCCGGTGTGCTGGAACCTGGTGTCGGAATGCGTACAGAACTGCGGATCAGCCAAGCTGACGGAAGTCCTTTCGCACCTGGTGCCTATGAGCTGAGGCTCAAGACAATTCCACAGGGTGTGACCCGCGCGGACGGCTCTGCCTGGTCCGGGCGAGGGGGGCTGGGTGGCGCCTACTTTCGATTGGAAGAGGTGAGATCACAGAAAGATCGTAAGCGAATGCTCCTGATTCGTGCCATGCGCGACATGACTCGTGAACACTACGAAGCTGCCCGTGAGAAGTTCGCCGAGGTTGTGGCCTTGGACCCGGCCGATGTCGACGCATGGACGGGTTGGGGGCTGGCGTCCTTCCACCTCGACGAACATGCCAAGGCTGCTGAGGCGATGGAGAAGGCCATGCCGCGAATTGTCTCGCTCGGCTTGCACTCTACGCTCCCGAATCTGCTCGCCGAGTCCTACGTGTTTCTCGGTG
>CALFAM010000256.1 GCA_937948815.1 uncultured bacterium
GGTGCCTTCCGAAAGACGCATCAGCACCGCCTCGACCTCGCCGACCGAGCCGAAGCTGTGCATCCGGCCGCTGCGCGTGCGCAACTCGCCAGGCGTTTGTGCGCCGCGCAGCAGCAGCAGCGTCATCATCGCTTTGGAATCCGACGCCAAGGACCAGCGTCGATCGAGCCGGTGCTCCCAGCGCTCCGCACGCGAACCTGTGCTACGCCAGGCCAGGACATCGGCGGCCAAGCGATCCAGGGCTTCGACCACTTCGGTCTCGGTCAGCGCCGTGACCGGGTCACGGTTGCTCTTCTGGTTACAGGCCAGGATCGTCTGGTTGATGGTCAAAGGGTAACTCTCGGGCGTCGTCTGCTCCTTCTCGAGCAGCACGCCGAGCACCCGGATCTCCACGGCATCGAGGGGGCGCGTTCGGTGCAAGTTCCAGTCCTCCAAGTCCCCAACAGAGTATCGATGACCAGACTATCGCCTCACCTCGGTGCCGACAATGCCCAAGGAGCTATGGTGAATCGACCTGACGAGCCAGCGAAACAGCCAGGCGATGGCGCGGGTAGGGATACGGCAGACGAAGACGGTACTGGAGGGCAACACCATGAAGCCGGACGAATTACCAGCAACCACTTCCATTCGGTCCGCCTTGGCGTGCGTGACACCTCGCGCCCGACGACGCAGCGCGCATGCGATCGCGCTCGTTGCTGGCCTCATGCTCGCCGCCGCCACGAGCGCCCAGCAGTACACGCACCTCGAGCCCCAGGATCGGGGAGATGGCTGGGCAGTCGGCACGCTGCCCGAGGTGGGCCTCGATCCTGACCAGATCAAGGATGTCGTGACCCAAGTCGGCTACGCGCACGGCACGAACGACTTCCGGAGCATCCTCGTTGCTCGGCATGGGAAGCTCGTGGTCGAGCAGTACCTGAATAGCTACGCAGTCGAGACCATTCACGACGTCCGCTCGGCCGGCAAGACATTCACCGGCGCACTGGTCGGGATCGCGATCGACCGCGGCCTGATCGATGGCGTCGAAGCCCGCGTGCTGTCGATCGTCGCAGACCGCCTACCGGTCGCCAATCCGAGCCCGTTGAAGGACGCGATGACCGTGGGACACTTGCTCGACATGTCCTCTGGGCTGGCTGCTGACGCCTACGACATCGGCTCAGCCGGGCACGAGGTTCACCTCAAGAACGCGGATGACTTCCTACGTTTCGTACTGGACCTCCCGATGGCGTTCGCGCCCGGCGAGCGCTATCAGTACAACTCGGCGTCCGCGTACCTCGCCGGTGCACTGGTCGAGCAGGTGAGCGGTGCCAGCCTCGCTGATTTCGCCGATCGATACCTCTTTGGCCCCCTCGGGATTGACCAGTACTTCTGGACTCGAGGCCCTCGAGGCACGACCTTCGGCATGGGAGGGCTCTACCTGACGGCGCGCGATTTCGCCAAGCTCGGGCAGCTCTATCTAGCAGACGGGGTTTGGAACCAAGAGCAGGTGATCAGCCAACGATGGGTTCGAGACAGCTTGCAGGCGCGCTTCCCGGTTGACGGCCCCCCGCACCTTCAGACGGGCTACGGCCGCTTCTGGCTGGTCGCCGAGCGCCGTGTCAACGGTCGTGATTGGACCGTCTTCTTCGCCTCTGGCAACGGGGGAAACGTCATGGCAATCGTGCCCGAGCTGAGCCTCGTCGTCGCCATTCAGCAGTCAGCCTATGGTCGAGGCTACCCGCACTTTCGAGCGTTTGCCGCGATCGACGGGGTGATCAAAGCGTGCAGGACCGCTCAAGGCACACCCATCGTAGACCGGGTGGAACCGCCTTCGTTCTGACGTCCACCAGGAACGCGGGCCGTGGGGCTGCTATCCTCGCTCCATTGTGACGGAACTGCGAGAGCGTGTCGCGCTGATCACGGGTGCGTCGTCTGGTATCGGCGCGGAGCTGGCCCGCGAGCTGGCGCGGCGCGGCTGTCATGTTGGGCTACTCGCCCGTCGGGAAGATCGCCTGGTCGAGCTCGCCGAATCGCTGCGAGCGACGGGTTCACGCGCGAGTTGGGCCACGGCTGACGTGAGCTCGACCGAGGCCACTCACGCCGCCCTCGACGCGCTGGCGACCGAGCTCGGCGGTTGCGATATCGCGATCGCCAACGCAGGCTACGGCCGCCCGGAGCCGCCGGCCAAGTTCGAGCCCGGCCGCGCCATGGCGATGTACGACGTCAATCTTCTCGGAACCCTGCGCGTCGTCGACTGGGCGCTGCCCCGCTTTCTCGATCAGCGCTCTGGCCACCTGGTGGGCATCGCATCGGTCGCGTCCTACTTCGGCCTGACCCACGCGGCAGCTTACTGCGGCAGCAAGGCCGCGATGCGTGTTCATCTTCAGAGCCTTCGTCTATCACTCCGTCCCAAGGGCATTGCCGTCACCACGATTTGCCCTGGCTTCGTGAAGAGTGAGCTGACCGACCTCAACAAGGCACCCATGCCGTTCATGTGGCCGACCGAAAAGGCCGCGCGCCGAATCGCCGACAGCATCGAGCGAAGGCGCCGCGAAGACATCTTCCCCTGGCAGATGAAGCTCCTGGTGATCCTCCTGACTCGCTTGCTCCCCAACGGCCTGGCCGAACGGATGCTGAGCGGCCGTCGCGCCACTTGACCACCGCGCGTTCTCCCGCTCTCTCGGTCTTGCTGCCGGTCTTCAACGCCGAGCGCGACCTCGACACCTGCCTGCGCAGCCTCTTCCGCCAGACGTTCACCGATTTCGAAATCGTGGCGGTCGACGATGGCTCGGTCGACCGCTCGGCTGCCCTGCTGAGCCGGTGGTCGCAGCGGGATCCGCGGCTGCGCGTCCTCTCGATCCCGCATGGTGGACTGATCACCGCGCTCAACCATGGCCTGGCCGCCTGCCGTGGCGAGCTCATCGCGCGCATGGACGCTGACG
>CALFAM010000257.1 GCA_937948815.1 uncultured bacterium
TCTACCCTTTTGGGACAAGGAGTCCACAATGCCGAAGACACGCCCGCCATACCCGCCGGAATCTCGCGCTCGCATGGTCGAGCTGGCTCGTTCAGGTCGATCACCTGAGGAACTGGAGAAGGAGTTCGAGCCATCCGCCCAGGCGCTCTGAACTGGATCTGCCAGGCGGATCTCGACGAAGGGAATCGAAAGGACGGCCTGACGACGGTGCAGGACGAGCTTCGTCGTCTTCGTCGTGAAAACAAGCAGCTACGCCAGGAGCGCGAGATTCTGGCAAAAGCCGCGGCTTGGTTCGCCCAGGAGACCGGCTCGGTGCCTGGAAGGCGTTCGAGCTCGTGAAGGCGCACCAAGCCATGTACCCAGCGAGGACGATGTGCCGGCTGCTGGATGTCTCCACCAGCGGCTTCTATGCGTGGCTCAAGCGTAAGCCTTCGGTTCGCGCCTGCCGCGACGGCGAGCTTCGTCGTTCGATCCGTCGAATCCACGCTGAATCCTACGGGACGTACGGCGTTCCGCGTATCCACGCCGAGTTGGCTGAGGAGGGAACGGCGATCGGCCGCAAGCGTGTCGCTCGGCTGATGCGCGTCGAAGGTTTGAAGGGCGTAAGCCGGCGTCGAGGCACACGCACGACGATCCGCAGCGAACGGGCACGGCCAGCGCCGGACCTAGTCGACCGCGACTTCAGCGCAGAGGGGCCAGACCGCTTGTGGGTTGCCGATATATCCTACCTTCCGACGTGGTCAGGCTTCCTCTTCCTCGCGGTCGTACTGGATGCTTGGAGCCGCCGGATCGTGGGCTGGTCGATGGCGACACACCTGCGCACCGACCTCGTGCCCGAGGCACTCGACATGGCGCTTCAACAACGCCAGCCCAACGGGGTCATCCACCACTCGGACCAGGGAACCCAATACACGTCGATTGCCTTCGGGCTGCGCTGCAAGCGCACAGGCGTGCGACCGTCGATGGGCTCGGTGGGTGACTGCTACGACAGTGAAGCGCGCGGCGCCGGAGAGAGCGAAGAGCCCACCCCGCTCCGAAACCTCGGCCTAGAAGTTGAGCTCGAGAGTGCTGTTCGCTCCCAGATGACCAGAACGGCAGGCGGCCAGCTTCGGTATCGCCATTCCGCGATGAATCAGGGAGATCTCTTCGCCAGTCATAGAGCACGCCCAGTACTCACCCGGAGCTAGACCCGCAACGTTGACGACGCTCGAATCTACGGTGCCAGCTGCTTGGTCCCCGAGATGGGCAAGCATCGTTGCTGGCCAAGCGAAACCATCGTGCACGATCGCCAAGTGACGATCCTCCAGATCCGCCGGCGCCCGGATCGTCAACGTGCCCGAATCCTGCCCAACCAGGATTGGGACGTCCTGAACGCCATCGAGCGGTACAGTGAGGAGTCGCACCGCGAATCCGGGAGCTTCAACCTGCAGGGCTACGGCGGCTGTCTCTTGCGGGACATGAAACTCGAATTCGCCACGCGAGTCTGTCGTCTTGTAAGAGATGCCGAGTGTTGCGACGCCTACTGGAGTCGGGAGCACTCGCGCGCCGACGACCGAGCCGGCCTCTGAGTAGACCCGTCCCGTGATCGTGCGCCTCTCACTGAGAACGAGGTCCTGTCTGACCGAATCGCCATTGGTCACGTCCACAGTGTGGACTTCCGACACGCGGCTTCGAGACGCCGAGGCGCTCAGCTGGACGGCGCCTTCGGGTAGCCCACGAACCTCGTAGTGCCCCAGCTCATCGGTCGTGGTGTAGGTCATACGCCTGTCTTCGTACACTGCAGTGACGATGGCGCTCTCGACGGCCCTGCCATCGGCCATCGCTACCTTCCCGGTGATCGCATGGTCTTCGATCTCAATGCGAATTCTCTCGGGCTGACGGCCCACCTGCAGGTCAACGTCCACCTCGAGCTCTCGCCTGATGCCGGCGCCGGCCGAGTGCACGCCTACCAGCCAGCTTCCAGGGCGGGGAACGGCACCGAAGAAATAGCCATCGCCGTCGGAGTGGATCGTGACACGCGGCTGACCAGAGAAGCCGCCGAAATGCAACTTCGCCTTGGGCAGCGGATCGCCATCAAGGAGCACCGTGCCGGCGATTTCGACCACCGGGAGGTCGACAATGAGCGGCCCGTGGGCTCCTCCCGCCTGGATCGTGTCAGTCCACCACGCCTGCTCACCGCTCATGAGCACGGCCTTGTATTCGCCAGCCTCCAGCCCGGTCACCAATGCGGCACCAGACAATGAGACTGGACCGTCATGCACCCGGACGAGCTTGACTTCCGGCGTCCCGGCACCGATCTGCTCGTGCAAGATCAACCGCCAAGGCTGCGCGCCCGGCGCCTGTCCAGGGCTCACGAACACGTCTAGCGAAATCTCGGGCTCCAGCGCGAGGCCCGGCGATACCAGCTCAATGTGGTGCCCGGGCGCGATCTTCACACTGGCCTTTGATACGGCTAGACCGTCTTTTCGAGCCTCCACGATGAAGTCTCCAGGAGCGATCCCGGAAATCTCGAAGAAGCCATCCTCATTGGTCGTTGCAGTGAGTTCTCGTGTCGCGGCGCGAGCGCGCTCCGAAGGTGAAAGCTGGGCTGTACCAGCCTGGTAGAGCGCAACTCGCGCTCCGGCGGGAGCGGTACCAGCAGGTGCGGTCACCCAACCCGTCAAAGAGCCGCCAAGTGTGAGCGAGAGGCGTCCAAGATCCGTTTCTTCGCCAGCGGGTGCCGACGCGCGCCACGAAAACTGCGGCGCCCAAGGAGGCGTGAGGAATCGGAGATCCCATGTGCCGGCTGGGAGCTCGCACTCGAACTCACCGTCTCGGATAGGACAACGCAGTGTCCTCTTCGGCGGATCCTCGAACTCGACACCGGGTGGCGGACGGAAGTTCACGGCCATGACATCCGGCATCTCATACCCATTCGGCACGCTCGCTCGAGCACGGATCGTCGCCGAAGGCCATACCCTCAGTGCGACGTGGCGAATCGTGTCCCGCTTTGCGACAGAGATCTCGGCGGGGTTCGACCACAGGCCATCGGCGACCACTTCCACCCGCCAGTCGCCATCAGGAAGCGTCAGAGACGACGGCCCGAGAGACTCAAGAGGAACCTCGACGGTGAACGCGTCGGGTTTCGGTGGCCTGTCCGTCGGCGTCGCAACAATCTTGAACGTGTCCAACCGTTCAGCAATCGCGACTGCTTCATCGGCTACCTGGAATGCGATAGATAGGGAGGGCACTTGCCCGGCGTCAGCGCTCGGAGCGAGCAGAGCCAAGGCAAGTGCGAGGAGCGCAGACATCAGAAGGCTTGAATATCGATGCAGGTTTCGCAGGATGCGGGGCACACCTCACCAGGCGAGGTCGTGCACGAGCCGCCACCGCCACCACCGCCACCACTACTCTGGAAAAGGCACTCGCCGTCCATCGAGCAAGCTCCAGCATTTACGGTGATGTCGACCGTACACTGGCACATCCCGTCGTCAGCAACCGGGACACAGGCCGCGAAGCGCTGGTGCGGAGGCCCGATGAACTGGCACTCCTGGCAGACAAGATCCGTGACGCACATGGCGACGGAGGTCTGCGCGCGCTGCGGCACGAGGGCAAGGGCGATCAGTGTGAATAGAACTAGACTTACTGTTCGTTGCATTTTCTACCTCATCAGGTTGCGATTTGCTTCTGATCAGTGTTCGAAGCCCCGGAGCACGCACGGCCCATAGACGTCCTGACCATTGGCCGGTCACAGTCTCGGCCATGGCTGCACTGGGACTCTGCGCAGACGTCCCAGACCTGCAGGACGTCTCGCTCGTACTACTCGCACGGTGCGCGACTGCCCTAAGCCTAGTGTTACCATCGCCAGCATAGACGAAAACTTTTTACCATACTGCCCCGTCTGGCCTAGTATTTACTATCACGAGTAAATGTGGGGGTGAGCGCGCCAGATTGGCCGACGCCTACACTCGCTTGTACGATGCCTCTTCGCGGCCTCAGGAATTTCCAGAAAAGCCAGAGCATCGGATTGCAGACGCCTCCGGCGCCCAGATGGTCGAGACGCCGGGTCGCACCGCGACCCTAGACGACGCTCCGCGCCTTGCTCGACCTAGCCCGCATGGATCACCAGAAAGCAAGAAAGGGCTGCCTTTCGTGAT
The DNA here is from genome assembly GCA_937948815.1 of uncultured bacterium. GTDB lineage: Bacteria > Acidobacteriota > Thermoanaerobaculia > Multivoradales > J023 > J023. Next base: position 4,137 of record CALFAM010000257.1, read on the forward strand.
ATAAGTGTCTTTACCACAAGCACTTACAGCCACGGAAAAGGAACAGC
>CALFAM010000258.1 GCA_937948815.1 uncultured bacterium
CCGCGACTGGGCCCGCGCCCGGTCCGAAGACAGCGCAGGAGTTTCTGACCTCGTTCGGCACCTTGCGGTGGCCGGCGAATGACGAGGCGCTCTTCCTCGATGGTGTCGACGCGGCCCGCCAGGTCGGGTGGTCGGTGTTTCTCGGTGAGTCAGGATCGGACTGTGATCCGACCTCGAGCACGCCGTGCATCGAGGATCCGGAGAATACGTGGCGGTTCGTGGCACCGGGCATCACCGATCGCTCCGCCACACGCTTCTCGGCTTCCGGCAAGCAGATGCTGTTCGAGTCGCGGCGAGACTGGTCGGATTCGTCTTCGCCATGCTTCGGTAGCGGCATTCGCGATGCCTTCCTGATGCGCTCGCTCGCCAACCTGACCGCTGACCTGCGCTTGCGGCGCTCGCAAGACAGCGACGCCGTGGTGCTCGAAGGTACGGCTGCGGATCAGAATTTCGACTCCTATCAGCTCTACTACGCGTCCAGCGATGCACCCGAGACCTGGCTCCCGATCGCGCCGCGCTCCAACCGGTTGGTGATCGACGACTTCTTCCAGTCCTGGGTGCCCCCAGGGCCGGGCACCTGGCTGGTGCGTCTCAACGTTCGTGATCTGGCTGGCAACGAGCGCGACACCGTTCGCCAGGTGGCCTCGCCATCGTTCCCGAGCCTTGTCGACGTCTTCGTCGAACCGGAGATCTTCTCGCCCAACAGCGACGGTGTACGGGATCAAGCGGTGATCCATTACCGGGCCCTCGAACCGGTCAATGTCGAAGCGCAGATTTTCGACGAAGCTGGAAACCTCGCGGTCTTGCTGACCCAGCTTGCGCCCGAAGCCGGCGTCTATGAGTTGCCATGGAACGGGCTTGACCTGTCGGGCAGTGTCGTGCCGGATGGCCGCTACACCATCCGTCTCGCGGGCTTCGAGCTGCCCGTGCGGGTCGACACCACGCCGGTCGAGGTGGACCTCAATGTGCGTGAGCCGTACACCGATGCGGACGCGATCACGCCGGGGCTCAGCTTCCGTCCGCGCGCGTCGCGTCCCGAAGAATTCGAGATCGCGACCGAGGTGCTCGAACGGGGTATCGGAGCGTTCCCGGCAAGCTGGGACGCCTATCCCTTCGAGACCGCGGACGGGGATCTGTCACGGACAGCGAGTGTCGGCTACGGCGCCTACACCCACGCGCGCTTCCGGGTGCGGATCACCGACCGCGCCGGCAACCAGACGGTGAGCACGTCGGCGCTGGGCGTCGAGAAGCTGATGATTCTCGCCGCCGGCGACCATCGGCTGGCGCCCGACGGCATGGGTTTCGAAGCCCTGCCGCCCTTCGTCTCCACAGACCCGAACCGCAGCGCGTTCGGATCGCTGATCGAGCAGCAGGCGGGCGGCGTGTCGCAGGCGTTTGTCGTCGCCGACACGCGGACGCTCCGTTTCGCCCTGGCCGAGACCGTGGTCGCGGGCCTGAGTGACTTCGTTGTCGAGGTTCTGAACGACGCCGGAGCATGGGTGCCCTACCCGGTGACGTCGTTCGTCGCGCCCGGGTCCACGACGGTCGGCACGTTTCCCACGGAACACGAGCTGGCCGCCGTCTGGGCGATTCCGGACGTGCTGTCGCCGTCTTCGGGGGAGGGTGGCCTGACCGTCCGCCTGGCGGCGCGCGATGCGCTGGGCAGCCGATTCGTGACCAGCGGCTTCGAGATCCGCGTACCGTCCACCTGTCCACCGATCAGTTTCCGGGGAAGGTTGGATGCAACGCTGTTGGCTCGGCTCGAGAGCGAGACAGCGTGCGTCGAGCCGACCCTGATCGCCGACATCGACGCGATGCTCGCCGAGAACACCCTCGATTTCGAGACCGACGACGTGCTGGTGGTGCTCGAATCGGTCGACGGTCTGCTCGAGGGTCCCGAGCTTCTGCTGCGCTCCGCCGACGACCCGCGCTACGGCGTCTGGCAGGCCGCCCAGTTGGTCGAAGCACGCGATGGTGTGGTGCTCTTCGAAGCCGATCCCGCGTTCGCGAGCTGTACGACCTACGACGGACGTGCGACCGGCGGGATTCCGGTCACCGACCCCGCGAGCGGCATCACCACCATCGAGCCAGCGAGCTCCGAAGGGGCCTTCGTGATCCCCTGCATCAGCCTCTTCTTCGCGCCCGAACTACGGCAGGCCGAGGCCTGCGGCGCGGCACCGCCCGAGATCGTCGACCTCTACGTCCGGGTCGCGGACCTGACGGGGGACGACGATTTGGCGTTGCTCGAGGTACGGCGCAGCGTGTCCAACGGAGACGACGAGACGCTCTTCTCGGTCACGAATCCAGTATCGGACTTGCTCTATGCCTTCGAGCTCGGCGTGTCGACCTGGCCCGAAGGTGTGGAGGAAGTGGTTTTCCACGCGGCCAATGGTGATGGCGCCACCTTCAGCGCGGCAGTGCCGTTCGTGATCGATCGTACGCCGCCGACGATCTCCTTCGACGCGCCCGAAGAAGGTGCGATCGTGTGCGGTGTCGCGGATGTCCTCGGTTCGATCGAAGAGCGCGTACCGTCGACCGAGTCAGGCCTCTTCCCGCGGATTGGTGATCGTACGGAAGCCCAGGCGCCGGGCGGTGAATTCCGTACGCCACCGACCTTCGAGATTGGCTTGCCCTACGTGACCGTGGAGCAGCCTGGCCTGAATACGGCCTTCACAGGGCTCGAACGGGGCGGCCCCGATCGCTGGACCTTCGAGGGCCGCCTTGCCGCGATCAACGCTGTGGATGGGCCCGCCACGGTACGGGTTTCGGTCTACGACCAGGGCGGCCACTTGGCGTGCGCCGAGCGGAGCTTCGTGATCGACGCGTTCGTGCCCCGGCCGCGGGTGACGATCGCGGATCCGCCCGCCATCGTCGGCACACCCACGCCTTTCTCGCCCAACGGTGACGGCGCCCGGGACGAAGTGATCTTCGACTACACCCTCGACGAGCCCGGAACCGTCGAGGTCGTGGTGGTGGCCGCCGGGGGTGGGCCGGTGGTGCGTACGCTGCTTCCGGAACAAGCGGCGAGCACAGGCGGGCGACTGTTCTGGGATGGCCGCTCGGACAGTGGCGCCGTCGTGGCCGACGGCATCTACGGGATCCAGGTGAGGCTGCGCGATGCCTGCGACAACCAGGAGGCGCAGGGCATCAGTGTCGAGGTCGACACCGTGCCACCGGACGTCGAGATTCTCTTCCCCACGCTCAGCGACCTCGATCTGCCCGCGATCATCGATGTATCGATCCGGCTTGCCGAGCGCTACACCAACGACGTCAGCTTCGGCGAGAGCCATGATCCGACGGCCTGGCAGGCGATCGGATCCTGCGCGGTCGATGGTGCGATCTTCACCGGCTTCTGCCTCCAGCGCTGGAATACGGTTGGGCTGGCGGGCGACTGGAGCCTGCGCATGCGGGCCACGGATCGTGCTGGCAACCAGACGACGGTGATCGAGCCGGTGCGCCTGCCCGTGCGCGACGATCTGATCACCTTCTTGACGCCCGACCCCGAGCTGTTCTCGCCGAATGGTGACGAACGGCGGGAAGAGATCGCCTTCCGCTTCGGCCTGGTCGAGCCGGCCGACATCGATCTCACCATCGAATCCGAGGACGGTGTGCAGGTCGCTGCGGTGGCCAGTGAGCGGATCGAAGCAGCGAGCGCGGCCCGGACCTGGGTCGGTGCCGACCCGGGTGGTCTGCCCGTTCCAGATGGCGACTACCTCGCCGTGCTCGACGCGCGTCTGGTGACCGATCCCACCTTCCAGCAGATCGAGCGCGTACGCTTCACCCTCGACCGCACGCCGCCATCGATCGTCGTCGACCGACCGGAGTCCGATGGCTTCTTGCGGGGGGACGAGGCGGTCCTGGGCGCGGTGACCGACACGCACCTCTTGGCGTGGACGGCATTCGTGGCGTCCGACGATGAACCGCTGGCCTTCGTCGAGATCGGCAGCTCGGAGAATCCCGAAACCGTCCCCGGTACCCTCGGCACCCTCGACGACCTCGAGGAAGGTGTCTACCGTCTGCGGGTGATCGCCGATGACGCGGGCGAGATTCGGAGCGAACAGGAAACCGGCTTTACGGTTGACAACACGCTGCCCGAGGTGATGATCGATCAGCCGAGCGAAGGGCGTGTGGTTGGGGCGGTGCAAGGACCCCTCGAGATCACCGGCGCGGTGAACGACGACCACCTCGCCGCCTGGCAACTCGAAGTCGGTCTCGGTTCGGCACCGAGCGCGTGGACGACACTGGTCTCGGGTGGATCAGACGGCCCGGACACGTCGCGCCTGATCGCCTGGGACCTGATCGCCCAGGCCGATGGGCTCTACACCTTGCGCCTGTCGGCGGAGGATCGCGCGGGCAACATGGTCGAAGCGCGGCGCGGCATCGTGATCGACAACACGCCACCGGATGTGGCGCTCACGGCGCCGGCCGCCGGCAGCTTTGTCACGGCACCGACCGTGACCACTGGCACGGCCAATGATCTTCACCTGGTCGAGTACCGGCTCGCCGTGGCCACCGTGGCAAATGGTGTACCGGGCCCCTTCACGGATATCGGCTTCGGGCTCCAGAACGTGGTGGGCGGCGCACTGGCGACCTGGAGTGCCTTGCCGCCAGATGGCGAATACCTCCTGCGCCTTTCGGCTCTCGATCTGCCGGGCAACGTGATGGAGACCACGATCACCGTCGTGGTCGACACCACACCGCCGGCCGCCCCATTGAATCTCGTCGCGACCATCGAGAACGGTCGCGACGCGCGCCTCGACTGGAATGCCAGCCCCGAATCGGATCTCGCCGGCTACCGGGTCTACCGGGCTGGTCAACCGATCACCCCGGCACCAATTCCCGCTTCTGCGTTCCTCGACCCATCCCTGCCCGAGGGCGAGCACCTCTACCGGGTGACCGCCGTCGATCAAGCAGGGCTCGAGAGCGTGCCGTCGAACGAGGCGTCGGTGGAGGTCGACATCACGCCACCGACCACTGCGATCTTCGCGCCGGAGAACGGTGCGCGTGTGTCAGGGCTGGTTTCGGTTCTCGGGACGGCCGAGAGTCAAGACTTCCGCGAGTACCGGCTCTCGGTCTCACCCGTGAGCGCACCCGGCGCGTCCACCGAGCTGCGCCGCTCACCCGTGACCGTGGTTTCGGAGGAGCTCGGCACCTGGTCGACGCTTGGTCTGGGCGACGGCGAGCCCTACCGCCTGCGTCTCGAAGCCGAGGATCTGGCGGGCAACATTGGCCTGGCCGAGGTCGTGGTCACGGTCGACAACGAGGCGCCCACGCCGCCCACCGTGCTGACCGCGACCGTGGTCGGCTCGAGCGGTGCGGGAATCGATGATGTCCAGCTCGACTGGACGCCGAGCGATGCCCCGGATCTGGTGGGCTACCTGCTTTACCGAGACGGTCGGCTGGTCAATGGCGGCGGCGCGGCCGTGGGCTCGCTCCTGCCCTTTGCCCTCGACGCGACATCCTTCGTGGATCGCGATCTCGCGGACGGCACGTATTCCTACCTGGTTTACGCCATCGACGAAGCCGAGAACCTCTCGGTTCCGTCGAACGCTGCCGAAGCGATCGTCGAGACCGGGCCGCCGCGGGCCACGATCGTCGCGCCCGCGGCGGGAAGTCGCTTCGAAAGCACAGTCTTCGTCGAAGCGTCGAGCACGGACCAAGATCTCGCCTCGGTGCAGCTACAGTGGCGCGTGGGTGGCGGTGCCTGGAATGACCTGGGGCCGCTGCTGTCCACCGCACCCTTTGGCGCACCCCTCGACCCGGAAGCCCTCGCTCTGGTATTCGGCGATGTCGAGCTGCGCGCCGTGGCGACGGATGTCGGCGGGCTGGTCGATCTGGCGCCGGCGGTCGTGGTGGTGACCTATGCCGATCTCACCGCGCCTGAGATACCCGTGGCCCGCGTCGCGGTGGATGGTGGTGAGGTGACCGTGGTCTGGGATCCAGTGGCGGCCAATGACCTCGCCGGTTACCACGTCTACCGGGACTTCCAGCGCATCACGACGGACCTGATCACGGAAACGACTCGGATCGAGACCGACGTGGCGGACCGTCCGTTTGCCTACAACTACCAGGTGTCCGCGGTCGATGCCGAGGGCAATCAATCTCAGCGTTCCAACCTGGCGCCTGCTCTGGTCTTCACTCCGGAGCTCGACCAGCCATTCACGCCAACACCGATCCTCGACACATCGCTCGCAGGCCGTGGGCTGCGGGCTGGCGACACGGTGACCGGCACGCTGGTCACCGCCACGGGCACGACCGTGCTCGCCCCGGCCACCGCCGATGCAGATGGGTTCATTGCGCTCGACGTGACCTGGACGTTCGGCGCCAACACCGTGACCATGGTGTTGGAAGACGCCGAGGGCAATCGCAGTCGACCCGTATCGCGCAATGTTCTGGCCGGCGAGCCGCCCACCGCGCCGACTGGGCTCATGGCGACGGTCGCCGATCTGGATGTCTCATTGAATTGGAACGCCAATCCTGAGCCAGACCTGCTCGGCTACCGCCTGCTGCGCGACGGCGTGCCGGCGCTCCTGGATCCAGTGGTCGACGATTTCGATCATCTCGTTGCGTCGAGCGAGCGGGCACCGAGCGAATCGGCTGCTGCTACTGCTGACGGTGATCTGCTCACGTTCTGGCGGCCGGCCGTGATCGAGGATCAGTGGGTCGAGCTCGGCTGGCCAGACGCCCGCGTGGTGCAGCAGGTTCGGCTACAGTGGAACGAGCAGTTCGGAACGGTTTTTGCGGCCCGTGACTTCCGCATCCAAGGGCTCGACACCGAGGGCTGGATCACCCTCGCACGGGTCGAGGACAACGTGGACGCGGTCAACGAGATCGTGCTCGACCAGCCGTATCGAACCGACCGCATCCGCCTGATGATCGATCGCACCTTCCTCCAGGTGCAGCTCGCCGAGGTCGCGGTGACGACGACTGCGCTATTCGACACGGGCACCCTCGCCACGATCGATACACCGGGCGATGGCACATTCAGCTATGCCCTGACCGCCTGGAACGCCCTGGGGTTCGAGAGCTTGCCTTCGGCGCCCGTGGGCCCGGTGGACGTGGGGGATGTGATTCCACCCGATCCGGTTGTGCTCAGCGCTCAGGTGGTCGACGATGCCGACGTCTTGCTGAGCTGGACCGCCAGTTCCGATGCCGTGCGGTACGACCTCTTCCGCGACGGTGTGAAGTTCGCTGAGCACACGGATCTCGGCGCGCTGTCGCGGATCGATGCGGCACGGCCCAACGGCACCTACCGCTATACCGCGCAAGCGTTCGATGCCGCGGGCAATGGCAGCGCTCTGTCCAATGAGGCGGTGGTGGTCGTGGCCGTGGCGCCACCAGCCGCGGTGAGCCTGACCGTCGTGGCACCACCCGAAGGCGACGCGCTGGATCTCGCCTGGCTACCCGCGACGGGATCGTCGCCCGCGGTGTACCGTGTCTTGCGGGCGCTCGTGTCCGGCGGACCTTACGATGAGATCGCCTTGATCGACGGCACGCCGCCGGCCACAACCTTGCGTGACACAGGCGTCAGCAACGGTGTGACCTATTTCTACGTCGTGGTCGCGCGTGATGCCCTGGGCAACGAAGGAGCATTCTCGAACGAGGCGAGCGGCATGCCCGAGAATGCCCAGCCGACTGTCACGCCGGTGCTGCACTTCCCGACCGTGCCCGGAAGCTTGCTGGTCACCGAGAACGAGCGCGCAACGATCATCGGCCGAGCGGGACCGGGTGACGATGTGGGCCTCCTGCGAGACGGTGTCGAGGTGGCGACCGCACGCGCCAACGCGGGCACGGTGATCGATCAGACCTTCGGTGATCTATTCGGTCCCTTCGAAGCGTCACACGATGGACGCTTTGTCTTCGCGCCGCTCTTCTTCGGCATCGGTTTCGGCGTTGTGTCCGACTTCGAGAATCTCTTCGGAGCAGATGTGGCACCGGAGCCAACGCTCGGGCGCTTCGCGGCCGAAAGCGTACGCTTCCTCTTCCTCTCGGATGCGTTCGGCCTGGGCGCCAGCGACATCTTCGAGCAGAACCTCGACACGGGTGTCAGCCGCATCGTGGGTAGTGCGGACACCATTCACACCTTTGCCGTATCGCCGGTCGATGACCGCATCATCGTCTTGGCCCTGCGTGAGGGGCAGGCCGGTTTCTGGTGGCTCGATGCCACCTCCGGTGACTGGACGTTGCTGGCCGCGCGCAACGACATCTTCTCGGTGACCCAAGCCTCGCTACGTTGGTCGCCGGACGGCACGCGCGTGGCCTTCGTGCGCAACACCGGCGCGGCAGGTGTGCTCGAAGTGCTCGATCTGGCGACCGGCAGCTTCGAGACCCTGGACAGCGCGACCAACGTCAACATCGAGCCACGCTTCGCGCCGACATCGGACCGTGTGGCCTTCATCTCCGCGCGGGAGGGTGCTGCCCAGATCTGGGCCTACGACTTCGCGTCGGGGAACACCACCCGTTTGGCGGATGTCGCGGCATTCGATATCGACTGGTCGCCGGATGGAACGTCGATTGCCTACTCCGAGGTCGACCTCGGACTCGGCGCGGTGGTGGTTCGGTCGCGATCGCTCACGGACGGTGCGGTGGAAACGCTGGTCGCGAGCCCGGCATTGTTCAACAATTTCCGGTGGCTGCCGAGCGGCTACGTGATGGTCAGCAACGGCGGGCAGCCGGAACGTCATGGCCTGGCCGGTCGTTTCCAGATCGACGATGTCGAGGTTCCCGAGGGGCGGAACGCGTTTGTCGCCGTCGCGCGCGGGGAGAGCTCGGAAGCGATCGAGATCCAGCGCGGTGACGACGACGGTGGCGGCGACCCGGAACCGGATCTGCGCATCGCCGTGTCGGTGATTCCAGCGGCTCTGCCGGTCGGTGGGACCGTGCGGGTCAGTGCCACGATCGAGAATGCGAGCACGGTCGACGCGCCGGCCAGTACCGTGTCGATGGCCGTGATCGGCAGCGGCGGCTTCCGCCTCGACCTGGCGAACGAGGCACTGGTACCGGCCCTGGCGGCCGGAGCGTCCTTCGTCTTCGGTCTCGAAGGTGTGATCGATACGGACCCCGGTTCCTTGACTGCAGTGGCCACGGTGGATCCGCGCAATCTCGTCACGGAGACGAATGAGAGCAACAACAGCGCCAGCGCGATCATCACCGTGCTCGACGGTTCGGCGCCCGCGCTGAGCACGACCACCGACCGCTTGGCCTACGCCGCGGGCGAAACGGTCGCGATTACCGCGCTGGTGGTCGGTGGTGTGGAGACCTTCGACGGCGAGCTCCGGCTGACCGTCGAGGATGAAGCGGGATTTGTCGTCGAGACCCTACCGGCCGTACCGGTGCTGGGGCTGTCCTTCGCCGAGCAGCGGACGCTCGAAGCGTCCTGGCCAACCGGCGCCACCTTTGCGGGTGCCTACCGCGTCCGTGCGTCCCTGGTCGCGGCAGGTGGCAGCCTCGCGGCCGAAGCGGTCGCCGCCTTCGACATCTTGGGCACCAGTGTGCTCGAGGCCACGGCCGTGACCGACGCGGCCGGCTACCCGGTCGGCGCACCCGTGACCGTCATCGGCTCCTTTGTCTACACGAGCGGTAACCAGCCGCTCACGGGCGCCGTCGCCAGGCTGACGGTTCTCGACGATGCCGAGTCGACGATCACGCAGTGGAGTGAGCCACTGAGCCTGCTGCTGCCGGGCACTCAGGGCGCCCTGACCCGGACCTGGCCCGGCACCGACAGCACGGGCTCACCGGCGCCGGCGGGCCGCTACCGAGCCCGTTTCGAGCTGCTCACCGATGGCACGGTCCGAACGTCCGCGGAGACGGTCTTCGACCTGATCGCTGGCGCCTCGGCGCTCGTCGGCGAGCTGATGTTGCCGGCCACGGCGCCCGAGGTCGGCGAGCCACTGCCGGTTGATTTCGACATCGAAGAAGTGGGCGGTGCCACGATCGGCCAGGTGCTGGCCCGCGTCTTGGTGCTCGACGCCGCCAATCTCGCCGAGCTGGCACGCACCGAGCGCACGGTGGATCTCGTGGGCGGCCAGGCAACAGACAGTGTCACGTTCGACACCTCGGCTTTCCCGTTGGGCAACTTGCTCGTGGTGCTCGAGGCAGCCGAGATTCTTGCGCCTCCTGCCGGAGTCACCGCCTTCTCGATCCTCGATCGCGACACGAGCCAGGTGGTGGACCGCACGCCGCCGACCGTCGAGGTGTTGGCGCCGGCGGGCGGTTTCCTGGACGTGTCGTCGCGCGCCGAGGTGCGCGTCCGTGACGCCCTGTCGGCGATCGACCGGGTCGAGGTGCAGGTCGACGACGGCCCGTGGCTGACGGCGCTCTTGCTCACCGATGATCGCTACCAGCGGCTTCTGAGCGGTCTCGAGGAAGGCACGCATACCGTGCGTGCCCGCGCCACCGATGCGGCCGGCAACCTGGGCGCCAGCGACGACGTTGCCTTCGTGGTCGACCGTACGCCGCCGTCGATCGAGATCTCGGGCGTCACGGAGGGTGGAACGTTTGCCAGCCCGGCGGTGCCGATCGTCGAGGTCGTGGAGCTTCATCCCGACACCGAGGACATCCGTTTGGACGGCGCGACCTTCGTTTCGGGTACGCCGGTCACCGAGCCCGGGCCACACGTTCTGAGCGTCATCGCGGTCGATCAGGCTGGCAACCGTGCGGATGCACAGGTGAGCTTTACGGTCGGCGCGCTCGCACCTGCGCTCGTCGCGACCATGGCCGATGCTCTGTGGATCGATGCCGATGGCGACGCCTTGCCATCGCCGGGCGACACCTTGCGCTACACCGTGACCGTCGACAACGTCGGAGACGGTGCGGCCACGGCGGTGGTCTTCCAAGACACCCTGGCCGCCGAAACACAGGTCGTGCCGGGCTCGCTGAGCAGCGATGTCGGCAGCGTGGTGAGCGAAACACCCGTCGAGATCGATCTCGGTACGCTGGCGCCGGCAGCCGTTGCGACGATCACCTTCGATGTGTCGCTGATCGATCCTTGGCCGTCGAGCGTGACCGAGATTGCCAATCAGGGAAGCGTCAGCTCGGCTGAGCTGCCAGCCGTTCTCACCGACGATCCCGATGCGCCGGGAACGGCCGAGGCCACGGTTACGGCCGTCTTCATCACGCCCCGGCTGACGATTGGTGATGTGGCGGTGAACGAGGGCGAGCCCGGAGATGCGGTGGCAGCGAACCTCACCATCACCCTCGACCGCCCGGGCAACCGACCGGTGACCCTGTCCTTTGCTTCAGCCGACGGCACGGCCCTGGCGGGTGAGGATTACACGGCGGTCGCCGGCACCCTCGAGCTATCCGCGGGAACGACCGAGGCCGTAATCACGGTACCGATCGTCAGTGACCTGGTCGATGAACCGGACGAGACCTTCTTCGTGAACGTGGACAGCGCCGTGGGTGCCACGGTCGTCGACGGCGAGGGGATCGTCACCATCTGGAATGACGACACAGCCGCGGCGGATGCCTCGCTCGCCGGCCAGGTGTGGTTCGACGAAAACCGCGACGGCCTGGTCGGTGTCGATGAGCCGGCGCTCGCGGGCATCGGTGTCAGCCTGGTGGGGGCCGACGCTACGGTTCTCACCACCACCTCGACCGACGTGATGGGACGTTACCGCTTCGAAGCGCTCGCGAGCGCCACCTACACCGTGGAGATCGATGTCACGACCTTGCCGGTGGGGGTGGACGATCCGACGTTCGACAGCGACGGTACGGGTACGCCAAGCGAGGTCACGGTCACCCTTGTATCGGGCGAAGCACGAACGCAGGTCGACTTTGGCTATGCCGACTTCACCTGTCCCCCAGCCCTCGACTTCGAGCGCGACGCGGCCGGGCAACCGTTGACAGCCGGCACCTTGGTCGCCGAGCAGTGGTCGGCGTTCGGCATCCATGTCTCGACCGACGATCCAGCACCGCATCCCGCCATGCTCTTCGATAGCGCCGTGCCAACCGGGGGCGACGATGATCTCGGCTCCCCCAACGCCGACTTCGGCGGTCCGGGCGTGGGTGCTGGCGGTGGCGAAGGGCGCGCGGGCGTCAACTTCGCGGCCGAGAGGCTGGTGCTGATCGTGTCCGAGGACGGGGATGCGACCGATCCTGACGACCTGGCCGGCGGCACCTTGATCTTCGACTTCGATCACCCGGTCGACGTGGCGGCGGTTCGCATGGTCGACGCTGTGGACGGCACGATCACGGCCTTCGATACCGCGGGTGGCATCGTCGGGCGCGCGGAGATCGCCGACCTGGGCGAGAACGGCGCGCAGCGGATCCCGGTGGATGCCATCGGCGTCAGCCGGCTCGAGATTGCCCTGCGATCGAGCGGCGGCGTCGCGGGCATCGTGTTCTGCGGCCCGTGCACGACCCTCGGCTTCGAGCGCGATGCCGCTGGCAACGCGCTGCCGGCCGGCACCATCCTCGATGACCAGCTCGCGCCGTGGGGCATCACCTTCACCACCCACGATCCGGCGGCACATCCGCCGATGATCTTCGACTCGGCCGCGCCTTCGGGCGGCGACTTCGATCTCGGTACCCCGAATCAAGCGTTTGCGGGGCCAGGCGATGGTGATGGTGGCGGCGCGGACCGGCGAACGGCCAATGCCTGGGGCCAAGGCAAGGTGTTGATCATCTCGGAGGACGCGGATGCGTCGGATCCGGACGACAACGCCAGCGGCGGCACGCTGATCGCCAGCTTCGACCACGATGTGCGCATCGAGTCGATCACCACCCTCGACGTGCGCGGCGGCGTGCTGGCCGTCTTCGATGCAGCCGACGCCCTGATTACCGCCGTGCCGGTGCCCGACAGCGGGCAGAACGCGCTCCAGGTCGTGCCCGTGGCGGCCAATGGCGTCCGGCGTCTGGAGCTGAGCTACCCGTCGAGCGGTGCGCTCGCGGGCATCGAGATCTGTGCCGAGCAGCGGCGGATCGAAGGGGATGTTCTGTTCGTCGCGGGCAACACGAATCTCTCGTTGGCGGATGGCTGGATGCGCAGTCGCCTGGAAGGCCTCGGACTCAGCGTGACGGTGGTCGACGATGATGCCGCCGAGACCGCGGATGGCGTCGACCGATCCTTGATCGTCGTGTCGTCGACCGTGTCGTCCGGCAAGGTGGGGACGGCGTTCCGCGATCTGGCAGTGCCGGTCGTGACCTGGGAGTCTTTCCTCTACGACGACCTCGGCATGACCGGAACGGCTTCCGGGACGGACTTTGGGAATCGTTCGGGCCAGACCGTGCTCGAGATCGTCGACGGTGCGGTTTTGGGAGTCGAGGATCTCGAGTCCGCGGGTGTCGCCGGCTTTGTCGCCTGGACCGATACGGCCACGCGGTTCATGTGGGGTCGGCCGTCGCCGGATGCCTGGGTCGCAGCAGCGCTGGCCGTGAACGATGCCAAGGCTGGAATCTTCGGCTACGAGGCCGGTAGCACCATGCCGGGTCTCGAGGCACCGGCACGCCGGGTCGCTCTGCCCTTCCACAATGACTCGGCGCCCCTCCTCACGCCGACCGCCTGGCGCCTGTTCGACGCGGCGATCCGGTGGGCCCTCGGCAGTCAAGCGCTGCGCCTCGAGAAAGAGGCGAGCCTGGTGCTGGATGCTGATGGCAATGGCATCGTGAGCCCGGGCGATACCCTGCGCTACACCGTGACGTTGCGCAACGACGGCGAGCAGCCGCGTGCGGATCTGGTGGTGCGCGACGAGCTGCCAGAGGCGGTCACCCTGGTGGCTGGCTCGGTTACCGTCGCGGTCGACTCGAACAGCCTGGGAGGACTGCTCAGCGAGTCGCCGCTCGCGGCAGGGATCGACTTGCTGGCCGCCGACGAAACGGCAACGATCACGTTGGACGTCGTCCTCGCCTCGGACGGGTCAGTGACGCGGGACGCGGTCAGCAATCAGGCATCGCTGGAAGCACCCGGCATGATCCCCCTGATGAGCGACGATCCGACCACTCCGGAGCTCGGTGACGCCACGGCGACTGCCGTGTTCGTCCCGGTGCAGGTGACGGTCGAGGATGCGTCGGTGATCGAGGGGGATGGCCCGGCGGGGGCGGCGTTGACCTTCACCGTCGCGCTCGATGCGCCGAGCAACCGCCCGCTGGTGATCGGTTTCGAGACCCTTGCGGGCGGAACAGGTGCGGGCAGTGCGGAAGCCGGTATCGACTACCTCGCGGTCGCGGGTTCCGAAATCCTTCCGGCGGGCGCCACCACCTTGTCGATCACCGTGCCGGTTCTCGGTGATCGTCTGGACGAAGGTGACGAGACGCTGCGTCTGCGTCTGGCGCTGCCTGGCGATCCGCCTTGGGCGGCGCTCGCCCAGGCCGAGGCCACGGGCACGATCGTCGACGACGATGCGGGCGTGGTGCTCACCTGCTTGCCGGATCTCGACTTCGACACCGACGCCGCGGGGCAGGCCCTGGTCGCAGGCCAGATCATCGATGACGAATGGGCCAGCCTCGGCGTTACGGTCACCACCGACGATCCGATCGGCCATCCGGCGATGATCTTCGACAGTGCCGCGCCCACCGGTGGTGATACCGACTTGGGCGCACCCAACCAAGCCTTCGGCGGCCCCGGTGTCGGATCCGGTGGTGGCCTCGGCCAGCCCGGCGAGAATCCTTGGCCGCTCGGCACGATCCTGATCCTGTCCGAGGACGGCGACAGCAGCGATCCGGACGACAATGCCCAGGGCGGTACCTTGGTCTTCAGCTTCGCCACCCCGGTCGAGCTCGCCGACCTCAGCCTGCTGGATGCCAGTGGTGGCACTGTCCGGGCGTTCGATGCCGGGGGGCTCGAGCTTGCTTCGGCGGCCATCGCCAATCGCGGCGACAACGGTCTCCAGCGCGTCGAGGTCGCGGCCTCCGGTGTGTCACGCCTGGAAGTCGCGCTGGACGGCAGCGGTGGGCTGAGTGACCTGCGTTTCTGTGCAGCACCAGCCCCAGAGGCCGGGGCCGCGTTGCTGGTTGCCGGTGCATCGACCTTGGGCGCCGCCGACGTCTTGATGCAGCGGCGCCTGGAGCGATTCGGCTACACCGTCACGGTGGTCGACGACGACGGCGTGTCGAGCACGAGTGCGGCGGGCATGGCGATCGTGGCGGTGTCGTCGACGGTCAGCTCGGGCAAGGTTGGGAGCACGTTCCGAGATGCTGCCGTACCGGTCGTCACCTGGGAGTCTTTCCTCTACGACGATCTGGGCATGGCCGGCCTGTCTGCGGGCAGCGACTTCGGAAACCAAGGCAACCAGTCATCGCTGGAGGTCGTTGATGGCACTGTGCTCGGCATCACGCTTTCCGGAGAAGTCCCATTCAGTGACTCGGGTCCCTATTCCTGGGCGCGGCCAGGTCCTGCCGCCTGGGTTGCCGCCGAATTGGTGTCAGGCGACTCGCGCGCCACGATCTTCGGCTACGAGGGCGGTGCCAACATGCCGGGAACCGGTGCTCCGGGGATGGTTGCGCCAGCACGACGACTGGGTCTGGCGCTGGGTAATGACACCGCGCTGTCGCTGACCGAGGCCGGCTGGCAGCTCATCGACGCGGCGTTGCTGTGGCTGGGGGGTGCGCCATGAAGCGTTCCGGACGCGATCACCGCGCAGCGCCAGGTCGAGATGCAAGAAAAGGTTATGGAAAGGGCTACGAGAAGGGGACGGGTGGGAACAACATGGTGAACGATGTCCAGAGGATCCAAGGAGCAGATGAGGCCGCTCGTCACAATCGAGCCGTGTTCTTGCCGAGTGTGTCGCACGACGTGCGCCGCGCCACGGGCAATGTAGCGCTCGGGCTGGTGCTGATGCTCGGCGTGCCCACGCTGGGGGCGGCGCAGGCGGAAACGCCTCCGGCTCCCGCTTCAGCAGCGCCTACCTCTGGGGCGCCCACGTCAGCGCCAGCTCAGGCGGCGGGAACCGAGGCATCGCTGCGCCCGTCGATCGCCGCGGCGGTCCGGCCGGCCGCCGCCAACACGGGTGGCGCCAACATGGGCGCCGCCGAGCCGGCGCCCACCCCCTCGCTGCGGCCAGCGCTCAAGGTTTCGGGCTTGCCTCGGATGTTTGAGCAGGCAGAAGGCAGGATTCAAGGTAGTCGCCGCGCGCGCCGGCTCATGCCGCGCGCCAGCGATGCGGCGGCACAGCTCGACAAGGCGCTCGGGCGGTTGACGCGCGCGGTGTCTGCCGGGGTGCGCCCCGCGGGGAAAGCCGCGGCGGCCCGGGCGCGCGACGGGGCCGCGCTCGCG
>CALFAM010000259.1 GCA_937948815.1 uncultured bacterium
CACCTCGTCCTCGCCGGGATGTTGCGTGGGCCCGCTTCGTTCGCCTCCATGCCCGACCTCGTGGCGCGCCTGCAAGCCGGAGATTGGGTGCCGCTCGCGCTCTCTGCGATGTCAGCGCGGGCGGGGCGTGGCTACAACGCGATGTCTTGGGCCATGGACTGTGCATCGGGCGCGACGCCAGATCGCATGGCGCGGATCGAACGGGAAGCGCGCGACACCGTTCTCGCGGACGCGATCAATCTTCCGTTTCCCGACTTCTGCAGTGGCCTTCCGTTCACCGACCTGGGCAATGAGTACCGCCAGCTCGTTCGATCACCGGTGCCGGCCCTCTTGATCAGTGGCACCCTCGACGGTCGCACGCCCCCAGGCAATGCCGAGCGGGCGCTGGCCGGTCTATCGAACGGACGCCACTTGGTGATCGAAGGTGCTGGCCACAGCGATCCCCTCTTCCTTTCTTCACCTGCGATTCTCGAGGCGATCGAAGCCTTCCTGCGCGGTGAGAAGACGATCGATCACATCGAGCTCGAGCAGGTCCGCCTGCTCGAGCCGCGCACGGTCGTCGAAGTAGCGTCGGAGACGCTCGAGCGTTATGTCGGCTCGTACCGTGTGCCCGGTGGCGACGTTCGCAAGGTACTCCTTGTCGGTGGCATGCTCTTCACCCAGCGTGGCACGGGGCGCCCTTTCGCGATTCGCCCTTCTTCGGCGACGACGTTCTTCTACGAAGACGATGCCACGTACCTCCGCTTCGACCTCGAAGACGGCGGAACGGTCAGGGGGATGACCGTTTTCGCAGGCGACGCCGCGGCCGGGGCCTTCTCGGCACGCGTCGAGGACGCTACCGAGGCGAAGCCGAGCGGTTGAGCGGACGCGCCTCCGCAGGCCCCGCGAAGAGCTTGGCGGTGGGTTGCACCGGGTTCGCCGAATCTTGACTTGACACGTTAGTACGCGCGGCGTAATACTACGTCGCGCGTACTAGCGTGTGCCAAGGTCGGAGGCCCGTTCCAGGGCGACGACCGTGGCGCACGGCGGCATGAGGAGTGTTGATGGCGAAGAAGGAAGAGATGGATCTCGAAGCATTCGGGCGTTTTGCCGAACCGGCTCTGTTGATCCTGATCAGCCTGGCCGATGGTCCCAAGCATGGCTATGCCATTACGTCGGACATCGCGCAGGTCGCCGGCTTCCGCCCAGGGCCTGGCACGCTCTATGGCGCCATCTCGCGCCTCGAGTCCCGTGGGCTCATCGTGCCATTGGCCAGTGAGGAGCGGCGGGTTCCGTACCAACTCACGGCGTTGGGCGAGAAGGCGCTCCGCGCCCGACTGGCCGCGATCACTGCGGTGGCCGAAGCCGGCCGACGCCGATTGGCTCGGGCATGAGCTGGATTCTACGGCTCTATCCACGGGACTGGCGGCAGCGCTACGGCCACGAAGTCGCGACGCTGGTCGCAGCGGAGCGTCCGTCGTTCCGTCTGTATGCCGACTTGTTGGCTGGAGCGATCGATGCGCGGCTCAATCCTCAATGGACCCCGATTCAACCCACCATGGAAGGAGATGACACGATGAATGCAATTCGGAGCCTCTGTGCGGTGCCCGAGTTCTCGAAGGCGGAACAATTGCGAAGTGCTGCTTGGATGATCGGCGCGTCCGCGATCTTGACGCTGTTGGGGGTCGGGCTCGATGCGCTCGAAAGTCAGAGTGTGATTTCGCGCGCGGTGCTCTATTCGGCGTTTCCCGCGGCGCTCACCTTCTCCCTTCGCAATACCTATCTGAGCGTGCTCGAGCCAGCGAAGCGACGGATCGTGCTGGGCGTCGGGACCATCGGCATGTTTCTCTTCATGCTCGCCGTGGTCTACTTCGCCAGTATCGCTCCGTAGCAGCGCACGCACCGTCGTTCCACCGCTACCGGCGCTCCGGCATCTGGATATTCGCCTCGGTGCCGACAACGATACCCGCTTGGCGGACGGCTGCGGCCTGGGACCGGTCGGCCACGACCGGTCGGATGATCAGCACGCCGATCTCGTCACCATTCACCGGCATCCAATCGAAGAGTGCAATGGCTTCGTCCGAGCCGATCGCCATGGCAGAAGATGACTCGCGGGTGGAAATCGGGCCGTCTGTGTCAGCGAGCTTGGCGGTCGTTCGCACCCCCAGCCTCACACGATCGTTGTCTGACTGGGTGCGTGCTTCGAAGTCGAGCGTGACATCGTAGTAAAGGGTTTCGCCGTCGGTACTCGCAACCCGTTCGATCAGCTTGTGTCCCGCAGATTCGCCACCCATGATCGAGAGAGTCGGCTCGGCGAGCATGATGCCTTGAGACCGCAAGCGGCGATCGTGATCCGCGCTGATTTGTAGCATGTTGTCGCGAGCTTGGGCGCGAAGATCGGCGACGGCGGTGCGTGGCAAGCGGAGCAGCGCAAGGTCGAGTGTGATCTGCTGGCGAGGCTGATCGAGGCGTTCGATGAGTCGACTGGCCAAGGCGACCTTGGCGGCTGTGTCGCGCAGCGTCAGCGTCCGCCCTTCCAATTCGACAGCCACGTTCTTGAGACTGATCACACTGCGCAGAACCGTCATCATGTCGGCGAGGCGGACATGGTCGAGCTTGAACGTTCGCACGACCTGAAGCTCATAGTTCCGACGGTTCTGAGGCGTGTCGTCGACGACCACGATTCCGCTCGAATCGATCGCACGCCAAAAATGGCCTACGGTCTTGCTGACGCGGTCGAGGGCTGCATGCAAGCGAAGCCCGCGAATCTCGATGGCCAGTGATTGATCGTTCAGATGCCGGTCGAAGGTGACCGAAACGCCTGCCTGCTCGCCGATGGCGCGGTAGATCTCTCGAATGGGGGTGGGGTTGGTTGCTTGCAGCGAGATCGCAGTCGAAGTCGCGGCCTCCGAGAGGCGAGGTAGCCCTTCCGGCTGGCTCGTCGGATCGATCCGAGCGGCTTCTGACGCGGCCATCAGTGGCAGTGCCATTCCGAGAATGAGAACGACCGGCAAGAAAGGGGAACGGATTACACGTGATGTCGATCGCATGGAGCGTCCTTTCGGTCGACGCTCCGCCCGATTGTGAAGCGTCAATGATTCCTACGGTCGAAGAGTGCAAGGTGTCGTTGTTCGTGACGAGCCGATCGATCTGCCGAGGAGGCAGGCGCTCTTCCCCATGATCGAATGGCACGATGCGCGGCGGCGCGTATCGTGGCCAAGCTGCCCGATTCAGCGATCTGGCCATGGATCCTCAGTGCCGTGATCGCCGGAGCCGTCATGCCGACGCACCGAGTCCTGGAACCGCGAAAGCAGATTTTTCGCTCGCCGCGGCTAACGCGCGCTGCGCAGGCTCGTCCAAGGACGAGGCGGGATACCACGAAGGCGCGTGCACGGATGTTCTCTCGCTCCACTGTGCGCCCGGTGACTGCTGTGGGTAGCAAAGCTCTTTGCCTCCCGCGCACTCAGGTGCCGGCGAGCAAGAGGAACAGGTCAGCGAGAGAAACAGGGGAGAACCATGAGCCGATTCGATCGTCTGGCCCGCCGCTTCACGGCCTGCTTGCTCGATGGACGGTATGCTCTACGCGCCGTTCGGAATGATCTTCGTCTATTCGCCTTCGCTTCACTGATCATCGGCTTCGGGGTGGGTGCGTGTACGGCTGTCTTTAGCGTGATCAGCCCGCTGATGTTGCGTGCGCTGCCCTTCGACGATGCCGATCGTCTGGTCTGGGTCGCCAATGTCGGGGAAGGAGGAACCTCGGCGGTGACCTCGCGGGCTTCGACACTGCGTGACCTCCGGGCCGGCAACCAGTCGTTCGATGCACTGAGCGGCTATTTTGCCTTTTTCCAGCACCACAACCTGGTGGGAGGCGACCAACCTCAGCGCTTGGTTGGTGTTGGTGTGGCGGCTGATTTTCTCCACACGTTGCGCGTCCGGCCGGCGCTTGGTCGAAACTTCGTCGAAGAGGAAGGACAGTGGGGCGGGCCGCCAGCCGTGATCCTCACGCACGCGCTCTGGCAGCGCCAGTTCGCTGCCGACCCAGCCGTGATCGGCAGCGCCATCTCGCTCGATGGCGAGCCGCGGGAGGTGGTCGGGGTGCTACCGGCGTCCTTCGACTTTGCCGCCACCTTCGCGCCGCACATGCGGATCGACGTGCTCACGCCATTTCCGATCAGTGACGAGACGGATGCCTGGGGCAATACGCTGGCCATGGTCGGCCGTTTGGCGCCGGGGGCGACGGTGTCGAGCGCCCAGGCGGATCTTCAGCGGGTGCTCTCCGGCCAGCGCATCGACGGCAGCGCCCCGGCGAGCTCGGCAGGTGGTGGGCTGGCAGTGCGGGTAAGCGGTCTGCAAGAGCACATCGCACGACCCTTTCGGGGCGTGCTGCTTCTCCTGGTGGCAGCGGCCGGAACCGTCATGCTCATCGTTTGCGTCAATCTCTCCAACCTCTTGCTCGCCAAGGGGGCGCGCCGCGACAGCGAGATGGCCGTGCGCAGCGCGCTCGGTGCGCCCCGGCATCGGCTCGTCCGCCAGATGCTGATTGAGAGCCTGGTGCTTTCGGGCACTGGTGCGCTGATGGGGCTGACGATCGCCCTGGGCGTCACGCATGTCGTTTCCAGCGCCAAGGGGTTGGATTTCCCCATGCTGGCGGCGGTGTCGGTCGATGGAAGCACGCTGGTGTTCTCCAGCATGCTGGCGGTGCTGGCCGGGCTGGCCGTTGGCCTGGGGCCAGCTTGGCGTGTCTCGTCCGGCGGTGAGGCCAAGGCGTTCCAAGGGTCGCGGCGAGGCATGAGTGCGTCACGGCGGCTCACGCGGGTGCGCGATGGTCTCGTCGTGGCCGAGATCGCATTGGCGTGCGTGCTCATGGTCGTTGGAGGTCTGCTGTTGCGGAGCTTGCATCACGTGCTCGACGCGGAGCTCGGCTTCCAGCCCGAGTCGGTTGCGTCATGGCAACTCAGCACGACCCGGACCTTCGACTCGGTTGCAGAAGAGGCGGCCTTCTTCACGCAGATCGCCGAGAACGTGCAGACGATTCCGGGCGTGCAGTCGGTCGGGTTGACCGATGCCGTACCGCTCGGCCGTCGCAACCGGACCTGGCATCTCGCGGCACCTGGGCTGACCTATGACGGACAGCGCGCCCTGGCTGCCCTGCCGTTGATGATCGGCAGCCGCTACTTCGAGACCATGCAGATTCCGCTCATCGCGGGACGTGGCTTCACGGCCGCGGACACCCTGGAGCGCAGTGATGTCGTGATTCTCAACGAAACCGCGGCCCGGGCTGTCTTTCATGGTGAGGATCCGCTCGGGCGAAAGGTGATGGCGGGCGTGCGTGAGAACGAAGTCATCGGCATCGTGGCGGACGTACGCCACCAATCGCTCGAAGCGGGTTCCGGCGTCCAGATGTACATGCCCATTACCCAGGTCGATAGCTACCCATCCCTTCATCTGGTGGTGCGTTCGGCCCTGCCGCTGGATGTCCTCGCCGGAGACGTGGCGACAGCCATTCGTCGCGTCGACCCGGCCATGCCGACCGACGACGTCCGGACCCTCACCAGCCTCATCGAGCACTCGGTGTCGCCGCGGCGGTTCACCATCCAGATCTTGGCGACGTTTGCGGGTGCCGCCTTGCTCTTGGCCGCGCTGGGGGTTTACAGCGTGTTGTCGTATGTCGTCACCGAAAGAATGTCCGAGATCGGCATCAGGATGGCGCTCGGCGAATCCAGCTCCGGTGTGCTTCGGCGGCTGGTCGGACGTACGGCGCTGCTGGCCGCGGCCGGCCTGGCGATCGGCGCCGCGGGCTCCTTGGCGGCCGCGCGTTGGATCCGCTCGCTGCTCTATGATGTGGCCCCGTTCGATCCTTGGACCCTGGCCGTAGTGACCGTACTCTTGATGCTGGTCTCGGTCCTTGCCGGCCTGATCCCCGCCCTACGCGCCTCGCGCATCCAGGCGACCTCGGTGCTCCGTACGAGCTAGCGGAGCGGCAGTGGCATGATGGTGAAACGAATGGCGTCTGCGAACCGAAAGGGAGTCTCGAGATGAAGCCGACCCGAAGTGTGTCGACGAGTGGCTGGTTGCTGGTCGTGGCCCTGGCGCTCACGAGCGCGATCACCCTGCCTGTGGCGAGCCAGGAGGTGTCCGCGCCCTTCTCGATACCCAGCCGCGAGGGGTGGCGTCCGGAATCGGTCGCCTTGCCACCTGCCTTCGCGCCGACATTCCCGCACCAAGGGCTCGCGGAGCTGCGCTTCTCGCCGGGCATGTTCGATTCCACGCGCGAGGACTTTTGGAGCTACCTGATGGTGTGGTGGGTGCCGGAGAAGACCGAGATCGGTGCCGTGTCACTGGCCAACGATCTCGCGGTCTACTACCGGGGTCTGATCGGGGTGGTCGCGCCCGGGCAGGGCTTCGACCCGGCATCAGTCGCGGTCGAGGTCGACCTCGAATCGTCCGCCACAGGTGGCTTCCACGGCCACGCGACGATTCTCGATGCCTTCGCCACTGGCAAGGCGATCACGCTCTCGGTACGCATCGACCGCGTCGCCTGCTCTGCGTCCGGGCACGTCGCCCTGGTCTTCTCGCTGACGCCACAGGCATCGGATCATGCGATCTGGAAGGATCTCGATGCGCTGCGTGATGGCTTCCAGTGTACGGGCTGAGCAGCATCGCGTCGGTGGCTCCGTCGACCTGAAATTGGGTACCATGGCGCTCCCGAACGCAACCCAACCAAAGGAGCGGATCATGTCGATCTCGATTGACTGGTACTACCATCGCAGCGGTTGAACGGGCTGCACCAGAGCATCCAAGTTCATGGATGCACACGGCATGCAGCCCAGTGAGAAGGTGTCGGCCGCGAAGAAGCTTCAGCGCGACGACGCGCGGGCGATTCTCGAGGCTTCGTCGCGCGTCGTCGTCGCGAAAGGCAAGCGGATCGACGACTTCGACACCACGGGTGGCGTCGACGAGGCGGTGCTCGACCTTTTCCTCGGCAGCACCGGCAACTTGCGCGCACCACTCGCCCGAGCGGGCGCCACTACCTTGGTCGGCTTCAACGAAGAAGCCTGGTCGGAGGCCCTCCTCTAGTTTTTCTGGGCGCACGGGTCGACGCAGGACTCGTCGCGCTGCTCATGGGGCCTGGCATCCTGGGCCCCATCGCATTTGCTCCCTAACGATCTCGTCTGGCGTTCGTCTGACCGTGTGAGCCCGTGTCGACGGTCGGTTTAGCCGACTTCTCGTGCATTCGGTTGTAACCGGTGGGCACACCGTGAGTAGGGCTCTTTGCGTGCAGAGACCGAACGCTGCCGCGAAACGCCCCGAGCTGAACCCGTTGAGCCGAACCCGCTGAGGAGAATCCGTTGAGCCGAAACACCCGCCGCTCACGTCGCCCCGTTGATCTGGCCGCCGCATTGATTGTCGACCTTCGCTACGCATTACGGGCCGTGCGCAAGGATCTGCGCTTGTTCGTCTTTGCTGCCGTCATCATCGGCCTGGGCATCGGTGCGTGCACCGCGGTGTTCAGCGTGCTCAGCCCTCTCCTGCTCCGCGAGCTGCCCCTGGAAGATCCGGATCGCCTCGTTTGGGTGGCCAACGCAGGCGAGGGCGGCATGTCGAGCGTCACGTCGCGGAGCTCGAACCTGCGCGACTTCCGCGAGGCCAACCAGTCCTTCGACGGGCTCACCGGCTACTTTGCCTTCTTCGAGCAGGGGAGCTACAACCTGGTGGGGGACGGCGAGCCAGCGCGCCTGGTCGGGGTCGACGTGGCCCACGACTTTCTCGACGTGCTCGGCGTACGCCCGGCACTGGGCCGCAGCTTCACCGAAGAGGAAGGGCAGTGGGGCGGCCCAGACACAGTGATCCTGTCGCACGGGCTCTGGCTGCGGCAATTCGGCGGCGATCCGGATGTGGTCGGCACGTCCGTGGTGCTCAACGACACGCCGAACGAGATCGTCGGTGTGCTGCCACGGTCGTTCGACTTCGCGGCGACCTTCACGCCCCACACACGGGTCGACTTCCTGCGTACCTTCCCGATCAGCGATGAGACCGACCGTTGGGGCAACACCCTGACGATCATCGGACGGCTGGCGGAAGGCTCCAGCATCGAGAGTGCCCAGGCCGACCTCGATCGCATCATCGTGGGGCTCGAAGAGGCGGATCCGGAACGCTGGGGCCTCGGGGCGGTGGTCACCGGCATGCAGGCGAAGATCGCTGGGCCGTACCGCACGGCGCTGCTGCTGTTGGCCGCGGCGGCCGGGATGGTGATGCTGATCGTCTGCGTCAACCTGTCGAACCTCCTGCTCGCGAAGGGAACGCGGCGCAGCAGCGAGATGGCCGTGCGCAGCGCCCTGGGTGCGCCTCGCGCGCGGTTGATTCGGCAGATGCTGATCGAGAGTCTGCTGCTGTCGGCCGCTGGCGTCGGCCTCGGCTTGGGGATGGCGATGGCCGCGACCCGCTTCGTGACCGGGGCGAGCGGCCTGAACATTCCACTGCTGAACGATGTCTCGGTCGATGGTGCGGCGTTGGCCTTCTCGGGGGTGCTGGCCCTGGTGGTCGGGATCTTGGTCGGCATCGTCCCGGCACTGCAGGTGGCGAGTGGCGGCGAGGCGGCAGCGTTCAACAGCACGCGGCGCGGCATGAGCGCCAACCGGCGGAGCACCCGGCTGCGCGAAGGCCTGGTGATCGCCGAAGTGGCGCTTGCCTGTGTGCTGCTGGTTGCCGGTGGCCTGCTGCTGCGCAGCTTCCAGAACGTCTTGGATGTCGATCTCGGATTCGAGCCGGCGCAGGTTGCCGTGTGGCAGCTCAACAGCAACCGGAGCTTCGAAACCCTGGCCGAGGAGGCCGCCTACTACGATCAGCTCGTCGCCAACGTGCAGGCGATCCCAGGTGTCGAGTCCGTGGGTCTCACCGATGCGGTGCCCCTCGGTCGCAATCGTTCGTGGGACCTCAAGGCACCTGGGCGGGAGTATGACGGTGTCTCGAGCCTGACGGCTTTCCCGCACATTGTCGACAGCCGCTACCTTCAGGCCATGGGCATTCCACTGCTGGCCGGGCGCTACTTCGATGGCCGGGACAACGAGCAACGTGGAAACGTGATCATTCTCAATGAGACCGCGGCCCGCGAGGTCTACCAAGGCGAAGACGTCCTGGGGCGCACGGTGCTGATTGGTCGCACCGAATGCGAAGTGGTCGGCATCGTCGCCGATATCCGCCATCGTGCTCTGGAGCTTGGTGCTGGGCCGCAGATGTACCTTCCCATCACGCAGATCGGAGACTTCGGTGCCCTCGACATGGTCGTGCGTTCGGCGCTGCCCGCGGACGCCCTGGCCGGAAGTGTCGCCAGCGCGATCCAAGCCGTTGACCCGACCCTGCCGACCCGGGAGTACCGCACCCTCGACAGCGTGGTCGATCTATCACTTTCGCCGCGTCGCTTCACGCTGCAATTGCTCATTGCCTTCGCGGCGTCGGCGCTGCTGCTCGCGGCCCTGGGCATCTACGGCGTGCTGTCCTACGCCGTTGGCGAACGCATCCCCGAGATCGGCATCCGCATGGCCCTGGGCGATACCGCGGGCGGCATCCTGCGTCGCGTGGTCGGTCGTACCCTGGCCTTGGCGGCGATCGGTCTCGTGATCGGCGCGATCGGCTCCATCGTGGCTTCGCGCTGGATCACCTCGCTTCTCTACAGCGTCCATCCGGGCGATCCCGGCACCTTCGGCATCATGAGCGTGCTGCTGCTGAGTGTCGCCGGCCTGGCTGGCCTGGTGCCTGCCTTGCGCGCTTCGCGCACGGAACCAGCATCGGTGCTGCGCGCGAACGGCTGAGCTGTTTCTGGTCGTGTGCCTCGGTTGCGAGGCACACGCCACGCTCGTGCCACATTCCTCCTTCGCTTCTGCGCAGGATTGTCCTCGGTTGGTCGACCGCGACGGGTTCAATAGGCGGCAACCGGAAGGAGGCACGCCGTCATGAGCACGAAATCGATCCGTCGCCTGGGGGATTCCACCCTCGTCAAGCTCCTCGCATTGGGATTCCTGGTTCTGCTGATGCTGATTCCCGTCGCCCAGGTCACCGGCCTGGTGCGCGAGCGGATGGCGCGTCAGCAAGGCGTCCAGACTGAGATCGCCAACCTATGGGGGCCGTCGCAAACCCTGCTCGGCCCGGTCCTCACGGTGCCCTTCGTGTCGCTTGAAGAGGAAGTTACGGTCAAACAAGGGGAGGATGGCGTGGCCGACACGACGGTCGAGCGCACCCAGCGGAAGGTGCATCATCGGCTGCAAGTGTTGCCGACCGAGATCGCATGGGAAGGCTCCATCGAGCCGCAGATCCGCCATCGCGGGCTGTTCCAGGTGGTGGTGTACGAGGCCAAGCTGAAGGCCCACGGCACCTTCGTGCGGCCGGCCTGGGACGGACTCGACGGAACGCCTGACTGGTCGCGCGCCGCCCTGTCGTTGGGCGTGTCCGACGTGCGCGGCTTGCAGGATCGCATCGAGTTGATTTGGGGCGATGGTGCCCGTGGTTTTCTGCCTGGCACGGTCGACCCGGAAGGTCTGGGCGGTGGCATTCATGCGCCCGTTCCAACCTGGCAAGGGCGGGCATGGGATGCCGTGGCGCCCGGCGAGTCGATTCCCTTTCAATTCGAGCTGGCGATCCGCGGCTCGGGTCAGCTCCTCTTCCTTCCCGCGGGTGAAGACACCCGTGTGACGCTGACCTCAACCTGGCCCGACCCGGGCTTTACCGGCGCATTCCTGCCCGCCGAGCGGACGGTCTCCGAAGCCGGCTTCGAAGCCTCCTGGCAGGTCCCGTTCTTCGGGCGAGCCTATGGTCAGCGCTGGGTCGACCATGCGGTCGAGGCCTATACGCTTCATAGCTCCGTCTTCGGTGTCGACCTGGTGCTGCCTGCGGATGCGTATCAGCAGACCGAGCGCAGTGTGAAATACGCCATCCTCTTCGTCCTGCTGACCTTTGGAACCTTTTTCTTGCTGGAACTCCTGAGCCCGGTGCGCCTCCACGCTGTGCAGTATCTTCTGGTCGGCTTCGCCTTGGTGCTCTTCTACGTCCTGCTCCTGGCCGTGGCCGAGCATCTCGGCTTCGGCAAGGCCTATATCCTGGCGGCTGTCGCGATCTCGATCTTGATCAGTGCCTACGCCCGCAGTATTCTGATGAGCGCCCGCTGGGCACTGATTCTCCTGGCCTGCCTCGGCAGCCTCTACGGCTATCTTTACGTGCTCCTGCGCCTCGAAGACTTCGCCCTCCTCCTCGGCGCCGCCGGACTCTTCGTCGCCCTTGCCCTGGTCATGCGCCTGACCCGTGACCTCGACTGGCACACCCTCGAGTTTCGCGGCACCGGCAAGGCGGCTCCTGCCGTGCCGGGGTGAGGGAGGCGTCGAGAGGATCGCGGCGTGCCAAGGAGGGCATCAACCCTTCGCGCCGCGATCCTTGCTAGCATGGAGCCATGGAAATCCGAATCGTCTACTGTGACACCTGACGCGCCACCGCTGAACACGCGGCGAGTTACGCCGCGCTGATCGAGAACGCGCTGAGCACGAACGTCGAGATGGAGAAGGGCAAGCGCGGCCAGTTCGAGGTCCGGGTCGACGGCCAAACCGTCGTCTCCCGTAAAGGCGGCCTCGTCGCCAAGCTCACGGGGCGCTCCTGGCCCGAAGCGGACGACGTGCTGCACGCCGTCCGCGAAGCCATCGGCGGCACCTGAGCGTCGACGTACGCCACATTGCTACCCGCTCTCTCACGGCCCTTCAACAACCCACGTCTCTTCAACAGAGCGGAGAGGGCGCGCGGATTGGCTTCGTTCGACTCCCTCGGTGCGATGCCTCACTGCCACCCTTCCAAACTGCTCAAACGGCCCGCTGGACGCCATGATTCCGACGCTCGAAACCGAAAGACTTCTTCTGCGTGCGCCTACGCCGCAGGACTTGCCAACCTATGTGGCGTTCTTTTCTGATGCGCAAGCATCATCGTTCTACGGCGGCCCACTGGACGCTCAGGGCGCCTGGCGGGTCCTGGCCCTGGACTTTGGACACTGGGCGCTGCGCGGCTACGGCAGATGGGCGATCGAATCGCGCGCGTCGGGCAAGATGATCGGGGGCTGTGGCCTGTGGTGGCCAGAAGGCCTGCCGCGATCCGAGCTGACTTGGTGGCTGATGCCCGAGGGGCGTGGCAAGGGGTACGCGACCGAAGCCTCGGTCGCCGCCATCGCCTTCGGCTACGACGTGCTGGGTTGGGATCTGGTCGAGACTCATATGAACGATGACAACCTCCCGGCCCGCAAGCTCGTCGAGCGTCTTGGCGGCAAGATGATTGCGAGAGAGACGTTTCCGGACGGCGTCACGCGCAACGTCTACGAGCTGCCGCGTACCCGGTGACGACGCTCGGGTACTCCCTGTCGCATTGGGCAAAATGGCGGCCGTCATCCAGATTCGGTCCCGGCATCCGAGCCCAAGGACGCGAGGTACTCCTGAAGCGAACGATGGGCGAAGACGTAGCCGTCGCCGGCGCTTCGTAGAATGGCGCAGCGGGCAACGTATGCAAGAAATCGGGAGTACCGGATCGGTGCGGTGCCCTCGGTCCAGAGCAGACCACGCAGCACGAAGTGCTTGATCAACTCGACGCCACCCAGGCCGATCGCCCCCAAGCTCGCTAGGCCGATGCTCATGCTCCAGACCATCGACGGAAGCTGACGGAAACCAAGCTCGTCGGCGATGTGGGTGGGGCCCAGCAGATCGGTCAACGCCAGGAGGTGGCCGAGCCAGAATGCGAGAAAGGTTCCTATGAAAAGCAATCCGGCTCCGAGTGCGGCATTTCGAGCCGATAGCCAGATACCGTGATTCGTCCGGGTCTCGACGTCGAGCAGGCCCGGGCGCAGACCGATCAGAATAGCCGCAATCAGACCGCCGATCAGACCATTGGGCAGTGTGCTCAGCACATCGGCTGGGACGTTCAAGGCGCCTCGGGCCACGCCGACGATCGTGGTCAGGAGCCACACCACGAGGGTGGCCGAGACCAGGCCTTGACCTGCGCCTCGCCAGGACCAGCGAAGGCTCTCGACTGCCGCGACATCACGCGACCATCGAACGTCGTCGAGGCGACGACGGAGGATGCCTGCCAGGCATGCCGTGTAGAGCACTGGCCCGATCGGGACTCGCTCGGGTAGGACGAGCCTCTGCGCTCCGATCATCGGAATCACCGCGACCGCCGCGACCAGCAACGCATAGGCCCACGCTCCGATCGTGGTTGCCTTCCCGGCGCGGGCGAGCAGAAACAGGTCGAGCGCAGCAACCACGACGCCCGCCACGACGCTGCTCGTCAAGATCAACGGCAGTAGGTCTGGGCCCTGGGCAACCCAGACCTGCAAGGCAAAGGCCGCGGCGACCGAGAGACAGATACCGATGCGCGACAGGAGCACATAGGCCCAGCGGCGCCAGATCGCCACCAACCATGACGGCTGGATCTCCTCCAACTGAAACAATGTTCGATTGTGCCCCAGCATCGACTTCGCCAGTCTTGCGAGCCATTGGACGGTCCGATGCTCCGGATATGGCGGGTAGGTGCTGCTGCGAGAGCGGAGACAGCTCCGGACATAGCGAAAGAGCAGACGGCCCCGGTCGGACTCAATCGAGTCGCGGGATCGTGCCGGGTCTTCGAGGCCAATGCGGCGCAGGATGGCCAGGATCAGAGGTGAGCGGACAAGCTCCCGGAGGGCGGAGTCCTGTTCCACGCGCCGTCTCACATCGGGTGTTCCGGCGAGTGCTGTGGCCACTTGAACCGGAGAGAGAGCCTGGACGGCAAGACCACCGCCGAGCGCCAGTCGGACGCTTCGACGCGCCAGGTTTCGGTAGTCTTCAGTACGGCAGGTCACCGCCAGTGGCACCAGCGGCATACTTTCATGGAAACGGTTGATCGCACCGACGCATCGCCCGCGCCAGGCCGCCTCGACCTCGTCCAGGCCGTCGAGCAGTAGCAGCAAGCCACCGTCGCGGATCCAGTCCCTCGCCGTTGCACGCGGCACGTAGTAGCGGCGGCTGATCTCCTCCTCCAACCAGATCTCGAGTGGCGCTGCTCGATCCGCCCAGGAAGCGAGCTGCAGGACCACGGGCACCGGCTGTGACGGATCCTGCCGGTTGCATTCGATCGCCTGCTGCGCCAGGCGCAGCAGGCTCACGGTCTTGCCGGCACCGGCCTCGCCGAGGATCAATAGGGTGCCGCCGAATCGACGCAGTGTCGTCGTCAGGGGCTCGTCGGGTGGCAGGCTTCCCAGGTCTTCCTCATCCGGCGGGCGCAGCTTGCCCCAGGGATGGTCGACCGCATCAGGTTGGGGTTCCAGGGCAAGCTGATACGGCGGCGCGCCGCCCAGTGATTGCGTCAGGGCTTGTTCGATCCAGAACCGCTCGACACGCCGGCTCAGGAGCATCAGCCCATGCTCACCGGAAGGCAAGCGTGCCGTCCTGGCGTCAGCTGTCAGCTCCGCCGCTGGCGAGCCGTCCAGCACTGCCAGCACGGCTGCAGCGTCGGCCGGGCGCCCGAGAGAGTCTTTGCTCAGCAGTGCCTCGACCAGCCGGGTGAACGACTCCGGAACGCCGGAGCAGCGTTCTTCGAGCGGCTGTGGCTCCGAATGCTGGATCGCATGGATCACAGCGGAGTGGTTCTCACCCGTGAACGGACGGCAGCCTGTCAGGCACTCGAACAGTACGACCCCGAGCGACCAGAGATCGGTCCGCGGTCCAGTCCGTTCCCCCTGCGTCTGCTCGGGCGACATGTAG
>CALFAM010000260.1 GCA_937948815.1 uncultured bacterium
CTCGACGCGGCGCAGCGTTACCTCTCCGGAGACTGGACCGGCACTCTCGAAGCGCTCGAAGGCATCCGGTCCCGGGAGCGCCGGGCGCGCACCCAGATCTGTATCCTGCGGGCCGCGGCGGCCTGGTCGCTGCTCGAGACATCCCTGCCGTCCGCCGACTCGGACCCCGCGGAGGCAATCGAGCCGGAAGCGCCCCAGCCGGCGGCCGTGGCACCGGCCGAGGACGCTGCTGCCGAGAGTGAAGGCGAGGCCGAGCCACCGCCGCCGACTCCGGAAGAGCTGCTGGCCAGCGCCATCGAGGGGTGCCGCGCGCTCGATCCTCAGCCGGTTCCCGAAGCGTCGTTCTTCTCGCCTCGGTTCTTGGCCTTCTTCGAACAAGCGCTCAGCGCGCCAGCCGAAGACGAGCTCGAAGAAGGCGATCCAGAGGCTGCCGTAGCAGTCTCTGGAGATGGCCAGACCGCGAGCGGCCAGGAATGACGCGGCGTACGAGGCGCGGACGCCGCCCTTCGAGGGGGCACGTCACGAAGCGGCGTCGCGGCCGGCTGTGGCGCCGGGTGCGCTTCCTCGGCTTGTTGAGTGTCGCGCTGGTCGCGATCGGTGCGCTCCTCGGGAAGCAGACGGAGGAGCGGAGCCGCGCAGCGCAGCCGCGGAACCGCCGTCGTCACACGGGCGACGACCTCCGCGACGACGGTGACGGTCCGAGCGCCGATACCGGTAGCTCGCCCGCGGCAACAGGTCCGTTTGCCTTACCAGACGATGCGCGTGTGGCCTGGGTGCCCAGTCCGTCTGGGGGCGTTCGTCTGTGTGAACGACGACCGGCCCATGACGACGAGATCCGCGGCGAGATGATCTTCGTGCACGGCCTGGGTGGCCGACTCGAACACTGGGCGGCCCAGCTCGAGGCCCTCGGTCCCGCTCTGGTCGGTGTGGCCCTCGATCTGCCCGGACATGGTGGCTCCGATCCTTCCCAGGGTGCGGATGCAGTCGAGGGTGCTGCGGCGGCGCTGGGTGCTGCGATCGACGCCTGTGCCTTGCGACGGCCGTTGGTCGTTGCGCACGGTTGGGGTGCCCTGGCTGCCTTGCGCTGGGCTGCCGCACGTCCCGGCCGGGCGCGCGGGCTCTTGCTGATCGATCCGCCGGGCGATCAGAGCCGCATGACGGCGGACGATGTGGATGCCTTCAGGCAGGCGGTGGTGGACGACGCACGCGGTGAGCTGGGTCTCTTCCTGCGCCAAAGCTTGGCCGACGTGGCAGAAACGTCGGCGAAAGCAATCCTGGCCGACGTCGAGGCGACGGATGATGACGTTCTCTTGGCCGCGCTCGAATCGTCGACCCGCGCGACCCCGGCGGCCGATGCCGAGGCTGCCAAGGTTCCACTTCACCTGGTGACCAGTGATCTCGGGCGTGGGCCACATGCTCTGGAGAAGCTCGTCGAAGAGGCCGTACCGTGGCACCTTCAGACGGGTGGACATTGGTTGATGGTCGCGCAGCCAGCGCGATTCAACCAACTCCTCGACGACGTCGTCGACGCCCTCCGTCTATCCCGCTGACGATCCGGCGGCGCAGAGGACGAAACACCCTCAGTCGCCGTCGTAGCCTGCCATCTCGAGCACGTGGGCGTAGTGCTGCACTTCGACCGGCTGCACGGAGAGGCGCTGGCCGCGGCGAATCACCAGCATGCCGTCGAGCGCGGGGTCTTCCTTGAGCTGGTTCAAGGAGACGATCTCGTCGAAGCGCCCGACGAAGGCGATGTCGACGAGGAGCCAGCGAGGATCGTCCTGAGGCGACTTCGGGTCGTAGTACTTGCTGTCGGGATCGAATTGAGTGGGATCCGGGTAAGCCTCGGAGACCACTTCGGCCACACCCACCACGCCGGGCGGCTTCGCATTGGAATGGTAGTAGAGCACCCGGTCGCCGACCTTCATCTCGTCGCGGATGAAGTTGCGTGCCTGGTAGTTGCGAATGCCGTCCCAGAAGGTCTTGCCATCGCGCTCCAGATCGTCGATCGAGTACGCGTCCGGCTCGCTCTTCATCAGCCAATAGCTGCCTGGCTTTGCCTTGCTCATGGTCGAGAGTTCCTCCAGCGAGTCAGTCGATCGGGGGAGCCTGGCCGTAGCTCGCGGTGTAGCGCGCATCGAAGGCCTCGCGCGTGTAGTGGTGGCTCTGGGGACCGTGCTGCTCGACCACGAAAGCGGCGGCGACACTGCCGAGCTGTCCACACACTTCGAAGGGTTGGCTTTGCATCAAGCCGGCGATGAAGCCGGCCCGATAGGCATCACCCGCGCCCGTGGGGTCGACCACGCCCGAGATTTTGGCCGCCGAGACCTCGACGGGATCCGCATCGCGGGTCAGTACTTTGCTGCCTTCGCCGCCCAGCGTCACGACCACGCGCTCGACCAGATCGAAGATTGACCGGTCGTCGGTCTCGGTCTTCTTCTGGAAGACGGCGAACTCGTAGTCGTTGACCATCAAGAAGGCTGCGCCTTCCGCCGCGCTTCGCAAGGTCTCACCATCCATGGCCGTGACCTGGAAGGACGGGTCGAAGAGGAAGGGGAGTTCCATCTCACGGGCTTCGCGGCTGTGACGGATCATGGCATCAGGGTCGTCCGGCGCGACGATCGCGAGGATTGCGTTCTCGCCGGCTTGCGCGCGCAAGCTGATCTCACCGGCATGGGCCATGGCACCGGGAAAGAAGCCGATGATCTGGTTGTCACTCTGATCCGTCGTGATGTGGCAGCTCGCGGTGTCGATGTTCTGGCGCACGTCGATACCGCCGACGTCGACGCCGTGGTCGACGAGAAATTGGCGGTACTGATCGAAGTCGGCACCTGCCGTGGCCACCACCCGCGGGTTCTGCCCCAGCAGCGCGAGGGTGTAGGCGATGTTTCCGGCGCAGCCGCCCCGTTGCTTGCGCAACTCGCTCACCAGAAAAGAGATGTTGATGGCGTGCATCTTGTCCGGCAGGATGTGATCCTTGAAATTGCCAGAGAAGACCATGATCTGGTCGAAGGCCAGCGAGCCAGTGACGACAACCTGACCATCCGGGCGAACCGGGAGCGAGAATCCAGACACGTGACGATGCTCCTCGTAGGGGGCGAAAGAAGATTGCGGCAGGCCACCGTGCGCGGCGAGACGCCAAGCGCGAGTGAAGACCGGGCATAATCTCACATCCCTTTCGGGCTGTCACGAGTCAGCGGTCGAAGCAAGGAGAAAGCCCACTCGAAGGCGAATGCTGCTGAGTGGGCGTGAGTCGGGTACCGGCCGCTCAGGCAGCCGAGCGAGCCGGAAGCGTCTAGGGACAAGCGCCGGCAACGAAGTTGTGTACCGGGTCGCCGGCTGCATTGGTGGAGGCCTGGCAACACTGGATGCCGGTGGAGGCTTCGAGCGTCTGGCCCGCGGTCACTGCCGTGCAGGCGAAGAGGGTCGGCCCCTCGCCTGAGTCGGCGCAGATCATCTCTTCGCCGAACCGGTCCGGCGGCAGGATGGTTCCGAGGGCCTGGCACTGCGCACCCGTGTTGCAAGTGGAGTTGGTGTCGCAGCAGAGATTGAATGCCCCCTGTGTCTCGCGTCGACGCCAATCCGTGCCGAAGTCGGCGGCCATGTTGCGCTCCTGGTTCTTCCGCGAGCAAAGTCCCGGCCCGCTGCACGCTTCGTGACTCGCGTGCTCGAAGCGGAACAAGCCTGGCGAAGGCTCGGTGCAGCAATGATCGACTCCCGTCGCCTGGTCGTGGATCAGGCTTTCGACATGCACCGACGAGCAGTTGTGGACCGCGAGGCCGACGTTGCCGTTGACCGGGTAGACGGCCGTCTTGGCGCAGATCTGATCCGTTTCTCGTTGCTGCGGCAGGCGCGTGCCGGCCGGGTAGCAGGTTCCTTGGTTGCAGGCCTGCTGTGGGTCGCAGCACGTGTCGAACTTGCCGTGCACCCGGCGTGTCGCCCAGTCCTCCCCGAAGCCGACGCCCATCTGGCGTCCAACACTCTGGCCGCCCGGGCAGGTCGAGGAGGACGCTTGGGCGTCGAAGTTGACGGGCTCGAAGCGGTAGTCCAAGCAGGGGCCTGCCTGGGCGCAGACCGTGGTGCAGATGTAGGTCGGGACCGGGACGCCGTCGACCATCCGCTCGATGGTCTGCCCGAGGGTCGAGGCGTCGCAGGTGTAGAAGCCCGGCCCAAAGCCGGTGGTGTCGAGGCAGGCATCTTCGGTGCCGTCGTCGCGCGACACCACCACGCCTTCGGGGTAGCAGGTGTCGCCATCGGTGCATGACGTCTGGATGTTGCAGCACGCGGGCTCGAGGCTGGTGCGCACACGGCCTGTCCAGCCGAGATTGCCGCCGGTGTAGCGGTCATGACGCAGTCCGGCCGAGCATTGGGCGACGCCCGGGGGCAGGCTCAGTGCCGGCTTCTTGAAGAACGCCGCGTCGCGCTTGCCCATCGCGAGCTTCTCGCCAGGAACGATCGCCACATCCTGGCCGACGGCTACCATGTCCCCGGCGTCGAGTTGGCCGATGAGGTTCTCGATCCAGGCGTCTCCCACCCTCACCATGTCGATCGCTTCGACCTGCTCGGGGATGACGAAGTCATGGGTGCTTTTGCGATCGAGGTTGGTGACCACCCAATAGTTGTCGAACTCACGCCAGAGCAAGCCGCCCCCATCACCATCGGTGGTCGACGTACCGTCTGGCCAGTTCGACGGCCAGCCCGGGCCGACCACGAAGTCACCCAAGGGGCGGCCGAGTTCGAGGGTTTGCTCGGCAGTGACTTCGCCGATCGCCGTCGGATTGGTCACGGCCCCACGTTTGAACGCCGTCAAACCCGGTTCGTGGGCCATCAGATAGCTGCCGTAGCAATAGCGGCTGGGCTGCTCGAGCGTGGCCTCGTCCTCCTCAGCGCGGTAGTTGAACTTGGCCACTGTCCAGTGGCCGCGCCGGACGAGGTCACGTTGTACGGCGAGATCGCGTCGGAAGAAATCCGGGTCCAGAACTTCGTAGGTAGGCGTCACCCCGGTGTTGCGGGGGCCCTTCTCGACACAGAAATACTCGTTGTGGACGCCATCCGGTGACGAGAGGGTTGCGGGGGCGATGTCGGTGGACCCGTCCGCACACACCTCGCCACCATTGAGGGGATCGCTCGGATCGCTGCCGAATGGGCGGGTATGGCGCCACAGGCACGCCTTCTCAGGGCTGTTGTGGCGGTCCAGGCCGTTGAACATGACGATCGAATCGGGATCTTGCTGAGCCAGCGCGACCTTGGTTTCCTGCAGCAGCGTCGAGAGACCCTCGTAGACCGCGTCTGGGTCGCTCAGCTTGCTGCGGATGAGATTGCCGTAGTGCGCGGTGCCGTAGGCGAGGTCGAACATCACGCCCGACCAGGGTGCGCCCGACCATCGTGCTCCCGGCTGCTGCTCGCCTGCCACGACTTCGGGCACGACGACTGGCGACGTCGCGTTGGTGACGAAGGTGGTACTCCATGCGCGGTAGCTCCCAGGACCTCCTTGGGCGAGGTTGACGGTGCATTGCTCGATATCGCTCTCGCCGCAAGGCTTGGTCGGGGTGCAGTTGGCTGGATTGGGATTGGGCACGGCGTGTTCCGGGAACCAGCGGAGCTCACACCATGGATCTCCGCTCGCGGTCGATGGCAAGGCCTCGGGTTCGGCGATGAACTCTTCCCACCAAGGAGAAGTATTGATCAGCGATTCGCCGTGAAAGGTCAGCAGCACCCGGAGATCCGGGTTGAGTGACTTGAGCAGCCGTGCCGCGCACTTTTGCTTTCCCAGATCGACAACCGTCGGCAGCGGGCCGCCCATCGGACCGCCGCCGTCTGGGTCGAGGCCGCCGTGGGACGGAGACAAGGTGACGACTTGGTAGGTCGAGGCCAGCTCGCAGAGCTCGGCCTGGCTGAAGTTGTCCTTGGGGCCGAGGGGCCAATTCTCGTTGCGGTTGGCGACGCCGACCCACAGAAAATCGCCCATCTCGCCGCTCGCCGCTGGCGAGCCGACCGGAGCGGTGCAGGCGGCGCCGAGTCCTGGTGTGCCCACCCAGCAGTTTCCCGTGGGCACGCCGAGGGTGTCGTCCCAGCAGAGGGTTCCGTCCTGCGTGGTGGAGCAGAGGTCGCCACAGAGGACCGGGTCGGGGTTCGGTTGATCACAAACGGTCTGGGCAGCGGCCAGGAGGGGCAAGACGAAGAGCAGGATCGAGCAGGCCAGACCTGGAGAGAGCAACGAGCGAATCATGTGGGTCTCCTCGGCAATGAAGTGTTGTTGGGCAATCGCCAAGGAGCAAAAGGAGTGCCGTGCTCTTCAAAGAGAATTAGGTGTCGAAA
>CALFAM010000261.1 GCA_937948815.1 uncultured bacterium
CGAAGCCGATGGACCGAACGAAGACCGCAATCTCTACTTGGTGCTCACCAATCCGTAGGACTTGAGGACTTCACGCGCCACGACCGACTTGTGAACCTCGTCGGCGCCGTCGTAGATGCGCGCCGCCCGCTCGTGTCGGAACCAATAGGAAAGCAACGTATCGTCGGTCATGCCCAGGGCGCCGTGCACCTGGATCGCGTGATCGAGCACCTTGCAAAGGGTTTGGGCGACGGTGAACTTGATGGTCGAGATCTCGACCCGCGCGGCACGCGCGCCCCGCTCATCGATCGCCCGTGCCGCGTCGAGCACCATCAGGCGCGCGCCGTGGATCGCTGCCCGGCACTCGGCGATGGCATGCTGGATCGCTTGCTTGCTACCCAGGAACTTCCCGGGTGACAGCTCGCGGGTCGCGGCACGCCGACACATCAGATCAAAGGCCCGTTCGCAGATCCCGATCCAACGCATGCAGTGATGAATGCGGCCCGGACCGAGCCGTTCCTGAGCAATCGCGAAGCCTGCGCCGCGCGATCCGAGCAGATGATGTTTGGGAACCCGACAACCATCGAACGCGATCTCAGCATGGCTCATCCAGCCGCTGCCGACATCCCCCATCACGGAAATGTTGCGCACCATCTCGAAGCCCGGCGTGTCGAGTGGCACCAAGATCTGGCTGGCTCGCTGATGCGGCGGCGCATCCGGATCCGTCACCGCCATCACCACGGCAAAGTCAGCGCCGTCGGCAGAGGACGTAAACCACTTGCGACCATCGATCACGAAATCATCGCCGTCGACCCGTGCCGTGGTCGACATCCAAACGGGGTTCGAGCCCGCGTGCCCGGGTTCCGTCATCGCAAAGCAGCTACGGATCTCGCCCGCCGCCAACGGACGCAGGAAGCGCTCGTGTTGGGCGTCGGTGCCGTGGGCCAGCAGCACTTCCATATTGCCGACATCGGGCGCCTGGCAGTGAAAGGCATAGTGCCCAAGGGGCGTTTGGCCCAGAACCTCCGACAGTCGCGCATAGGCCATGAGCGGCATGCCGCGGCCGCCCCAGGAAACCGGCAGGAAGGGCGCCCACAGTCCCGCTTCCTTCACCGTTTCACGGACCGTGCCGAGGCGCGGTTCGACCGCCTCGAAGCCCTCATCGAGCAAGACTTGCTCGAGTGGGTACACATGTTCCCGCACCAGGGCATCCGCCTGCTCGGTCAGGGCCTGGGCAGTGGCATCGTCCATGGCAACGGTGTGTTCGGCGGCCTCGCGGACGGTGCCCGCAGAATCCGTGGCGATGGGTACGGTAGTGCTCATCGGCTTTTCTCCGTCTGAAGGGGTGGCAGGCCGCGAATCAAGTCTGCCGCCTTCTCGGCGATCATGATGGTGGGTGCGTTGGTGTTTCCGGCCGGTATGGCGGGCATGACGGATGCGTCGACTACGCGAAGCCGCTCGGTGCCATGAACCCGCAGGGACGGATCCACGACCGCAGGGCGCGCACCGCCCGGCTCCGGACCCATCCGACAGGTCGAAACCGGATGGTACAACGTCTGAACGGTGCGCCCGATGAACGCCAGCATCGCGTCATCATCATCAACGTCCGAACCCGGCAGAACCTCGTGGTCGATCAGCTTCGCGAGGGGCGGCGCTGCCGCGATACGGCGTGCGATCCGCACACCCGCGATCAAAGCCCTTCTGTCCCCTGGCGCCTCGAGGTAGCCGGCCCGAATGCGCACCGGCTCGCGCGGATCAGCCGATCGTAGGGTGACCTCCCCCTGACTCTCGGGCAA
Organism: uncultured bacterium; assembly: GCA_937948815.1. Classification (GTDB taxonomy): domain Bacteria; phylum Acidobacteriota; class Thermoanaerobaculia; order Multivoradales; family J023; genus J023. The sequence continues at coordinate 1,776 of CALFAM010000261.1, forward strand.
GAGCAACGTCGGCGCGATATCGATGCCGTGATCCGTGGCCTGATCGAAGCCATGGTCGACCAAGGCCGTCGGCAAGAAATTGATCTGCAAGTCGGGTTGCTCGAGATCCTCGCGGGAGCGCAGAAACCCGGCGGCCTCGCACACCGTGGTGGTAAACGGACCGCGGCGGAAGAATACATAGCGCAGCAAGTTGGCCAGGGTCTCGGCACTGTCCAGTGTGTTGTCGCGATGCGTGCGAAAGACGATTGGCACAGCCGGGTGGTCTTGTAGGTTCTGGCCGACTGCAGGCAAATCGACCACCACCGGCAATCCGTGCGCTTCGAGCGCCGAGGCCGGGCCGATTCCGGACAGCATGAGCAACTGGGGCGAGTTGATCGCACCGCCTGCGAGCAAGACTTCGCGCTCGGCGAGCGCCAGGTGGACATCGTCATCGGCCGTATAGCGAACACCCCGCGCTGCCGTGCCCTCCATCTCGATGCCCAGGGCCATGGCGTGGGTGCGCACGGTGAGATTGGGTCGCTGACGCGCTGGCCGCAGGTACGCAACCGCTGTGCTCGCCCGCATTCCGTTACGTTGGGTGACCTGGAAGAAACCGAAGCCATCCTGCTCCGGCCCATTGAAGTCCTTGGTGGTCGGATAGCCCGCGGCTTCGGTCGCGCGCAGAAAGGCATCGGACAAGGGACTCGGCGAGCGTGGGTCGGACACCCGCAGCGGCCCGCCGACGCCATGCAGGCGGCTGGAACCTCGACTCTGATCTTCAGCGCGCTTGAAGTAGGGCAAGACGCCGTCGAAGTGCCAGCCAGCATTGCCCCAGGCTGCCCAGCGATCATAGTCGCGGCGATTGCCCCGAATGTAGAGCATGGCGTTGATCGAGCTCGACCCGCCCAGCACCTTGCCGCGCGGCCAGTAGAAGGTGCGGTTGGCAGCACCCGGCTCCGGCTCGGTCTCGTAGGCCCAATCCAGCTTGCTCTTGAAGAGCGATACGAAGCCGGCTGGAATGTGGAGCTCCCGCCGGCGGTCTTCGCCGCCGGCCTCGAGTAGCAGAACGCGCACGCTTGGATCTTCGGTCAACCGAGCGGCCAGCACGCAGCCCGCCGAGCCGGCTCCGACGATCACGTAGTCGTACGATTCGCGCGCCATGGGATGCCGGCAGGCTACCACGCGATCCGGCCGGCCTACCCCACGCCACCGCGGCCCGCGAGCGCGTACGAGGCCACGGTTCGATTGCCTCGGCGGCCGCCCCGCGGGCTCCGAAGCCTCGGAGCCGACTTCCGCCATCGGCGAGGAAACCCTTCGAAACAAGGCCTATCGCGCTCATCTCTCCGAGCAGCCGAGGCCACATAGCAACTTGCACATGGGCGAGAGTAACCCACAGGATCGGCAAAATAGATATGAGTCACCACGCATTGACAGGACGTTCGAGAGTCGACTAATGTCCGCACAACCGGCCTGGGGGAGACCGAGCCGGAGCTGGGGATTGAGGGGATCCAGTCATGCTTTTGCACACGTCAACTTTCCGAGGTCGCACTCGCGTCGAGCGCGTGAGCGAACACGGACCTGCCGTCATGGCGCACACCATGACGTCGCGCCGTTATGAGCCGCAGCGTGGATCGCTGATCGGTCTCATGCGCATGCCCATGATTATGGTCATGCCCGGGCCGGGCCGTGCCGCACACGAGGAGACGACGTAAACGCCGCTTGTTCCCCATCGCCTCATCGTGACGCAGCACCGTCCGGCCGACATCCGTGGTGCTGTTTGGGTTCGAGCCGTGAACGTTACGACAGGAGAGTGCGATGCGTCCTTTTGATCTTTCGACCGAGTCCGTACATGGTGCTGGCGGGCCCGAGCCCGAGACCGGCTCGGTGCTGCAACCGATTTTTCAGTCCACCACCTTCGCCCGAGCCAGCTTGGGCACGGAGCCGGCGTTTAGCTACAGCCGGGTCTCCAACCCCACCGTAAGCGCCCTCGAGAGCGCGATTGCCAAGCTCGAAGATGCGCCACGCGCGCTGTGCTTCGGCACAGGCATGGCGGCCACGACCACCCTGTGTCTCTCGCTCCTGAAATCGGGCGATCGGGTGGTGGCCGGCGACGCCGTCTACGGCGGTACCTACCGCCTTCTCAACGAGGTTCTGGCTCCCCTCGGCATTCGCTATGAGTTCGTTGACACCAGCAACCTCACGATCGTCGAGCAGGCACTTGCCGAGCCTACGCAGCTGCTGATCCTCGAATCCCCCGCGAATCCGACCCTCAAGCTCGCTGACATCGCCGCCTGTTCGAAGCTCGCACACGCTGCCGGCGCCCGCGTGGTGGTCGACAACACGTTCATGACGCCGGTTCTCCAGCGACCGCTGGACCTCGGTGCGGACATCGTCCTGCACTCGACGACCAAGTACATGGACGGCCACAACGCCACGGTCGGCGGGGCGCTGATCACCCGCGACGAAGCGTTGACCGACCGGCTGGCCGAGACGCGCAAGTCGATCGGCACGATTCAGGCGCCGTTCGAGGCGTGGCTGACCATTCAGGGCCTCAAGACGCTCACCATGCGCGTGACCCGGCAGTCGGACTCTGCCTTCGAGGTGGCCCGCTTCCTCGATGCGCACCCGCGCGTGGTACACGTCGACTACCCCTTCCTCGATACGTTTCCCCAGGTGGCGCTCGCACGCAGCCAGCAAGCCGCTGGTGGTGCCATCGTCAGCTTCGTACTCGATGGAGGCTATGACGCCGGCGTGCGGCTCGCGGGCGCGCTCGGCATGTGCCACTTGGCGGAGAACCTGGGAGCCGCAGAAACCCTGGTTACCCACCCCGCGAGCATGACGCACGCGGCCATGCCACCGGAGCACCGTGAGGCCATCGGCCTTCCGGACGGCATGCTTCGTGTTTCGGTCGGACTCGAGCGTCCCGCCGACATTATCGCCGACCTGGAGCAGGCGATCGCCGCGAGTGAGGTGCCCGAATGAACTCGCACCAGACCCTCGCCCCTTGCGGCTCCGAGATCAGCCCTTCCGACATCGAGGTCATCAAGCTCGGCGGCTCGATTCTGCGCTCGCCCGCCGATCTGGCCATCGCAGTCGGTGAAGTTCGTCGCGCGGTCGCGGCCAAACGGCGCGCCATCATCGTCGTATCTGCTTTCCATGGCACCACGGATCAGCTGCTGTCGCGGGTCGAGCGCCTCTTCGCCGAACCCGACGAAGCCTGCCTGGCCCGCTTGCTGGCAACGGGCGAGACCGCCTCGGCGTCATTCATCGGCATGCAGCTCCTGGCCTCCGGACTCTCGGCTCAGGTGCTCGACACGTGTTCCCTCGGCCTACGCGCCGATGGTCCCTTGCTCGACGCTCGCCTGGTCGACCTCGATACCGAGGCGCTCTACCGCCAGCTCGCCAAGGTCTCCGCGATCGTCGTACCGGGCTTCTTCGGCTACCGCGCAGACGGTACCCCTGCCCTGCTGGGACGCGGTGGCTCGGACCTGACCGCCCTCTTCCTGGCCGATCGGTTGCGCTGCCGTTGCCGGCTGGTCAAGGACACGGGGGCACTCTACACAGCGGATCCGCACCGCGATCCGCTGGCCAGCCGCTACCGCCAGGCGACCTGGGAAACCGTGCTTCGCTGTGGTGGCGAGGTCGTGCAGCCACGCGCCGTGCGTTTCGCTTCGAGCCGCAGCCTGGTCTTTACCCTGGCGGCACCGGGTGAGGAATCCGGAACGGTCATTGGCCCGGGGCCCGACGTCGTCGAGTCGCCACCTGCCAACCACATGCCGGAACCGCGGATCGACCGGATCGGCAGCAAGTCGACGCAAGCCCGTGCCCAGGCGTCCCCGCTCGGAGGCACGCCATGAGGTGGGCCACGCAACTCGTCCAGTTCGAGCCCGCGCCCGGTGACCCACTGGCCCCGGCCGTGACTCCGCTCTACCAGACGGCCACGTTCCGACAGCCCACGGCGACCGGCGGCGGGACCTACGACTACAGCCGTTCGGGCAATCCGACCCGCGAAGTTCTCGAACGCCAGCTCGCTCGCCTCGAAGGCGGTAGCCAGGCCTGCGCGTTCGCCAGCGGCATGGCGGCCATCGACGCGACCCTCTCGCTGGTACCGGCCGGCGGTTCCGTGGTGGCGTGCAGTGATCTCTACGGCGGCACCTATCGCTACCTTCAGCAGATCGCACCCTCTCGCGGCGTTGCGGTCACGTTCGCGGACACCACCGATCCTCGCCATCTCGATACCGTGCTCGGCAACCTGAGCTCGGAAGGCCCGGTCATGGTACTGATCGAGACACCGAGCAATCCCGAGATGCGGATCACCGATCTGCGGGAAACCGCCACGCTGGCACATGACCACGGAGCCTGGCTGGCGGTCGACAACTCATTGATGTCGCCCTACCTCCAGCGCCCCCTCGCCCTGGGCGCCGACCTGG
>CALFAM010000262.1 GCA_937948815.1 uncultured bacterium
GGAGCTGCCACGCCGGCCCGGGCAGCGCGAGCAACGTTGGATCCACCTCGTCGGCGAGGAAGAAGACAGGCAGCAAGAAACGGCCCAGCCGGAGTTCGCCGCTCCCCGGCCGTCGGCATCGGGCGCATCGGCTCGGTCATCGCATCCGCAGCCGGCACCCGCATCGGCATCGGCTGCGGTGGAGGATGGACGGGTCGAGGCGCTGGGAGCCGAAGTCGACCGCCTGCGTTCCGAGGTGGATCGCCTCGAGGGCCTGCTTGCTACGCTCAGCAAGCGAGTCGGCGAGCTCGAGGAGATGATCTAGAAGCTGGCGAGAGACCGGAGACGGGTTCGCGTGAGGCGATGGTCGCGATACCATCCGCGGCCATGACGGATCTTCTTCCCGCAATCGTTCAGGAACCCGAGCAAGGCGCCGAGGCGGCTGTCATTTGGCTGCATGGCCTCGGTGCCAGCGGCCATGATTTCGCGCCGATTCCGCCGGAGCTCGGCCTGCCCGCCGATCTGCCCGTGCGCTATGTGTTCCCGCACGCACCCCAGCGCCCGGTGACCATCAACATGGGCATGGTCATGCCCGCCTGGTACGACATCAAGAGCCTCGATTCCCGTGGACAAGACGAGGCTGGAATTCGCGAGAGCGAGGGGCAGGTGCGGGCCTTGATCGCGCGCGAAAAAGAGCGCGGCGTGCCCGCATCCCGCATCGTGTTGGCCGGGTTCTCCCAAGGGGGGGCCATCGCGCTGCACACGGGGCTGCGGTACCCCGAACGCCTGGCCGGCATCATGGTGCTCTCCGCCTACCTACCGCTTCACGACAAGCTCACGGACGAGATGACCGACGCGAATCGGTCGACGCCGGTCTTCCAGGCGCACGGCACGGAGGACCCGATGGTGCCGATGGTGCTTGCTCAGATGGGGCGGTCGGTGCTCGAGGGGCTCAACGTGCCGGTCGCCTGGCACACCTATCCGATGGCGCATCAGGTGTGTGGGGAGGAGATTCGGGACATCGGCGCGTGGTTGACGACCGTGCTCGTGCCCGCGTCCGACGGCACTCCCTAGGGGAGCCGTCGCGGGCTACCAGCCTCCCGAGGCGCCGCCACCGCCGAAGCTGCCACCACCGCCCGAGAATCCGCCGCCGAAGCCACCACCGCGACCGAAGCCACCACCGCTGCCGAAGAAGCCGCCACGGCCCCAGCCGTGGTCGGACGTCCATGGAGGCCCGTCGTGCTGGCGCATGGCGCGGGAAATGACGATGAACAGAACCAGGAAGGCGATCATGAGCAGCAGGCCGGCTGGCAAGCCTTCGGGCTCTGAAGAGGCCGGGGTCGCGATCGGTAGCTCGCTGCCGGCAATGACCGTGGCAATGGCCTCGACACCGGCTGCGATGCCGCCTGCCAGATCACCCTGGCGAAAGCGGGGAGCGACGATCCCGTCGAGAATGCGTCGCGCCGTGGCATCCGTCAGCGTTGGCTCGAGGCCGTATCCCACCTCGATGCGCATGCGCCGATCGCCCGGCACGACCAGGAACAGCACGCCGTCGTCGACGTCGCGGCGACCGAGCTGCCACTGCTCGACGACGCGGATCGAGAAATCCTCGATCGGGTGACCGTCGAGGGTCGGGATGGTGAGCACGGCGACCTGCGCGCCATGGGCGGATTCGATGCTGGCCAACCGTGCCTCGATACGTTGGCGGCTGGTCGGGTCGACGATGCCTGCATCATCCACCAGCCTGCCCCGCAAGTAGGGCACGTCGAGCGCCGCGGCCGGCAACACGGTCGCGGCCAGCAGCACGCCCACGAGCAGGGCCCTCCCGGCGCGCGAAGACAGTGCTCGTACACGCCTCGAGATTCGCTCAAACATCGCGCAGCCTCACATCGTCGGCGAGCTCGTTGGCGTCGTCGGGGCGGCGTGCGATGCCGGCAGCGGTCAGCAGATCGCCGCAAGCGCCGATACCAGCGATCACTGCCGCTGCGGCCTGGCCCCCTCGAATGCCTTCGGCAATCTCGGTGGCGATGGTCTGCCACTGGCGGGGCTCGACGCGAGCGTTGATACCGGCATCGCCGAGCACCAGCACACGACGTTCGAAGCGCGAGACGAAGAGCAGCACGCCGGTGCGGTCGCGCGTGTCGAAAACTTCCTCCTCGACGAAGGCTTCCGCGGCGCGCCGGGCGACGCGTCGGTCGATCGCGCTGCGGCCGGCATGCCAGCGTTCGAGTGCCGGCAGGAGTCGGACGAGGAAGAATCCCAGCGCCGCGCCGGCGATCGCTGCCAGCCCCATCAACAGGGCGGGTTCGAAAGGCCAAGGGCGTGCGAGCTCGAGCCAGGTCGCCATCGAGATCAGACCGACAGCCGTGCCGAGCAGCGCGCCACGCAAAGGGGCTTCCGGATAGGTGTCGGAGCGCGCGACGACGTAGGTCACGATCTCTCCTGATGTCCGCTTCTCGGCCTCGGCGGCCGCATCGCGAATGGCGGCAAGCTCCTGGTCGTCGAAGAGGTCGCGGATGCCGCGTCTTGCTTCGCCCTTCGCGTCGTCTGTCGTCGTCTGGCTTTCCGTTGATTGGGCCATCGTCGACTACGCCTTCGTCTCGTGGACGATCAATTGCCGAAGTCGACGGCGGGAGGCTGGTCCGCGTCAGGCTCGGCTTCGAAGTACGGCTTGGCCGAGAGCCCCATCAGGTTGGCAATTAGGACGGTCGGGATGCGCCGCCGCGCCGTGTTGAACGCCCGTGCCGCGTCGTTGAACCGTTTGCGCTCGACCGAAATGCGATTCTCGGTGCCTTCGAGCTGGACCTGGAGGTCGCGGAATGCCTGAGTCGCCTTGAGCTCCGGATACCGTTCGACGGTGACCAGTAGCCGCGAAAGGGCCGAGGAAAGAGCACCTTGATTCTGCTCGAAGGTGCGAAGCTGGTCCGCGGTCGGGGCGCCTTCGAAGCTCATCTTTCCCGCGCCTGCCCGCGCTTCGGCGACCTGGGTGAAGGTCTCCTGTTCGAAGTCGCGCGCACCCTTGACGGTCTCGACCAGATTGGGAATCAGGTCGGCGCGCCGCTGGTAGGCATTTTCGACCTGAGCCCAGGCGCCGTCGACGTTCTCTTCGAGGCCGACGAGGCTGTTGTAACTGTTGCAGCCGACGAAGCCAACGAGCAACGCGACCAGCAGCAGGGCTCCGCAGCCCATGGCAATCATGCTCTTCATCTTCTCTCCTCGTGTTCCGAGATGGTGCGTCGAGCCAGGACGCCTGGTCATTATAGAAAAGGCACCTTGCACTCTCGCTTACGCCCAGGCGAGGCGCAATTGCGCGACTGGGGCGATGCCGCCCCCAACGTGCTCAGTAACGCCAGCTCGTCAGGTCGGCCCCGGGCGGGGCTTGGGCGTGGATCAGCTTCAGAATCTTGGGCACGTACATCGTGTTGTAGCGCAGGCGCGAGATGGCGTTGCTGTTCTCATGGTCGCCATTCCAACAGTGCTCGGCGCGGTCGCCGTAGTCGATCTCGCCGTCGTAGGGCGGATCCGTGGTGGCGGCCAGAAACTCCTCCATCCGGTACACGGCGTTGTTCAAGTAGTAGTTGTCCATATCGCCGCAGTAGATATGGATCTTGCCGCGCAGCTTGGGGCCGAGCGTCTCCCAGTCGCGCTCGAGGATGTGACGCAGGTCGTAGTGCTCCCGCCAGTAGGCGGCGACCTCGTGATCGATCTCACCGCTCGCCTTGTCCCAGATCGGCTGCGGGTAGCCGTCTGGTCCCATGGGCGAGTAGACGGCTTGCCAGATGTCGTACTGCTGCCCGGACCGGCCCTTGCTGCCGAGCACGCGCTCCATGGCGTTCTCGTCTTCCAGGGTGCGGTCGACGCGCCCGAGGGCGTCACGGTGCCCTGGCCGTGCCACGCGGGTGAACGTCCCTTCTTCGTAGTAGGCGTTCGAGTCTTCGTAGAGATCGATCAGGGTGAAGGCGCGAAAGTCGATTGGATCCGGGCAGGCAGCGAACGTCCCGCCGTATTCGTCGGGATAGAAGACCTGCGCGGCCAACGCTTCCCAACCACCGGTGGAGCCGCCGTACAGGTACCGCGCCCAACCTTCGCCGATGCCGCGAAACTGCTCCTCGATGGCTGGAATGAGCTCGTGAGTGATCGCATCACCGTAGGGCCCGAGGTTGGCGGAATTCACAGCATAGGAGTCATCGTAGTAGGGCGTCGGGTGCTGGATTTCGATGATGAGAAAGCGGGGAAAGTCATCGCCCGTCCACGTTTGGTAGAAGGCATGAGCCTCCTCCTGCACGGTACGGTTGTAGCAGTCGAGCCCGAATCGCTCACTGCGGACGCAGCGGAGCTCCGGATCCGGGGGCTGGGGGCGAAAGCCACCGAAGTCAGCCGAGAAATGGCCGTGGAAGATCATCAAGGGGTAGCGTGCCTCGGGATGCTCGTCGAAGCCCTTGGGAACGAGAACGTGGGCACCGAGGTACATCGGCCGACCCCAGAACGCGCTCAGTCGTGGGCTCTCGATGCGAATGTGGCGGACGTACGCCGAGTCGTCGGGCGGGGTGATCGGCGGGATGCGCTGGTCGAGAACGATCTCGACGCGTGGCCCGCCCCCGTTGTCGATGCGCAGGACTTGTGGCGTGCTGTAGAGATTGCCGGGAGCGCGGTTCCATTGCTGGCCCTCGCCGCGGTCCATCGGCAGCTTGACCGTGTGACCGCTGGCGAGCCGAAAGGTCTCGTATCGATGCAACAGCGCTTGGACGCGGTAGGTTCCTGTGGGGAGGTCAGCCAGGCTTTCGATGGGGAAGCCGAAAATCGATGCGTCCATGACGGTTTTCTGTCCCGGCTGGAGACCCTCGACATCGACACCGTAGGCCGTTGCGGTCTCGAGCCCGGAGCCGAACTGAAAGCGTGGCTCTGCGAGGGCGCCTGGTGGAGCCAGCAGCAATACCAGGCGGCCGTCGAGCGGTCCGTCGTGCGCGCTGGCTGCGAATGAGATGGCGAAGGTCGGCCCAGGTGGTGACCCAGTCGCTGATCCAGTCGCTGATCCAGTGGGTGCCTGCGGCCTCGGATCGTTGGCTGGTGGTGCCTCGCCCTGGATCGGACCGGCGGCGAGACTCAGCAGGATGACGAGTAGGTGAGGAAGGGCTGCCGCCGGCTGCACGCCGGCACGGAATGCAAAGAGACGCGTTCGGTTCATGGCGTGATTCTACGTCCGCTGCGAGACCGCTCGATTCAGCTGCGGTGGCGATCGCGGAAGGCACGGAAGCGTCCGTTGGACACCAACACTGCGATGCCAGCCAGTCCACTGGCCACGGCGCAGGCACCAGCGAGCCATGGGCCGGGCTCGGTCAAGCTGACGATGGCCACACCAATGAGCAGGCAGCCGATCGCTTCGATCGTAGCGCGCGTCGGTGGCCAGCCCGCGAGGGCCGTGCCGCGCAAGAGAACGGCCATGGTGATGGCACGGGCGAGGGTGGTACCGACCAGGGCCAAGGACGCGCCGCGGGCGCCAGCGGCCGGCACCAGCACCCACAGCAGCGCGCCGTAGACGAGCAGGGCGGCAAAGTCGATGATCGCGGCAGCCCGGCTTCGCCCGAGTGCAAGCAGGGTCTGATCCTGGTAGCCGAACAGGGCGTCGACCAGCACCGCCAACGACAGAATCTGGAGGACCGGCGCCGACGGCAGGTAGCGCGCGCCCGCCAGCAGCAGGATCGGAACCTCCGGCGCCATGATGCCAACGGCCAGGGGCACCATGAGCAGTCCGAGGACGAGGCGCCGGGTTCGCGCCGCCAGATCCGAGCGGGTTGCCGGGTCGAGCACGCCGAGTGCGGGCAAATAGCGGTGGACACCCGCCTGGAAGACGACTTCGAGACCGCGGGAGAGGCCGCGTGCAAGGCCATAGAAGCCAACGACCGCGGGCGATGCCAGCATGCTCAGGACAAGAAGGTCGAGCCACATGCGCCCTTGGGTGAGGACCTCGATGCCCGCGAAGGGCGGCAACTTACGGAAAAGCTCGCGATCCCAGGACGCGGCCTCGTTGCCGCTCGATGGTCTCTCGACCGGCCGACGCAGCCAGCCACGGCGAATGACTTCGAGCACGAAGCCGCCTTCTGCCGCGATCATGCCGGCGCTGTAGCCAAGTCCGAGACTGCTGAGAGAACCGGCTGTGACCGCGGCGATGGCGACACCGAGCGCGCGGCCCAGGCCACCACCGCCATCCCGGATCAGTGCGCGCGCCGCGGCGCGTCCATGACCTCGGTAGACCCCGAGGGCGGCACCGCCGAGGGGCATCAGCAGGCTGACGGGCGTGAGGGTGCGGAGGGTGGCCGC
>CALFAM010000263.1 GCA_937948815.1 uncultured bacterium
CAGATGGCCGAAGCGTACACCGTGGACGCGGAGCCCGAGTCCGAGGATGAGACGGCTCCGGATGACGATGCTTCGCACGCCGACGGTTCGGATGCCGACGAAGAAGCTGCTCTCGAAGACAGCGAGGCGGACGAAGGCCTCGGCGAGGCTACGGACGATGAGTCCGCGGATGCTGATGATCTGATGGCCGACGACGACGCCGAGATGGATGGCGTCGAGATGGATGGCGTCGGCGTGCCGGATCCCGACGATGAATACGACGACGATCTGGACGAGGACGACACAATGCCCGATGCAGATCCGGACCGGCAGGAGGACGCCTGATGGCACACGAACGCCTGCAGAAGCTCATGGCACGGGCCAGTACATGGTCACGCCGCCAAGCGGAGGAGTTGATCCGGGACGGACGGGTGACGGTCAACGGGCTCGTCGCGTCGATCGGCCAGCAGGCTGACCCGGCCGTGGACGCCGTCAAAGTCAACGGTCAACGCCTGCACATCCCGACCAGCGTGGTGGGAATCTACGTGTTGCTCAACAAGCCACCAGGATATGTGTCGACGCGTCGGGATCCAGAAGGGAGACCGACCGTGCTCGACTTGCTGCCTTCGCGACTGCGCGAGACCGTGCGGCCGGTGGGGCGTCTCGACTTCAACACGGAAGGGCTGCTCCTGCTCACCGACGATGGGGAGTTGGCCAACCAGGTTGCGCATCCACGCTTCGGTTGCGTCAAATCCTATGAGGTCAAGGTCAAGGGCTCGCCCGACCGCGCGGCGCTCGAGCGCCTGCGCACCGGCATCAAGCTCGAAGGCAAGGTGACCGCGCCAGCCCGGGTCGAAACCCGACGGGTGCGTGGCTCGCGCGATCTCTCGACCAATACCTGGTGGACGATCGCGATCAACGAGGGGCGTACACGGCAGATCCGCGAGATGTTCTTCCGGGTCGGCCATCCGGTGCAGCGCCTGCGGCGCGTGGCCATCGGCTCGTTGCGGGATCCGGCCCTGAAGCTGGGAAGCTGGCGCATGGTGACCGAAGAAGAGGTCGAACGCCTGACCGCCGGGCTCCAGCCAGGCGGGGTCGGGAGCGGAGGCGCCGCGCGGGCGAAGGAACGGTCCGACCGAGGTGCCAAGCCAGCGCCGGTGACCCGCGCACCGCGTACCGGCCGGGGCGGTACGTTGAAGTTCAACACGGGCGAGCGGCCGGAGGGCGCCAGCACCCGGAGCAGCGGAGCCCGAAGCGCCAGTACGCGGGCTGACGGGGCAAAGTCCACGAATGCAGGCAAGACGAATCGACCGAGCAACAAGCGTCCGCGACGCCCCAAAGCCGACGGTGGAGGCGCGCCGCGCACCAACCAGCGTGGTGGCAACAAGCGCGGCGGCAAGCCGGGGAAGCGGAGCCGTGACTGAGCGGCTGGTCGTGGCCATTGACGGCCCCTCTGGCGTCGGCAAGAGCACCGTGGCCAAGCGGCTGGCCGAACGTCTCGATGTACCGATGCTCGACACCGGTGCCATGTACCGGGCAGTGGCGCTTTCGGTGCTCGACCAGGGGATTGCGCTGGCGGACGAAGCCGAGGCCATCGAAGCGGCGACGACCGCCGACGTACGGCTCCGGCGTGAAGCCGATGGCGCGCTGGAGGTCACGCTCGACGGATGCGCGGTCGGTGAACGGATTCGCAATCCGGAGGTGTCGGAGGCGACGTCGCGCTTGGCCGTCTATCCGGCGGTGCGCACACGGATGGTCCACCTGCAACGGCAGGCTGCCGCCGAGCATGGCGCGGTGGTGGAAGGACGAGACATCGGTACCGTCGTGTTCCCAGACACACCTCACAAGTTCTTTCTCGATGCGCGCAACGATGTTCGGGTCGAGCGGCGTCGCGCGCAGCTGGTGGCAGCCGGCGTCGATACCGATACCGATGCCGTGGCGGCGTCCATTGCCGAACGGGACGCGCGCGACTCGGCTCGCGAAGCCTCGCCCTTGCGCTGCGACGAGCGCTACCACCGCATCGATACCTCGGACCGCGATATTGATGCGGTGGTCGAAGAGATGGCCGCGTCGGTGCGCGCCGCCACGCACGCCCGAGATTCCGATTCTTCCTAGGCTAGACGCGTAGCTTCAATTCTGGGAAGTGCACGTTGATTCTAAAAATAGAGAAATGCAAATATTAATGTTCTCGAGTGTCCTTCGAGATGACGGTGCCGTTCGAGCGAGTCGAGTCGGCATGGATCGTCACCCAAACAGGTTGACACGTGCAGGGGCTGGAAGCGTGTGGGGCGTGTGCACGCTGTCGCACCGCAGGTGGAGAGAAAGCAACATGCGCAACGTACGTGCAACGGCTCGTAAACACGATCTTTGGACCCTGCCGGGTCTTGGTTTCGCCGGCAGCTTCTGTGTGCTGGCCGCGCTCGGTGGAGCCGCACCAACGCTCGCTCAACCCGATGCGTCTTCTGGCGAGGAACGGCGCCTGGTTGCCGAGAGCGTCGAAGTGCTGCTCGCAACCCGGTCGCAGCAAGGAATCGTCGAGCAGCTCGCGGCCACCGAATCGCTTTTGGAAGAGGCCATTCAGCGCAACGGCGAGGCTCGGTACCACGCGAAGACAGTGTTCGCGTTGCCTCTCGATGGCGGAGAGCTCCTCGATCTCGCCAACCAGCACAATGCCAGGGTGCTTCAGGTCGAGACCAAGATCGCGACGGGTGGCGGAGGAGAGGTCTACACCGCATGGTTCGGCGGACTTGGCCTCTACGAAGGCACACTGGACGAACAGCTGCGCTTCTTCGAGGATCATCTGGGCGAGACGTGGCGGCGAATCTCAGAACGACGGCGGTTGCGCAGCGCGAGCCCATTGCCGAAAGATCCCTTGCGGTTCTATGCCATTGAGTGGATCGTGCCGGCGCGCGAGCTTCTGGGCGCCATGCGCGACGGCTCGGCTGCAGCCGTTGCGTTGGTGGGAGAGGGTAGTGCGCTCGAGGACGCGCTCGAGCGTGCACCGAAGCGGAGCTTGGACAGCCATGGCTTCCACGGCCGCCCGGTCGCTGCCACGCCGCAGCTCGGCGGCGACCTCCCAAAGACTGGCGGCGGCCAGGAGATCGGCGGCTTGCACAAGATGGGTGTCGTGGCGCCCTGCGGTGGTGCAGGCAGCAATGAGAACTGCCCACCGGACGCGACCTGGTTGCCCAGCAGCAGCTTTGGCCTCGGCAGCAACTCCGACTTCAGCTCGGTCGTGGTGAACCGGACAGGTGCCCAGACCTTCACGGAAGGCGATTTCCTCACGGAGGTTCGATGGGCGCCGGTCGTGCCGCCGGCAAGAAGGATCAATACCGCCGCCTTCGTCGATACAGCGGCCCTTCACTGTGACCCGGACATCGACATTGGCGATCTCAGCGCACCCTGTGATCGCGACGACGTCGATGCGATCTTCGTACCCGGCGCGACGTTCGAGAGTGAAGGTCTGGTGCCCAACGCCACATGCCTCTTGCCCCTGCGAACGGGCACGTCGGTCGATCAGACGGCGGGCTGCTTCCTTCCGACCTTCGGCTTCACCAACCTGCCGAGCGCCTACCTCGACACCACAGTGGCTGATGCGCGGACGCCGCTCAATGCCGCGATCGGAACGATCGCCCCGGATCGCATCCTCGAGGGCTTCACCTACGAGACCTATGTCTACTTCTGGGCGTTCGGCACCCAGATCGTCCTCGGGCAGAAGGCGAAGCATATTGGGCAGATCGGTACGGATTCGTTCCTGTGTCCGTTGCCCTCGCAGTTCTGTACCTTCTCGGTCGACACCACGAAGCTCGATGAGGCGATCTATCTTCCGCTGATCTTCTAGCAGCGATCGGCTGGCGCCGGTCCGGTAGGATCGGCGTGTGAGCGATCCGCAAGCGGTGGCCGAGCAGATGAAGTCCTGGGCGGTCGAAGCGGGCTTCGACCGTGCCGGGGTGGCACGGCTCGAGCCGTCCGCGCACGGTGAAGCCCTGCGCCGGTGGGTGGCGCGTGGTGAGCACGCCTCCATGGTCTGGATCGAGCGCCGCCTGGCCGAACGCGAGGATCCGCGCTGCCTGCTGCCAGGCGCGCGTAGTGCCCTGGTGGTCGCCTTGCAGTACTGGCCGCTGGAGGACTGTCCCGAGCCGGACAACGATTTGTGGCCACGGGTGGCCCGGTACGCCCGCGGGCAGGACTACCACGACGTCATGGTGAAGCGCCTGCGTGCGTTGTCCGAGCGGATCGAAGCGGCCTACCCGGGAACCTCTGGGCGCGCCTATGTCGACACCGGGCCGATTCTCGAACGCGAGCTGGCGGCCCGTGCCGGGCTCGGCACCTTCGGCAAGAACGCCAACCTGCTGCATCGTCAGTGGGGCTCGTACTTTTTGCTCGGCGAGCTGCTGTTGACCCTGGATCTGGCGCCCGATCCACCCATCGCCGATCTTTGCGGGCGCTGTACACGGTGCCTCGACGCCTGTCCGACCGATGCCCTCCGCGAGCCGTATCGTCTCGACAGCAACCGATGCATCAGCTATTGGACGATCGAGCATCGCGGCGACGTGCCCGAGACCATGCGCGCGGGCCTGGAAGACTGGGTCTTCGGCTGTGATGTGTGCCAAGAGGTCTGTCCCTACAACCGCAAGAGCCTGCCCGGCAGCGAGCCCTCCCTGCGGCTTCCGGAGGCACGGGGCGCGCTCGACCTCGCCGCCCTGGTCACCATCGACCGCGACACCTATGTCGAACGATTTCGCGGCAGCCCGATGAAGCGAGCCAAGCAGCATGGCCTGCAGCGCAACGCGGCGATTGCCATGGGCAACCGCCGCGACCCGCGCTACGTGCCAGCCCTAGCCACCGCCCTCGAGGACGCTTCCGCGGTGGTGCGCAAGCATGCAGCGTGGGCGCTCGGTCGCATTGGCGGCGCCGATGCCGCGCGCGTCCTGGAGGACGCCGCGGGGCGCGAAGAGGAGGCAGACGTGCGCGCCGAGCTGCTGGCGGCGCGCGCCATGTCGACCACCGAATCGACAGTCGGTGGGGAGCCCGCATAGGTTGCCAGGGGCTTATTCTTGGCCCGCTTTGGGGCCCCGCGAGCGGTTGACAGCCCCTGGAGGCGGACCTATACTCCAACGTCCCGAGGTTCAAGCACTTAGCCCTCAAACTGTCGACTCATTGAACAGATCGCGACACCAATAAAGCAGCTCGCGAGCGTGGGACGTTCGGGCGAAGCTCGGAGATAAATGCCTGCGGGTGGGGTAGTTGAAGCACGAGAGTGCCTCAGACCACGGCCCACTCGGAGTAGGCACTCGAAGGCAGACGGTGTACGTCTGCGTGGCAACCTGATAACAAGGAACCCAACCATGACCCAAACCAACGAAGAAACGGTCGCTCCGACCGAGCCGCAAACTGATTCGAAGCCTGAGCCGTCGACCGAGGCGCAAGACGCCACCGGCAGCGACGACCAAGGCACTACTGCGGCGCCGGCCGATGAAGCGATGACCGCTGAGCAGCTGGACAGCCTGTACGCAGGCGCAGAACAGAACCAGCTCGAATATGACCAGCTCGTCGCACTCTACGACGACAGCATGCGCCACCTCGAAGAGGGGCAGATCGTCCAAGGGATCGTCATCGCGATCACGGACAACGACGTGGTGGTCGACGTCGGCTACAAGTCCGAAGGCCTGATTCCGCTCGAGGAATTCGCCGAGGTCTCCGGCAAAATCGAAGTCAACATCGGTGACGAAGTCGAAGTCCTGCTCGAGAAGACCGAGGACAAAGAAGGCCACGTCTTGCTGTCGAAGAGCAAGGCAGTCCGGATGCGGATCTGGAACAAGATCGAAAAGGCCTACAAGGACAACGAGATCATCACCGGTCGGGTCATGGATCGGATCAAGGGCGGCCTGACCGTCGACGTCGGGTTGCGGGCGTTCCTGCCGGGCTCCCTGGTCGACATCAAGCCGGTCAAGAACCTGGAGTCGCTCAAGGGTGAGGATCTCCAGTTCAAGGTGATCAGCCTCGACCGCCGCCGCAACAACATCGTGTTGTCGCGCAAGGCCGTGCTCGAGAAGGAATTCGCCAAGAAGAAGGCCGAGACCATCGGCAGCCTGGTCGAGGGCGCGCGCATGCCTGGCGTGGTCAAGAACATCACCGACTACGGTGTGTTCGTCGATCTCGGCGGCATCGACGGTCTGCTCCACATCACGGACATTTCCTGGGGCCGCGTCAACCATCCGTCCGAGCACTTCTCGGTCGGTGACGAGGTCGAGGTCATGGTGCTCAAGTTCGACCCCGAGACCGAGCGTGTTTCGCTGGGTTACAAGCAGCGCTCCGAGGATCCGTGGACCTTGGTCGACAAGAAGTACCCGATCGGCTCGCGGATTCGCGGCAAGGTCGTCAGCTTGGTCGACTACGGCGCGTTCGTCGAGATCGAGGATGGTGTCGAAGGCCTGATCCACGTCTCCGAGATGTCGTGGACCAAGAAGGTCGTGAATCCGTCGAAGATTCTCGACACCGGCGACCAGGTCGAAGCGATCGTTTCCGAGCTCGACATGGGGCAGCGTCGAATCAGCCTCTCGCTGCGGCAGACCGAGCGGAATCCGTGGGAAGAGCTCGCGGATACCTTCCCGGTCGGCAGTATCATCGAGGGC
>CALFAM010000264.1 GCA_937948815.1 uncultured bacterium
GTCGGCGATCAAAATCTGGTTGACCGGCAACAACGGGAACAGCGGGAGGCGGGTCAGCAGAACGGGGCCTGTGCTGGGGTGGCTTCGGCCGAAAAGGGAGATCCGAGCGGATCAGTATGAGGCTCTCGCGAGAGCGCCTTCCCGTGTGCGAGAAGACGCTCTCGATGGCTGGGGAACCCAGGCGGTACGAGCAGCAATCAGGGAACGGTCTGGGACCAGGCCGAGGTATTGCCCGACTCGAAGCCGTCACCGAAGAGCAGGCCGCCGGGCACGCTCACCGTTCCCTCGAAGGCCCCCTGGTCGTATCGCGGACCGATGAGCGTGTCCGGAATGTTGAACAGGGTGAGCAGTGCGGTGAGGCTGGCGGGGAGGCCAGTGGTACCAGCATCTTCAGCGACTGAGCCTTCGTCGATTCGAAAGTCCGGGCGCGAGCCGTCGAATGGATCGTGATCACCCGCGTCGTAGTCGACGAAGTCTGGATTGCCCGCCTGACCGGCCGCTTCGAAGGGCGTGGCAGCTTGCAGGTCTGCGAGGGTTGGGAAGGCGTTGAGGGCGCCGGTGTCGACGCGCAGGAAGACACCCGGATTGACCAGCTCGTTGCCCCAACCATTGGCATGGTAGAGGTTGCGGTTGATGATGGTATTCGTAAAATCACCATCCTCGTCCGCGAAACGCATACCAAAACCTTCGTTGTTCACCACAGCGTTGTTCTGCACCCGCGTATCGACATTCACGTGGTCCAGATCGTTCCCCAGGCCGCCGTAGAAAATCCCGAACAGGTTGTCGGCGATCACGTTGTTGGTGATGATCACCTGGCCATCTCGCCAGGTTCGAATCATGAAGATCCCGGCCAGGCTGTTGTTGTACAGCCGGTTCCGGTAGGCGTGTAGACCTGACGAATTGTCGAGATAAATGCCGCTTCCGCTGCCGCCGTCAATCTGGCCATCGACATCGACGCCACGCCGCTCGGCCGCCCAGCCCCAGGCATGGGTATCGTAGAACTGGTTGCCGATCATCAGCAGATCTCGGTAGACGTGGTTGTCGGGCGCCAACCCGAAGACTCGGATGGCGCCGCAGTCGTTCTTGAGCGTGCAGGCGCCGGCCACCAGGTTGTTGCGGAGCAGAACTTCGCCGACCTTGATCTCGCCGGGCGCGAAGCCCCACGTATCGTTCGACTGAATCACCGACTCGACCAGCAAGATGCCATCGGGGCCGATGTTCGTCATCGTGTTGCCTTCGATGGTCAAGCGATCCGGAAAGCGGACCGACAGGCCGCCGGTAGAATCCGCATTGGGCTCGACGCGGAATCCGATATCGGTCATCGTGTTGCCCACGATCTCTGTATCGAAGATTCCCGAGCGCACCCAGTCGTCCGCGTTGCTCCCGTTGTCCCAGATGTAGGCGCTGCTGATCGACTGAGAGTCGATGTGCATGATCTCTGAGTCTTCGATCCGGAAGCCTTCGATCCGCTTGTTGTCGTGGGAACCGTCTTCGATCTGGTGGAAGAGATCGACACCGCGATTGGCATAGGCTAGACGACAACCGCTGACGGTGTTGTTCAGAGACAGGTGGCTGATGAAGTTGCGGTTATCGACCGCACTGCCATTGTAGAGCTCGATGTCGAGATCACGCAGCGTCACATGGGAACGATCGGTGAGGTCGAATCCATCTTGGTGACGTGAGACCTCCAGGTTCTGGGCGGCAGGGTTGCCCGCGGACGGCGGCCACAGGTAGAGCCGCGACGTGCTGTCGTCGTACCACCACTCGCCAGCCTGGTCGATCAAACGCGGATGCGCCTCGACGTAGTACTTGCTACCCCAGCCCAGCCCATCGACACCGCCGGTACGCCGGCAGGGGGAGTCGACCGTGACACGTCCAGCGCCGACATTGTGCGCGGTGATCGTCCGACGGTAGTGGAAGTGACCTCGGAAGGTGTCCAGGGCGACGATCGTCGCGCCTGTAAGGTTGCCGAGGGTCGTCAAGTTGCCGGGCTCGATGCCCGCCGTGGCGTCGTTGGTGGTGTCGGTGAGCTGCATGTCGGAACGCGCGGCTTCATCGCAGTTGGGGTCCGCGGGCGACGGCGTGCAGCCGGGCACAAACCCACCACCATTGGCTTCCCACCAGAATTCGCTCGGCTTGTAGTCCGTGGTCACTTCCCAGTCGGGCTCGCGGGCCACGGGCAGCCGCTCAGACACGTCACCGCCACTGGTACGGACCACGAAGAGGGGGGCACCGGTGAGGTTCCAACTCGAGAGATCCGTCCACCAGATGTTGGTCGGCGTCACGCTGGGCGGAAGACCGATGGTGTTCGAGGTGAGCTGGGTCCAGCTCAGGTCGCCGCTGCGCTCGGAACCACGGATGGTCACCGTCCCGGGACCGTTCTCCGCTTGGTAGACCACCGGATCGCCGGCTGCGCCACCCTGTGCCGGCAGGATCGTTTCGTGGTAGGTGCCGGGCAGGATGCGCACGGTGGTACCCGCCGCGGCCAGGTCCGAGGCACGGCCGATCGTTCGCAGGGCGTTCCCTTGGGTCAGGCCGCTGTTGTTGTCGTTGCCACCCGACGCGTTCACCCACACATTCTCGAGGCGCGGCACGGCGAATTGAACGTCATCGAAGCGCATCAGGCCGGACGGATTGATCAGGGTGTTGGTGAGGGTCTTGCCGACCTCGACCACCGAACCGTACGGCTCGAAGTGGGTGACGCCAGTGACCGACGCCACGTTGACACCGTCGACCCAGGCGGCGACCCAGCTATTGCGGCGATAGCCGATGGTGATCTCTTGCCAGTCGTTGTCGAGGGAGAAGGAGCCGGCCGCGAAATCGAATTGGGCGGTGTCAGTGCCGTCCCGCCATTCGATGTAGGCGTCGTAGCCTGGGCCGGTGTCGATGAAGCGGATCGCCACCAGGTTCTTGAAGTCCGGCCCCTTGATCGCGGCGAACTGAATCGACCGACCGGGCAAGAAGCCCGATCCGGGATCCACGTAGCTGAGGTTGTTGGGGTCGAATTGGAACGTCAAATAGGCCTCGTCTGCGCGCGCCAGGTCGCGGCTGCCACCACGGACGATATGGCTTTCTGCCTGCGACACCGTGACCGCCAGAGCAGTCGAACCGCCGATCCCCGTGCCGTTCTGCAAGCTGACGACGCTTCCCGCAGCCTCTCCCCAGTCTTCCAGCGTCCCTCGCTCGAAATCCTCGAGAACGATCTCGGCCAGCGTCGGAACGGTGGTTTGGGCGTGGCTGGCCGCAGCCATGAATGACCAGGCGGCGAACCCAGCGAAAGCGCGGAGGACAGAAGTCCCCATCTTGTTCATCCCCATGACGATCATCTCCTTCCCTCGCCCTTACGTTCTCTCCCCCGCAAAGGCGCAAGCGTAGGGTGAGAGTCTCGCACAGTCGTCCTGCCTTCGCCGCCATTTTGCGACGACAAAATCTCTTGTCGCTCGTGAAGCAAAATCTCACCTGTGCCGGCCGCCACCCGGCTCCTCGCTGCGGCCCCAGCGTGCCTTGGAGGCGCTCTCATGATCGCACCACAAAGCTCTCATAAATGATTCAGGCGTACGCCAGTAGAGCTCGTTTAGCGTGCTTGCCTGGCCTCGATGCACGTTGGCAACGTCTTCGCTCGACCTAGAGAGTACCTTCGCGCCGGCAGAAGCTCAGCATTCCGCCACCGGTGCGACAGGCGCCCAGGCAGCGAGGCGAACCAAGAATCGTCCGGCAAGGAGTCAACCCGATGTCCGATTCCCAGTGGCCCCACCGACTCGTATCTGCAGCCATTCTCCTCGTGGCAGCCGCTGCTGCCACCCAGTCGCCCGTCGCCGGGGTCGACATCGTGCCGGTGTCGGTGGCCACCGACCTCGGCGATCGCCAGGGCAACCGACGCCTGGCCACTGACGCCACGGGCCGCTTCGTCCTCTTCGAGAGCCTGCAGCCGAACCTCAGCCCGGGGCAGATCGATCCGATGGAGGTCGGCATCGAGCGCTTTTCTTTCAATGCAAGGGCTCGAATCGTCAATACCTTTGCACCATGGGCGGCGACTACGACATCTTCCTGCACGACCGTCAGACCGACGAGACCGTCCTGGTCAGCCACCTCGAGGGGGCACCATCCCACGCTCGCCCCATGCCGTCCAAGGCCTACTGGCTCAGCCCGGACGGCAGCCGTGCGCTCTACGCCACCTTTCGAGAACAGAACCCGGGCGCCTTTGCCTTCTTCGAAGAGCTCACCCTCTACGACAAGCACACGCGTACAGCATCCGTGGTCGCGAAAGGCGCCGGTGTCAGCACCTTCGAGGTCCGTTCCAGCACCGACGGCACCATCGTGGTCTTCGCCGGCATCCCTTCGTTCGAGGGCCCCCCACCCTTCATGGACAGCAACGGCAACGCCGATCTCTACCTCTACGACCAACAGTCGGACTCTCTCAGCTTGATCAGCGCCGCCGCGGGAGCACCCACGACCACGGGCAATCGGCGTTCACCCCACCTTGCCCCGGTGTGGACACCGACCGTCTCGCGCTCGTTCGACATGGACGCAGCGGGCAACTGGGTCATCTTTGGCAGTGACGCGAGTAATCTCATCCCCAGTGACACCAATGGGACCGTTACCGACATCTTCCTGTACGAGAAGGCGAATCAGACGATTTCCCTGGTCAGCCGCTCGACCGGTGGTGGCACGGCCAACAGCCATTCACGACTGCCATCGATCAGCAGCGACGGTCAGCGCCTGGTGTTTCAGAGCGCGGCAAGCGATCTTGTCCCCGGCCTCGTCGATCGCAATGGTAGCGGTACCGACATCTACCTCTACGAGCCCGTCACCGACACGATGGTGCTCGTCAGCCGCACCTACACAGCGTCCAACGAGACCGGAGACGGCGGGTCCTTCGATCCGGTCATCAGCAAGGACGGCAGCACGATCGTCTTCGCCAGCACGGCTTCTGATCTCGTCTCTGGCTTCGTCGACGGCAATGGCAGTGCCGCCGACATCTATCGCTACGACGTCGCCACGGGATCCATTTCCCTCGCTTCCCGCAGCCATACTGGCGCGAGCCAGGGCGCCAATGGCGCGTCCCAGCGTCCGCGTGTCGATGCGCAGGCCGAGCGCATCCTTTTCGAAAGCCAGGCGAGCGACCTCGTTCCCGGTTTCGTCGACGGCAACGGGCCTGCCGAGCCTGATCTCTTTACTTACCGAGCCGCCGCGACCGTCACGTTGGTGACTCGGGCGGCAGGTTCGATCGCCACCAGTGCCAACCAAGGCTTCGACGAGCCGCTTCTGAGCTCGACGGGCGGCACGGCCCTGTATGCCTCCGCCGCCACGGACCTGGTCGCACCGATGGCGACGGTACTGGAAATGCAGGCCTACGCTTTCGACATCGCGACCGCGAGCACGACGGTAGCCGTCACCGCAGCCAGCCTCTACGCCGACGCCAGCAGCACCGGCGACCAGGACAGCACGGGGGGCGACATCGATGGCGTGGGGCGATTCGTCGTCTTCAGCAGCCACGCGAACAACCTGGTGATCGACCAGATCGATTCGACGGGCGACACGGAGTCTCTGTTCCTCTACGACCGCGACACGGGCGAGAGAACGCTGGTCAGCCGGGCGGCCGGAACGAAGACCACGGAGGTGGCGGCCGAACGCCCGCGCATCAGCTCGGACGGCAGTGGCGTGGCGTTCGTGAGCGGGTCCGCCGGGCTCGTCGCCGGTCTCGTCGACGACAACGACGCGGACGACGTGTACCACTTCGATCGCCAATCGGGCGTCGTACGGCTGGTCAGCCACGCGGTAGGCGCCCCAACCACGACAGCCAACGCCGGCAGCAGTGAGCTTCGGAGTCATCCGTCGGTCAGCGGCGACGGCCGGTTCGTCGCATTTCTGAGCGAGGCCACGGATCTCACCACCGGTTTCGTGGACCACAACACGGGCGATGATCTCTTTCTCTTCGATCGAACCGACAGCAGCAACACGCTTGTCAGCGCATCGAGCACCGCGCCGCTCGAAAGCGCCAACCTGCCTACCGCCGTCGCCGAGATCACGCCCACCGGTCGCTACGTCGTCTTCGAGACACCGGCCACTGATGTCGTGTCCGGGTTCATCAACCCGCTTCCGTCCACCGCTACTCCGGCAGCGAACTTGGTGCTTTGGGACCGCCAGCGCCGACCCCTGGCGCCCGGTGCCTCGGCGCCGCCTCTCGACATCACCGTCCGCGCGCCCGGCGTCGGCGGCACGATCATCAATACGGCCACCGCCAGCGCAGCCGTACCCGAGGCGATGCCGGTCACGAACACCGACTTCGAGACGACCACCATCATCGGCAACGATCAGATCTTCACCGATGGCTTCGAGGCAGGCGACACCTCGGCCTGGAGCAACACTGTACCTTCGTCACGGCAGCCCTGACAGCCACTCCAGACTGCTCGACCTCTTGTCGAGGGTGAACGCTTTCTCTGCGAGACACCCTCAGCCCTTCGCCATCCCCAAGAAGGCCGGTCGCGTCTCGCTGCCGACGCGACCGGCACCGGCCAATCGTGCGCGTCGGTGATCAGCGAGAGTGGCGAATCGCGGCGATGTGAACGGCGGACACCTCGGCTGCGAGGCCTGCGGTGCGCAACCGCTGATTTTCTTGCCACAGCTGAGCACGTTTCCCCTCCGATCCCGCCTTTTGTTTCGACACCAACCGCGCTGACTCGGCCGACCCGTCACCACGTCCACGTGGACCAACCCTGGCAAGGAGTACGCCCCATGCACCGCCTACGATGGCCCCGCGTCGCTCGTTCCATCGCCGTCTTGCTCGTAACCCTCGGCGTCCCCTGCCCGTCGCTGCTGTACGCCGCCGAGATCATCCCGGTCTCCGTGGCCACGGACGTCAGCTTCGACATGGGCATTCGACGCCTGGCCACCGATGACAGCGGACGCTTTCTACTCTTCGAGAGCCTGCAACCGAACCTGGCAAGCGGTCAGATCGACTTGCTGGATTCTGGAATCGACCCTGTCAGCTTCGACTGCCAGTACATCGGCCACGTCTACCTCTGCACCTTCGAAGGCGACTACGACGTCTTCCTCTACGACCGGGAAAGCGACGAGACGCAGCTGATCAGCCATGTCGAAGGCGCGCCGGAGCGCGCACGTTCGATGCCCTCGAAGTCGTACTGGCTGAGCCCGGACGGTAGCCGCGTTCTCTATGCCAACTTCCGCCAGCGCGACGCCGGTGACTTCGACTTTCTCGAGGATCTCATCCTCTACGATCGCGACACACGCAACGCAGAGCGGGTGGCGAGCGTGCGCAGCAGCAATGGCCACACCGCGAGCAACGACGCCGAGGTACGCACCAGCATCGACGGCAGGGTGGTCGTGTTCTCCGGCAGGCTGGACTTCGAAGACCAAGCGTCTCCGTTCATCAACGCCGACGCCACCAACCTCTACCGCTATGACCAGACCAGCGGCACCCTCACCCTGGTCAGCGCTGCCGCCGGTACGCCGAACACCGCTGGCATAAGAGCCTCGCCCTCGTTCGCCACCGCCTGGGAGCCGACGCGACCGCGTGCCTTCGACATGGATGCGAGCGGCGCCCGCATCGTCTTTGCCAGCACTTCGCCCGACCTCGTGGCCAACGACGTCAACGGCACCGCCACCGACGTCCTTCTTTACGACGTCGCCACCGGCAGCCTGTCAGCGGTCAGCCGGTCGACCCAAGGCGACACGGCCGACCTCGCGTCCCAGCATCCCTCGATCAGCCGTGACGGCGCACGGATCGTGTTCGAGAGCGCGGCGCAGGATCTCGTTGCTGGCGTCACTCAGGCGGGTGACACCGACATCTACCTGTATGAGCCGGACACCGACACCATGGTGCTGGTCAGCCGCTCGGGCGTCACGCCCGACCAAGCCGCCAACGGCCGGTCCTTCGACCCCATCATCAGCAAAGACGGCAGCTCCATCGTCTTTGCCAGCACGGCCACCGATCTCGTTCCCGGCTTTGTCGACGGCAATGGCAACCAGCCCGACCTGTACCGGTACGACGTCGCTTCCGGCGCGACCACCCTTGTCTCGCACAGCGTGACCGACGCCAATCGCGGCGCGGACGGCGCGTCGCGGCGCCCGCGCATCGACGACAGCGGTGCCCGGTTGCTGTTCGAGAGCCTGGCCACCGATCTGGTCACCGGCTTCATCGACGGCAACGATCCAGCCGAGTACGACCTGTTCGCGCTGACCACCGCGACCGGCGCGGTGACCTTGGTCGACCGCGCGGCAGGCATGAACACCACCAGTGCCAACCGCCCCGCGGTCGAGCCCATCTTGAGCCAAGCGGGAACACAGGTGCTCTACCGCTCCGAGGCTACCGACCTCATCAAGCCGATGGCCACGACTCCGGGCCCCAATGCCTACAGCTTCTCGCTCACCACCGCGAGCACCGCACTCGAAGCCACCTCCGCCAGCACCTTCGCCGAAGCCAGCACCACCGCCATCGCCGCAGACCGATCTCCCGCCGGCTCGACCCCCGAGGTGTTCAACGGGCTCGATGCCACAGGACGGTTCGCGACCTACACCAGCACCGCCTTCAACCTGGCGGGCGGGCTCATCGAACCGGGCGTAGGCAGTACCCGCTCGGTCTTGCTCTATGACCGCGAATCGGGCCGCAACAGGCTGATCAGCCACGTTGGCGGCAGCCCGGCGACCAAGGCAGACGGCACCAATCCACAGATCAGCGCGGATGGCCACTGGATCCTGTTCAACAGCAGGTCCCCGGACCTGATCGCCGGCTCGAGCAACAACGGTCGCAACGACATCTACCTCTTCGAGCGCGCCACGGGTGCGGTGCAGCTCGTCAGCCGAGCGGTGGGTCAGCCGACGGTCGAAGCCGACGACGAGAGTCGTACCGCCGCGCTGCCCTCCCTGAGCACGGACGGCCGCTTTGCGCTTTTCGACAGTGAAGCAACCAACCTGATCGACGGCTTCATCGGCAACTCCGGCAGGGACGACGTCTTCCTCTTCGACCGGCAGGATGGCAGCAACATGCTGATCAGCGCCGCGGACGGCGCGCCGCTCCAAAGCGGCAATGGCCCCTCACTTGCGGGCGGCATCGCCGCCAGCGGCCGATATGTCACCTTCACAACCCATGCGACCAATATCGTCCCGGCATTCGTCAATCCGGCATCCTCGGCGGTGCGCAATCTCGTGCTCTTCGATCGCCTGAGCGGGAGCTACACGCTGATCAGCCACGACTTCGCGGCCACGGCGACCGGCGCCGGCGCCGGGGTCGGTCTGCAGGCGATGTCCGATGAGTCGGAGGTGATCCTGTTCACCTCCGATGCCCAGAACCTGGTCGATGGCTTTGTCGACGGCAACGGAACGGGCAGTACGAGCTCACCCCGCGACCTCTTCGCCTGGGAGCGCGCCAGCAACACGGTGCAGTTGGTCAGCCGGTCGACCACGGGCCCAGCCCACGGTGCCAACGCAAACGTACCCAGGGCGCGCCTCTCACCCGACGGTGCTTGGATCGCTTTCAACACCGATGCCACCGACCTGCTCGAGGGCTTCGTGCCGAACAACGTCAGCGGGTTTCAGGGAGACGACGTCTTCTTGGTCGAGCGGGCCACGGGCGCGGTCACGCTGGTCAGCCGATCCACCCTCGGACCGCTGTTCGGTGCGAACGGACGGTCTGAGGTCAACCTTGTCGCCACCGAGCGCGGGCACGACGTCGTCTACTTCACCAGCACAGCCTCGGACCTGGTCGCTGGCCTGACCAGCCCGCTCGCTACCGGCACCTTCCCCCCCAATCTCTACCGATACGACATTGAGACTGGCGCCATCGAGCTGATCACGCACGCATGGTACGACCCGCTCGTCCCTGGCAACGACAGCTCGCGCGCTGGCAGCGTGAGCCGGGAAGGCGGCTTCGTGCTCGTTGCGTCCATGGCGTCGAATCTCATACCGCGCGACACCAACCATGACGGTGATGGCTTCTTGATCGGCGATGGCCTGGCCACCGATCTCGTGCTCCGGAAGACCGACAGCATGGACCCGGTAGCGGCCGGAGCCCCATTCGACTACCGAATCGACGTCGACAACGCCGGCCTGGCACCGGCCACCGCCGTCAGCGTCTTCGACCCCTTGCCCGACGGTCTCGAAGTCGTCCAGCTGCCGAGCGATCCGTGGCGCTGTTTCGGCACCGACTCCGCGGTTGGCTGCATGCTGCGCCAGCCCCTGGCACCGGGCGCGTTGGCACCCCCCCTCGACATCACCGTACGCGCGCCCGGCGTCGGCGGCACGATCACCAACACCGCCAGCACCAGCTCGGCGGTGCCCGAAGTCGCGCCAGGATCGAATACCGACTTCGAGGACACGACGGTGATCGAGGGGCAGCCGCTCTTCGCCGACGGCTTCGAGTCCGGCGACACCTCGGCCTGGACCAACACGGTGCCCTCGTCACGGCAGCCGTGATGGCCATTCCAAACCGCTCGGACCTTTGTCGTGGGTGAACGCTGCGAACGGCGGATATCTCCAATGCGAGAGCTGCGGTGCGAGGACCGGGCCGGTGACCAGGTTCCTGGCTTCATCGGCCGTGCGCGGAGGCCCTGTCTCTCGACACTGCTGAGCACGTTCTGCCACGAATCACGCCTAGCATTGATGTACCAGAAGCTCTGGCCCAGCCACCGTGACGTCACCATCTCGCGGCCCCAACTCGGCAAGGAGTACGCCCCATGCACGGTCTCCGATTGACCCGCTGTTCCCGTTCCGCAGCCTTCCTCCTCGTAGCCCTCGGCATCCTCTCTCCGAAGTGGCTGCACGGCGCCGAGATCGTTCCGGTGTCCGTGGCCGCCGACCTCGGCAGTCTGGAGGGAAGCCGGGGCCAGTCGGTCAGCGCGGATGGCCGCCTGGTCCTCTTCGAGAGCCTCGCCGCAAACGTGATCCCGGACCAGATCGACCCGACCGAGACCGGCGAGATCCCGTTCTTCTTCCTCTGCGACTACGGGGGCGGCCCCGAGCATCTGTGTACCGACGTCGGCGACTATGACGTCTTCGTCGTGGACCGCGAGAACGGTGAGACGGAGCTGATCAGCCATGTCGAAGGCGAGCCGGCCCGCACACGCTCGTTCGCCTCGAAGTCCTTCATGATCAGCGCGGACGGTTCGCATGTGGTCTACAGCAACTTTCGGCTCGACGATGAAGCGCCCTTCCTGCGAGAAGAGCTGGTGCTCTACGACCGAGCCGCGGATACCGCGACCGTGTTTGCAGCCTCCAGCGCGGACGAGAGCTTCCGCATCGAAGCAAGCATCAGCCACGGCGGCGAGACGGTCGTCTTCACCGGCTTTGACCCCGCATTCGCAGAAGGGAATTCGGGCCGCGACCTGTACCTCTTTGACCGCAACACGGGCGCAATCGAGCTGATTTCGGCCGCGGTGGGCACCCCGAATACGACGGCCAACAATCCCTCGCCTGCCATCGTCTCCGCTTGGAGCCGCGGCGCGCCCCGCGCCTTCGACCTCAGCGCCACCGGCGACCGTGTGGTTTTCGTCAGCCGCGCGAGCGACCTGGTCGTCGACGAAGGGAACGGTTTGATCAAGGACATCTTTCTCTACCGCCGCAGCACGGGGACCGTCTCCGCCGTCAGCCGCAGGCCGGCTGGCGGTACCGCGAACCGGCAGTCCGACAAGCCTTCGATCAGCGACGATGGTTCCTTGGTCGCGTTCGAGAGTGAGGCATCGAACCTGATTGGCGGCTTCGTCGACGGCAATGCTGCGTCCGAC
This sequence comes from uncultured bacterium, assembly GCA_937948815.1. Lineage (GTDB taxonomy): Bacteria > Acidobacteriota > Thermoanaerobaculia > Multivoradales > J023 > J023. Next base: position 11,739 of record CALFAM010000264.1, read on the forward strand.
TCGGACATCTTCCTGTATGCACCAGACACGGACACCATGGTGCTGGTGAGTCACGCGGTCGGGAGCCCCACACAGAGTGGCAACGGCGAGTCTTTCGACCCCATGATCAGCAGCGATGGTCGGTATGTCGCATTCGCCAGCAACGCGACCGATCTGGTGGACGGTTTCGTCGACAACAACGGCAGCGCTCCCGATGTCTACCTCTTCGAGGTCGCGACCGGCACGATCCGCCTCGTCTCGCGCAGCACGACCAGTGCGGTCCAGGGTGGCAACGCCGAATCGCGCCGACCGCGGATCGACAACAGTGCGGGCGCGCTGCTGTTCGAGAGTCGCGCGACCGATCTGCTGCCCGGCTTCGTCGATGGCAATGGGGAGGGTGACTACGACCTCTTCGTCTTCTCGGCGGCTCGCCAGACGATCCGCCTGGCGAGCCGCTCGATGGATGCGACCGCAACGAGCGCCAATGCAGGTCCAGGGGCGCCAGTGCTGAGCGGCGACGGCACATCCGTTGCGTATCAGTCGGCGGCGACCGATGTCGTGGCGCCGATGGCCGACGTCGTCGATCTGGAGGTGTTCGCCTTCGATCTCGATACGGAGACGACCAGTGTCTTGGCCTCTGCCAGTCTTCTCGCGGAGCCCAGCGCCACCGGCGATGGCCGTTCTGGATTTTCCACCGGTGTGCTGTCCGACCTCCCGCCCGCAGCGGCGATCAGCCACGACGGTCGCTTCACCACGTTCGAAAGCACAGCGAACAACTTGGTCGCTGATCTCACCGACAACGGCAGCTCGGGCGTTTATCTCTATGATCGAGACACCGGTGAGAACCGCCTTGTCAGCCACTTCCCGGGTGCCCCGAACGACGAGGCCTCCGGTCTTCTTCCGAGGATCAGCGGAGATGGCGGATGGGTCACGTTTCTCAACGACAGCGACCCCTTGGTGCCCGGATTCGTCGACAACAACAACGGCCGAGACATCTTTCTTTTCGAGCGGACCAGCGGCACGATCCAGCTGGTAAGCCGCAGCCTCGCGGGGCCGACGAGCAGCGGCAACGACCGCAGCCTCGCCCCGTCATTGAGCGCGGATGGCGCCTGGATTCTCTTCCAGAGCTTTGCGAGCGATCTGGTCGCCGGCTTTGTCGACAACAACGGCGAATTCGCCTCCGATACCTTTCTATTCGATCGGAGCAACGGCAGCATCGAGTTGATCAGCCACGCGGCGGCCAACCCCGCGGCGGGCGCCAATGGCAGCACCGGTGGCTCGATCAGCGCGGACGGACGCCACGTCACCCTCGGGACCGAGGCGACCGATCTCCTTCCCGACTTCATCAACTCCGGCGCCCCTGATACGCGCAATGTCGTGCTTGTCGATCGCATGAGCGACGATCGCATCCTGGTCAGCCACGCCGCGTCGAATCCCAATACGGGTGCGGATGACGATTCCAACTCGATCGCGCTCAGCGAAGATGGGCAGCACCTCTTGTTGAGTAGCCGAGCCAGCAACTTGATCGACGGCTTCGTCGATGCCAACGGCAACAATTCGGATCTCTACCTGTGGGATCGCGCGGCCGGCACCAACCAACTGATCAGTCGCTCGACCATCGGCCCCGCGGTGGGCGGCAACAACCGAACCGGCGGTGCGGCGCTCAGCCGCGACGGCGCCTGGATCGCTTTCGAGAGTGCCGCGACCGACTTGCTCGATGGCTTTGCCGACCGCAACGGAAACGGCGCTTTCGACACCGACGTCTTCCTCCTCGAGGTCGCGACCGGCACGGTCACCCTCGTCAGTCGCGCCACGGAGGGCCCGCGCATCGGCGGCAATGGCCGGGCAGCTCTCGGTGCACTGGTCGAGCAGAGCGGCACGTTTTCGGTCTATTTCTCCAGCGAGGCGACCAATCATGTCGATGGCTTCACCGGAACCGAGGACGTGCAGA
>CALFAM010000265.1 GCA_937948815.1 uncultured bacterium
GATCGATGCGGTGCTGCTCAACTGGGTAGAGGTCGATTTCCCCCACGGTGGCCGCCTCTCGGTCCCGGGCCACTCCATGTCCGAAGACACGGTCTTGGCCGACGACACGGCCGCTGCCCCGGCCGACGTCCCGGCCGAAGCAGCCCGCCAGCACCGCCTGACGCTGCGCGGAGGCGTTCGAACCGTGGTCGACATGGGGGCGCCCGATGCCACCACACTGACCGTCTACGGTGACGACGGTAGCCGCTTTGAAGCCCAGCTCGGTTCGGGCGACGCCTCGATGGTCGCGGTCCCCGCCTTCCAGGACGAGGGCCAGATCCATGCTGTTCTCGACCAGGACCTGCGCGTTCCGAGCGGTGTTGCGCCCGACTTGCCTTCTGACTTGCGGAATCGCGAGCAGCAAGCCGACTACTTGATGGTCACGGTTGCCGCGCTTCGTGACGCCGTGCAGCCACTCGCTGCCTTCCATCGCGAACAAGGATTGCAGGTCAAAGTGGTCGACGTCGAAGACATTTACGACGAATTCAACGACAGCATCACCCACCCGAAGGCGATTCGCGACTTCGTCCACCACGCCTACCATGCGTGGCAAGAGCCCGCACCACGCTTCGTGCTGTTGGTTGGTGACGCCAGTTGGGATGTGCGTAGCCAACAGCCGAACGACGCCAACTACGCAGATTGGGTCTTTCGCGGTCTCAATCGTCGTGACTTCCTCAAGAACAAGAGCACCGCCTACGAAGGCGACCAGGACCGCAACCTGATTCCGACCTGGCGCTACGAGAGCATGCAGGGCCACGCCGCAAGCGACAACTACTTCGTGGCGGTCGACGGCGACGACTTTCATCCCGATCTGGCCATCGGTCGATTCCCGATCGCCACCGCCGGCGAAACAGCGGATATCGTGCGCAAGACGATCCAATACGCTCGAGAATCCGGTGTCGGACCGTGGCGGCGGCGCATGCTGTGGATCACCAACGAGCACGAGAATTTCAAGCGACGAACGGATCGTGTGGCCCTCTCGATGACCACACAGGGATTCGAAGGCGAGAAGGTCTATCCGTCACCGGACGAAACGGACAACGCCACGCATCAGGTGCGACTTCGGGAAGCGTTCGACGATGGCCAGGTCCTGGTTCACTTCTACGGCCACGGCGGGCGATACATCTGGCGCACCGGCCCACCGGACTATCGCAAGAACCACGATCTCTTCACCCTCGACGACCTCGAGTCCCTGGAACCCAACGCCCGGCTTCCGCTGGTTCTGTCGATGAGCTGCTACTCGGCGCCCTTCGACCATCCCACCGCAGACTCGATCGGCGAGAAGTTCCTACGCCTCCCGGGTCGAGGTGCTGTCGCCGTCTTCGCCGCCTCCTGGCGCAACAGCCCGAGCATCCGCTTCAGCCGGAACCTGCTCGATGCGCTGGTCGGACACGAGACCATCGGCGAGGCCATTCAAGATGCCAAAAGGCAGTCCAAGAGTCGCCTGCTCGTCGAGACGTACAACCTCTTGGGCGACCCGGCCATCGCGCTCGCCCTGCCGCGTTTGCCGGTTAGCGTGAACGCCTCGGCAACAGCGGAAGGTTGGCGCGCGGACGTCGTCGTCGATCCGGAGGAGACCCTCACCATTCCCTTTACCGGCCAAGCGGTGGTCGACTGGCTGGACGTGAAGGGCGACGTGCTCTTCAGCCAGACCGTCGAGGTCAAGGGACCGCAGTTCACCATTGAGCGCCCACGCGCGGCGTTGGCTGCTGGTACCGCCACCGCCGATCTAACGACCGATGCAACGGCGACGATCGCAGAGGCAGTCGGCACGGACGATGGCGAGCCTGTGACGGTGCGGGTCTATGTCTGGAACGAGCGCTTTGAGATCGACGGCATGGCTGGCCAGCCGGTCGTTACGGACGACACTGACGAAGCGCCCCGCCAGACCGCGCAGCTCGGGCACTAAGCGGTCATCGAGGGACCGTACGTTTCCTGCAGGCGACGGCTCCCGAGCGGACCGTCGAGCAGCTCCAAGCGATCGGCGCTGATATCCGCCGGATGGCTTTCCCCACAGGCACGGGCGACCGCCAAGAGCTCTTTGCGTAAGGTGATCACGTAGTTGGCCAGCCGTGCCGCCTTGTCGGTCGGATCGAGCCCTCGAACCAGCCAAGGGTTCTGGGTCGCCACGCCCGTCGGACAGTGGTTGGTGTGACAGCGCTGGGCCTGGATACAACCGACGGCGAGCATGGCTTCGCGGGCCACGGCGATCATGTCGCAGCCCAGGCCGAACGCAGTCAGGGCGCTGGCAGGGAGGCCGAGCTTGCCCGAACCAATCAGCACGATCCGCTCGTCTAGGCCGTGCTCCACCAAGATGTGACGAACCTCGCTGAAGCCGCGCTTGAACGGCATCGAGAGATGGTCTGAGAAGACCAGCGGTGCGGCTCCAGTCCCCCCTTCTCCACCGTCGATGGCCACGAAGTCGACCCCGCGCTGGCCGTCTTCCATCAGCGCAGCGAGCTCACGCCAGAAGCCGAGGTCACCAACCGCCGATTTGATGCCGACAGGGAGACCCGTCTCGCTGGCGATCGACTCGACGAAGTCGAGCAGGCCATCGACATCCGAGAAGGCCCGGTGTGCTGCTGGACTGACGACGTCGCGGTCGCCGGATACGCCACGAATCTGGGCGATCTCGGCGGTGATCTTCGACTTGGGGAGAATGCCGCCGGCACCAGGCTTGGCCCCCTGCGAGAGCTTGACTTCGATGGCACGAACTTGCGGGCAGCGATCGAGCGTCTCGCGCAGCTTCGCCATGCTGAACGACCCCTCGAGCTCACGGCAGCCGAAATAGCCGGTCCCGAGCTGCCAGATCAAGTCTCCACCGTGCAGGTGGTGCGATGAGACGCCCCCTTCGCCCGTGTTGTGGAGACAGCCGGCGATCTTGCAACCACGATTGAGCGCCTCGACGGCAGGCGCGGACAGCGAACCGAAGCTCATGGCCGATACGTTGACCACCGACGCCGGTGTGAACGCCTTGGCACGACCGCGCGCGCCGCCCAGCACTTTGCGGCACGCAATCTGGTAGAGCGGATCGTAGTCCGGGTCACCGGCACGTGGCGTCAGCCGGGGAAAAGCACTATGCCGCACGATCAGATAGCCCCGCGTCTGCTCGATGTCGTTGTCGGTGCCAAACCCGAAGTAGTTGTTCTGCTTCTTGGCCGATGCATAGACCCAGGTGCGTTGATCACGGCTGAACGGACGTTCTTCGTCGTTGCCGGTCACGATGTACTGCCGCAGCTCCGGCCCAACCATCTCGAAGAGATAGCGGAAATGTCCGATCAAGGGAAAGTTGCGCAAGATGGCGTGCTTACGCTGCACGAGATCAAAGATGCCCACGATCACCAGAAACGCCACGACACCCAACACGAGCCACAAGACCATTGACCGTCCTCCAAATGAGGCCGCAGTCTACTAGCGATCCCCCAGGGTTGCCGAGACGGACGATCCGTCCGGGGCGACAGCTCGAGCAGGCGGAACACTCGACTCTGCTCTTCTACTGGACCGCGTCCATCGCCACAAACCAAGGCGCGTCAGCGGGCTTCTGGTAGCCTTCCTCTAGAACGGACAATCGGGAATCACTCATCAGGCGCGCAGAGAGCGGCCTCGAAGTGTGGGTGGATGGAAGGTGAACGTGGAGCCCAACGTACCGACGAACGAACAGACCGTCCTGCCGGCCTTCAACGGCCTCTTCGTGGTGGTCCTTGCACTGTTGTTGACGAGTTGCGAGGGACGTGAAGCCGATTCTGCCCCTTCCGCAGTCGCGCCAAGCAGCACGACCGAATCAGGCTTGCACATCGGCGTCTTGCTCGATCACAGTGGCCTGCTCGGCGACTACGGCCGCACCGGCGACGACGGAATCGCACTGGCTCTGGATCACATCAACCAGGCAGGAGGCGTCCTGGGAAAGCCGGTCCACGTGACCTTCGTCGACGCGGCGACCGATCTCGCCGCCACGGTGGCCGGAGCGCGAAACCTGAGTCGCGAGCATCAGGTCCAAGCCATTCTCGGCCCGCTGGGCAGCGCCGCGGCTCTTGCAGTCGCCCACGAGGTTTCGATCCCAGACCGGGTGCCGACGATTTCGCCGACCGCCACGTCGCCGGAGATCACCGAGCTGGCGGATGACGGATTCGTTTTTCGGGCGATGCCATCCGACGCGACCCAGGCGCCCATTCTCGCCACATTGGCCGCACTCGAAGGCGCGCGCCACCTGGCAGTCTTCTACCAGGATGATAGCTACGGTCGAGGCTTGGTCGAAGCCGTGGCAACGCATTTCCAAGGCGTCGTGACCCGCCAGCCCATCGACACGGAGGAAGCAACGACCTTCGAGTCGGAGCTGCGGGCCGCAGCCGCGGCGGGAGCCGACACCTTGGTCGCCATGTCTTACGTCCCGACCGCGGCGATCTACCTGCGGGAAGCCGCGGAACTGGCGTTGTTCGAGCGCGTCCTGTTGGTCGATGCCACCGCCTCCACCGATCTGGTCAAGGCCCTCGGTGCGGAAGCGGTTGAAGGCTTCAAAGGCACGGCACCCTATGGCTCCTTGGCTAGCACCGACAGCCTTGCCGCACTCGCCTTCGGCGGCATGTTCGAGGATGCGTCCGGGCGACCGGTCACCAGCGGCCTGGAAGCGCTCGCTTACGACATCACCGTTTGCATCGCCTTCGCCGCGGAACACGCTGGGCAACTCGACCGCGTCGCCATCCGCGACGCGCTTCCCACGGTGTGCGGCCGCGGAGGCGAGATCGTTCGCCCCGGCGCAGACGAGATTGCCCGTGGCCTCGCCGCACTGCGAGCCGGCCAGGATGTCGACTACGAGGGGGCCTCCGGCTCGCTCGAATGGGATCCGCGCGGAGATCTGATGACCGGCTCGATCACCATCTGGACATTCGAAGCCGGAGAGATCGTGGTGCTGGAGTCGCTCCCGTTCGACCTGCGCTGATCTCCAGACACTAGTCGGCCGCGGTTCCGTCCTGCGCCGATGGCGCGTCGCCTTCCTGAGGCTGACGGTGCCATCGATAGGCAGCGATTGCCTTCAGCTCGCGGACGAATACCTCGTCGCCTGCGACTGCGAGGTGCCCCCAGGTTTCCTGCTCGCTGACTTCACGCGTGCTCAACAACTCGAATTGATCTGGGTTGGCCCGGACCAGGTAGAGCTTGCCGTCCTCCGCCAGGCCCAGGATCTTGTCGTTGCCGGCCGCCATCGACCAGTAGCTACCGAAGCGCTCGGTCGTCGTCCAGGCCGATTCACCCGTACGCAGGTCGATGGCGGTCAGACGCCCGTTGCCGAGGTGGACATAGGCGTGATCGCCGACGCGGATCGGTGACGACATGTAAGCGTGTGCCTTGTGCGTCCACGCTTCGACTGCCTTCATGCCACCTTCGGACGGGTCGAGGCGATAGAAGTAGGACGCATTGCGGTGGGTACTCGTGAAGATGCCGTTTCCGTGGACCGTCGGCGTCAGAATGTTCATGCCCCGGAAGCTCGGCACGTCGTGCTGCCAAAGCGAATTCCCGGTCGCGGGATCGATGCCGTGCAGCGTCGTCCGCGTCTGGACGAGCAGTTGCCGCTGGCCGTGCAGCTCAGCAAACGTAGGCGACGAAAACGCACCACTCGACATGGCACCGCCTTCAGAGGCCAGCACCCGCCAGATCACCTCGCCAGTGGCGGCGTCGAGCTTGACCAGCGAGTTGGCCGCCTGCGCATAGACCGCTCCCCCATCGACCAAGGGAGAGGACGAGAAGCCGAAGTCTGGAACCTTGGTCTCGAAGGCGGCGGGAAAGTCGACCCGCCAGCGTTCCTGGCCGGTCGCGCCATCGAGGGCAACCAGCAGCTCGTTCATCCCGCCAACGTAGAGCGTCTTGCCATCGAAAGCCGGTGTCGAGCGAATCCAGTCGCCGTTGCGGGCAGCAAAGAACGGCACCTTGCCCTTGCCGGGCCAGGACGTACGCCACAGCTCGGCACCGGACTGTCGGTCGAGGGCGCGGACGATCTCGGTCTCGCCGTTCTCGGTCTCGGCGACAAAGACGCGGTCGGCCGTCACGATGGGGCCTGGATAGCCCTTGTCGAGGGGGACCCGCCACAGAAGCTCGAGGTGATCGAGGGTCTCGGGCCAGCCGGCGGTTTCGACCGTGCCGTCTCGGTGGATACCGCGCCATTGCGGCCAATCGGTTTCGGCCTGAGCAGCCAGCGGGAGGAACAGCGCTGCCGTGGTGACCCAGACGGCGCACAGGGAAGGGCGTCGCACGCCCGGAAGGGGAAGCCATCGAGATGTCATCATATGAATTCCTTTCGCTTCGACGGGCGCAACGGATGCGCGACCCATGGTCGATATCGTCCAGAGCTGGTTCCTGCTACGCTCCCGATGGTATCTGGACGCACATGGATTGTCCGGTTCCGTTTCCATCGCCCACCGCTCATTTCGAGGGTTTTGTCCAAGGCCCTCTCACGAGGATCGCAAGTTGAGTGAGAGCAAGATCAAAGTCATCGACCGCAGGATGTTCACCGCCGACGGCGAGCTGCGGGAGGAATATCAGGACAGCATCGTGCCCGACGTCGGTGCGCCGGCGAGCCCGGCGGTGACCGAACCCGTGAGCGATGCCGGCCAGGAAGCTTCCGCGCCCGCCGAAACAGCCACCGAGCCGGCCAGTGCCGAAGCGTCGCCCGCGGCCGAGGAAGTCGCTGCCCCGGGGCCGGAAGCCGACGCCGAGGACGACGCCGCCGAGGGGCCACGCTTCACCGACCTGGTCGCGTTCATGGCACAAACCGCGGCTGCCTACCTCCAACAGGCCCGCGCCACGGCACTCGGCGGTCAAGCAGGGCCGGCCAGCTCGTCGGAGATGCTTCAGATGGCACGCCTTCACGTCGACCTGCTCTCGGTTCTCGAGCGCAAGACCGCTGGCAACCTGACGGCCGAGGAGCTCGAGATGCTGCGCGACGTTCAGCGTCAGCTCCGGCTCGCCATGCAATAGCGGGCCTCCATTCGCCCTTGTCGATCGCCTCATCCCCAGCCGCTCGGAGTCGTCGGTTGGCACCTCCAAGGCCACGCTACAGCAGCATCGATTCGGCACGGTCTGCCGACCGACGAACGGCGGAGACGTGAAATGGTGTACGCTGCGGTCATCATCAACGCTCGTAGTCGCTCGTCGTTCGCTCTCGAAGTGCAGCCGGTAGACCCCTCTGCCAGGTCCGCGCATTCGTGTAGAGCGGCCGGCTGCGCTGCCGCCGACAGACGAGGATCGCGATGCCCAAGTCTCTGTATCTGATCAATCCCCGCCCCGCGAATCCGAGCTACTTCGGCGCTGAAGCGTACTCACGCTGGGGCTATCAGCCGGCTCAGGCGATCGCCGACCTCGCGACCTCGACGGTCGCTGCCCTGGCGCCCGCTGACTGGGACGTGACGATCTGCGAAGAGTACGTCGAGCCGATTGACTGGGAAACCGACGCCGACTTCATCGGTCTCACGGGAAAGGTGATTCAGGGACAACGAATCAACGAAGTCGCCGACGCCTTCCGCGCCCGCGGAAAGACCGTGCTGATCGGCGGGCCACACGCCTCGCTGTCGCCAGAGTCTGTCCGCGATCACTGCGACGTGTTGGTCATCGGCGAGCTCGAGGGCATCGCCGAAGCCTTCTTCCGCGATCTCGAGGAAGGCACCTGGAAGGCCGAATACGTCGCCGACAAGCCCGACATCAAAACCTCCCCCCTGCCCCGATTCGACCTCTATCCCAACGATCGCGCGCTCTCCGGCTGCGTGCAGACGTCACGGGGCTGCCCATTCGAGTGCGAATTCTGCGATGTCATCCAGTATCTCGGGCGCAAGCAGCGGCACAAGTCCGTCGAGCAGATTCTGGGCGAGCTCGACGTGCTCTACGAAACGGGCTTCCGGGCCGTTTTCCTCGCTGACGACAACTTCACGGTCTACCGCAAGCGTGCCAAGAGTGTTCTCGCGGCATTGCGCGACTGGAATGCCGCGCGCACGGACGGTCCCGTGGCCTTCCACACCCAGGTGTCGATCGACGCGGCGCGTGATCCGGAGATCATGGCCTTGTGCGGCGAGGCGGGACTCACCCGGGTCTTCATCGGCATCGAGACCCCCAACGTCGAAAGCCTCAAAGAGACTGGAAAACGCCAGAATGTCGGTGTTGATCTGGTCGAACAGGTGCAGATCTTCCTGGATCACGGCATCTCCGTGATCGGCGGCATGATCGTCGGATTCGACCACGACGGGCCGGACATCTTCCAACGCCAGTACGACTTCGCGATGGCGAACCCGATTCCGATCTTTACCCTCGGTGCCCTGGTCGCGCCAGCCGCCACACCCCTCTTCGATCGCATGAAGGCAAGTGGTCGCTTGATCGAGACCGGGTCGGAGACCCAGGGGGTCTGGAACACCAACATTCAGCCGACACTGATGAGCCGCGAAGAGCTCTTCGAGGGTCTGAAGTGGCTCGGCAACCGGCTCTACGACGCCGAGAGCTTCGGCCAGCGCCTGCTCGCCATGATCGAGCGCATCGGTCCGCAGCGGGGACCGTTCCAGGCGGGCTATACGCCGCACAAAACCCGCCCCGTCGAGGACCAGGCGCGCGGCATCATTCGCAGAGTGATCAGCC
>CALFAM010000266.1 GCA_937948815.1 uncultured bacterium
CGCAAGGCCGGCGAAGACTCCCAGGCACGGGGGAATGCAGCGCTCTCGGGCCACACGATCAAGCGCCCATAGCCTCGCGCGAGGGGACGACGGCACGCCTCGTGGCTGAGCTCCAGCAGACGAGCGTAGGCCAGGGTGTGGTGATCGTCGGGATCGAGAAGCGGGCTGCCCGGCTGAATGATCACCACCTCGGCCGGCGGCGATGCAAAAACGGACTCCCCCCTCGGGTTTCGCTCGACCTCACTGAAGCGGGCCGACAGGCTGAGCACGAGCAGCGGCAGCGCCACCCCGACGATGGCCGGCGCGAGCTGACGCCGTCGCCAGCCGAGCGCCAGGCCAGCATTCGCGAATACGAGCAGGAAGGACAGTCCATAGGTGCCGAACCAGGCTGTCGCGACCAAGGCCCCGGGCATGTCGACCCAGGCGTAGCCTGCCTGGTTCCATGGAAAGCCGACCCCGGGTACGTGCCCCCGGACCCAGTCAAAGATGACCCAAGCGGCTGCGACCCCGGCCATGGCGGCAAAGGTCGAATGGCCGAGGATTCGCCGGCTGACCAGCGCAAAAACCGCCTGCCAGGCCCCTTGTAGCCAGCCGACGCCAACCAGGGCCAAAGCCCCGACTGCCCAAGGCAAACCGCCAAACGTCGAAACGGTCGGCAGGATCCACGACACCGCCACGATCCAGTGCAGCATGCCGTGGAAGAGGCCTCTGGTTACGACCTCGCGGCGACCGAGCCCGCGATCGTCGAGCACATAGAGCAGTGGCATCAGGGCCACCCAAGGGAGGAAGAGGCGTGCCTGAGACGCGAAGCACAGCGCCCAGGCGACCGCACCGACCGCCAGGATCAACCAGGGTCGGAAAACAGGCATTCGCAAACCAGGCATGAGGAGCCTTGCAACGCGATCATGACGGGATCAACTCCCCGAAGGGATTCGCAGCCTCGGCTCCCGCAATCAGCGCCCGAGAGGACCGTTGGGCGAGTGACACCCGCCCTGCCCCCAATGAGCCCTAATTGTCGACAGCCGTGATCCACGTATCGAGCTTGTGGGTCGTGCGAATCGCGTTCGCCACGCGATCTGCCGCAGCACGGTCTCTGAAGACACCAACCCGCACCCGATACATCGTCAGGCTGCCAACCTTGACCGGCGAGAGGAATGCCCGCTGGCCGTCGCCCTTGAGACGCTGCAAGACCTGCTGCGCCTGGGCTTCGTCGCGGCCCGAAAAGACCTGAATCACGAAGCCCGGGCCGCCGTCTCCGGCACCGGAGTCCGACTGGGTGACGGTCGGTGGAGGCGGTGGCGGTGCCGTCGGTGGTGGAGCCGTCGGCGGTGGTGGCTCCGTGACCTGTTGCGGCGGCTCGGGTGGTGGCGCAGACGGTTGGGGAGCCGGTGGTGGTGGTTCTTCCGCTGGCGGCGAATCGTCCGCCGGACGTTCGTCGCGAGATTCCTGGCGCGGCGGCGGCTGACGATCTGCGTTCTCTCGACCGAGATCGGGACGGCTCGGGTTGCGCGCCGGCCGCCCCTCGTTCCCCTCTTCGGAGAAGAAGCTCAGCTCCTCCACCGCATCGAGGTCACTCGGCGCCTCCGCGGCAATGACGGTCGACAGATCGGGCCGTTCCGGGCTGCCACGCCCGAGCCACACGCCGCCAATGAAGGCGCCGAGGACGGACAACAATAGAAAGACAAAGGCGACCAACACCTGACGGTTGGTCAACGCGATCTCGTAATAGCTCGGCTCGTGGGTTTCGTTCACAGATCAATCTCAGCGTTTCGTTCTCGACGCTCGCCGCGGGAAGCCCTCGGCGCTCAGGATTCTTTCTGGTCGGCAATGTCACGGTCGCGTTGCACGCTCGCTTCCAGGTTGGGCAAGAACGCCTTCATCAGATCAATGGGCAAGGGGAAAATGATGGTCGAGTTCCGCTCGGTGGCGATCTCGGTCAACGTCTGCAGATAGCGAAGCTGCAGGGTCACGGCATTTCCGCTCATGTGTTCGGCGGCATCCGCCAGGGCAGCCGACGCCTGATGCTCACCCTCGGCATGAATGATCTTGGCCCGCTTCTCGCGCTCGGCCTCGGCCTGGCGGGCCATCGCACGCTGCATCTCCTGCGGCAGGTCGACATGCTTGACCTCGACCATCGACACCTTGATGCCCCATGGATCGGTCTGGTGATCGACGATCTCCTGCAGCTTGTCGTTGAGCTTCTCGCGCTCGCTGAGCAGCTCGTCGAGCTCGGCCTGACCGAGAACCGAACGCAACGTTGTCTGCGCCAGCTGACTGGTGGCAAAGAGAAAGTTCTCGATCTCGACGATCGCCTTGACCGGATCGACCACCCGGAAGTAAACGACCGCGTTGACCTTCACCGACACATTGTCCCGCGTGATGATGTCCTGCGGGGGCACGTCGAGAACCACCGTTCGCAGCGAGATCCGCTCGATGGTTTCCAACGGATAGAGCACGAAGACCAGACCCGGCCCACGGGGCTTGGGATCGACCTTACCGAGGCGAAAAACAACACCGCGCTCGTACTCACGCAGGATGTTGACCCAGCGGCTGAGCACGAAAAGCGTAATGAAGACGACGAAACCGAGTAGGACGAAAGTCATTGTTCGCCTCCAGCGAAGCGGGTGGGCTCGAAGCCGGTCGTTCGTTCGAGAATCTGTCGTTCGAGAAACAATCGTTCGAGGCGCTCGGGCGCCGGCTCCGAAATTACGGATCCTGAGCCGGGCACACTTTCCGGCACAACAGGCCGGAAGCCGGAGCGCGATTCAAATAGAGGTCTCACGTCGGGATCGCCTGCTCAGAGGCAACGTGGTCTTCCACGGGTCGCACTTCGAGTGTCAGCCCCTCGACCGAGACGACCTGGACCCGATCGCCCGCCGCCACGGGTTGGCGGGCTCGCGCGTTCCAAAGCTCGCCGTGGACGAAGACCTTGCCTTGGGGGTCGAGATCTGTTCGCGCCGTGCCCACCTCGCGGGTCAGCCCCTCGACGCCCGTCACCACCGGTGCGTTGCGCGCCAGAATGACCCGTGACATCAACAATCCGATGATCAAGACGATACTTCCCGTGACGCCGAGGATCAACCCGAGATCAACCTGGAGCGCCGGGTCTGGGCTGCGGAACACCATGACCGCGCCCAAGACCAAGGACACCGCGCCGCCGACGGTAAAGATTCCGAAGCTCGGCACGATGAACTCAGCAGCGAACAGGATGAGGGCCAACACGATCAGCGCCATGCCGGCGTAGTCGAGCGGCAATACCGACATGGTGTAGAAGCCGAGAATCAGAAAGATCGCGCCGATCACACCGGGGAAGATCAGACCGGGATTGGAGATCTCGATGTAGAGACCGAGGGTGCCGAAGGAAATCAACAGCAGCGCGATCTGCGGATTCGAGATGACCGCCAGGAATCGCGCGATCGGCCCCATCTCGACCCGATCGATCAGTGCCGTCGCAGTGGACAGGACCACAGGTTCCGAACCTGCTTTGGCCACCGTACGGCCATCGATCGCCTCGAGCAGCGATGGCACGTCCGGCGCCATGACTTCGATCAGCCCCTGATCCAGCGCTTCTTGGGCGGTAAACGAGCGGCTCTCGAGCACGGCCGCCTCGGCCAGCTCGAGGTTACGCCCGTGCTGACCTGCCAAGGAACGAATGTTGGCCGCCGCGTCTTGCTCGACCTTCGTTCCCAAATCGCCTTCGATGTCCTGGCCGCCACCCGCCACGGGATGGGCCGCGCCGGTGTTGGTGCCCGGTGCCATGGCCGCGATGTCGGCGGACATCAGGATGTAGAACCCGGCCGAAGCCGCTTGCGCACCGCGCGGGCCGACGAAGACCACGACCGGAACGGGACTCTGAAGAATCGTCGAGGTGATCTTGCGGGTCGAGGTGACGAGCCCACCAGGCGTCGAGAGCTCGATCACCAAGGCGGCGGCGTTCGTGGCCTTCGCCTTGGCAACACCTTCCTCCACATACTCCGCTGCCAGTGGATGGATCGCGTCATCGAGGGTGAGAACGACCACGGGACGCACGGCGGACAGAGGAGCCGGCGACACCGTGCTGTCCACGCCGTCTCGGGACGCATCTTCGGCGGCAGAGCCATCGTTCGGCATCCCGGAACCCGGATCGGGGGTCGCCTGGGCGAAAAGCGCCGGCGCTGGCAGCAAGGCCACCCACACCGCGCCGAGGACGATCGCGCTCACGACACCCATCGGCACGAGACGGGCCCATGCCGACGAGCTGACCTGTCGACGCATTGTCGCGAATAGGCAGCCCAAGGAGTTGATGCGACTGGATCGTTTCATGGCCGAAAGCATATCAATCAAACCAATGGGACCGATCGGTCACCCGAGCGAACGTTTCTCGCGCCGGAGCGGTGCTGCGCGCGGCTCATCGATTCTCCGGCTGCCGACTCGCCCACCCCACCTCGTCAGGCTATGATACCCCTAGTCAACAACAGGGAGTGATGCATCTTGGTGCAGAAGCAGCCATGGTTTACGACACGTTCCCTGGTCCGCAATTTTTGTGCACTGGGATGGGCCGTCGGTATGTCATCGTTGGCAAGTGCGCCAGCGACCGGGCAAACAGCGGCCGGACAAGCAGCGACCGGGCAGGCCACTGAGCCGGCCGCGACCGAATCCGAACCGGTTTCCCTCATTCCGCCGGCGACGGTCGCCGCCTTCACCCGCGACGATGCGCTCCGGCCCCCCGACAATCTAATTTCTTTTCGACTCGACGACGGCAGCGGCTTTCAGCTCAACCGCCTGCGTCGCGATCCGGCACAGGCTCGCTCCAGCCGCCTGAACGAGAACCTGTTCACGCTGATCGGGCGACCGAGCGACCAACCGTCGCCTCCCGGCGATCTGTTTCTGGCGCCGCTGCGCCAAGGCGACGGCGCCATCCGATCCGCGATTTTGGTTGAGTCATCCACCGGCTATGTCGCCTACTTCCCGCAGCTCGGCAAGGGCAGCACCTTGGGTGAGATCCGAACGACCCTCGGACGCCCCTTCGAGTCGATTGCCAGCGACGACCGCAACTTCGTCTTGTTCGGCCGTCGAGCCGGCAATGGGCGGTCGACGGACGTGATCCTCTACCACGCCACCACGGGCACCGCCCTCGCGCTGGCCGACGTGAGCGAGTTCTCGGCGCAGCCCACGATGGTTCCCATTCGAGGCCTACCGTCGCTCGGCGGTCCCGTAAGCGGCCTCTCGATCGACGGCCCCGGCGGCCGCACCATTGGTTACCTCGTACTCGACGAAGAAAGCGGTGAGATCCACTACGCCGCGGTCGACTCGGATGGCAGGATCACCGGTTCCCAGGCACGCACAGATGGGCTCTATGCCGTCTTTCCAACCGAAGCCGAGCAGGCTGCCGAGCCACGTTTCCTCACCGCACCGATCACCGACGAGGATGGTGCTGTTCGGCATGTTTTGATCGTCGATTCCGGCACCGGCCAGGTCGCATGGTTGGCGGATGTCGATGGCGTCGACAATCCACCCCGGTTACGCGCGCTCACCCTCGACCTGAGGCGATTTCTCGACACCCGCCAGCCTGACGCCGTTCGCAGCCTGGCTTTGCTCCCCAGGCGCAGCGGAGACGGTGGCACCCGGGGTGTCTGGCTACTCGATGCGCGCAGCCGACGGACGCTCTTGGTCGACGGGCTCGATTCCCCGGCCGAGCTTCGCGTTTCGCCGGTCGAGATCGACCGCTGAGGAACCGAGCCTGGAAAGATACAGACGTTGGAAAGTAAGCGGCGCGGGCGCTTCATCACAGTAGCGAAACGCAGGAGACCAGGCGCGTAGGGAGGAGGCGCGGATGGGCGAAGCGGAGGCCAGAGAAGATCCAGCGGTCGGGGCGCAGCCGACGAGGTCGTCATCCAACTCGCTGCCAGCGTCAGCTGAGGAGCGGGAACCCGAGGCGCTACTCGACGAGCATGCCGCGCGCATCGACCGTATCCTCACGTCGCTCTGCCGACGGAATGCCTGGCTCGGGGACGAAGCTGAAGATTTCTGCCAGTGGGTGCGGCTGAGGCTGTGGGAGAACGACTTCGCCCTGGTGCGGGCCTTCCGTGGCCGCTCGTCGTTCGCCACCTACTTGACCGTGGCGATCCACAATCTGCTGCGCGACTTTCGTAACCAGCGCTTGGGCAAATGGCGTCCAACCGCGGCGGCCCGGAGGATGGGCGAGATCGGCATCTTGCTCGACACCCTGCTCCATCGTGACCGGCGCTCGCTCGACGAAGCCATCGAGATTCTCCGACACAACCACGGGATCACCCGATCGCCCGCTGCGCTCGCAGCCATGGCAGCGGAGCTTCCCGCTCACTATCCGCGCCGGATCGAAGAAGATCAGAAGCTCGACCAGC
This sequence comes from uncultured bacterium, assembly GCA_937948815.1. GTDB lineage: Bacteria > Acidobacteriota > Thermoanaerobaculia > Multivoradales > J023 > J023. The sequence goes on from CALFAM010000266.1 coordinate 6,363, forward strand.
GGGTTGCAGACGAGCGATCCGACCACCGCTTGGTGGAGCGTGAGCAGGCACGGATCAGGCGGCGGGCCCAGGAAACACTCGAGCAAGCCCTTGCCGGCCTGGAGCCCGAAGAACGCCTGCTGTTGAGGTTGCGCTACCGGGAGGGCTTCCGCGTTTCGCAGATCGCGCGGCGCCTGCAACGAGATTCGAAGGCCCTCTATCGCGTCTTCGACAAGCTACTCGTCGTCCTGCGCAAGCGCCTCCAGGCAGCTGGGTTGACGGCAGCGGCCGTGATCGACATCCTGGGCGAGGATGGCGGGCTTGGCGACGTTGGCCAACCGCGTTCATCCGAAAACGGGAGTACCCCGTGAGCAACCACGATCCGGCCATGCTGACACCCGACGACCTCGAAACCCTCGCCGCCTTCATCGAAGGCCGGCTCGAGGGCGCTGAACGAGAAGCCGTCGTCGCCCGCCTGGCCGAGGACGAGGATTACTACGAGGTCTACACCGAGACGCTTCACTTCTTCGAAGAAGATGGCGCTGAGGCAGTTCCTGGGCAGGCCTCTGCGGTCGTGAACACTGCCCCGGAGGCAGCAACGCCGGATCTCCAGCCTCGAGAGGAAGCGCCCGCGTCGCCGATCCCCGACACCCATGACGACGTTGTGCGTCTGGAAGTCGACACTGCCGAGCCGACGGAGCAGTCGCTCATTCCAGGAGGCACGTCCCTCGTCAAAGACGAAGGATTCCGAGTCGCTCCCGCGGAACGGCACCAGCCTCGCATTCGTTGGAAGCCGGCCCTGCTTGCCGTCGCAGCGATCTTCCCGATATGCCTGGGCGCCGCCTTGCTCCTGGGAACGCCTGCCTTGGGCACCTTGCAGGG
>CALFAM010000267.1 GCA_937948815.1 uncultured bacterium
CCAAGTCAAGCCGAAGAAATCTTGCCGCAGGTAGGCGTCGCTACCCAGGTAGGCGATTTCGACACCGGTGTAGGCGCGGTTACCTTCCTCGGCGCGCCACATCGGGCGCGCACCGCGCGCTGTGTCCACCTGCAACGCGTAGAAGAGGTGATCCTCGCCGCGTGTCCACCGGATGGCCGTCGGCGCGCCGGGCTGAAGGTGAAGGGGACGGCGCTCACCATTCGGCGGCGTATCGGCGAAGGTGAGATGAGTGTCCGAATGGCCGAACCGAAGGCGCACGTCGTTGTCGATGGCCAGGTTGCGCAGGGAGAAGTGGACGTTGTCGATCGGCGCCGCGGCTTCCAGCCAGAGCTCCGTGTCGATGCCTCCGAGGGTGCCGATGGTGTCCTTGGTCGGATACGTCTCGTCGATGCGCATCCAGAGCGTGCCGTCGACGACGGGTTGGCCGAAGTAGTCGGGGAGCGCGGGCAGCCACTCGAGCTCGAGGGGCAGTGCGCGAATTCCCCAGGCTCGGGTGTGGGCCTGGGACGAGTAGCCCGGGACCACCATGCCGAAAGGGGTGATTAGCATGGCGCCGAGGGTCGCCACCGTCCAAACGCCAGCGGCCATCGCGGGCAGTAACGGGATGGGCCGGCGGAGCAGAAAGAAGAAAAGCGGGTAGAGGGGCGCCAGGAATCGATTGCCAGGCATCAGGAGCAGGTTGCTCACGGGGTTTCCCAAGGGGTCGAGGCTGCCACCCGAGCCCCGCGCAAGCACCAGGCCTGCCCACAGGATCGCGACAGCGAAGGCACCGAGCAGCGCACCGCTCGACAGCCAATCAACCGGTGTCCGCGAGTTGTGGCGGCCTTCGGTCTGTGATGCGCGCAGGCCCGCTGGCAGCTTGTCGATCCAGCGGCTGCCCCAGCCGGTGCGCGCGATCACGCCGAAAGCGGCCAGGGCCAGTGCCAAGACGGTGAAGGGGAAGTAGGGGAAGAAGCCCGCATGGCGACCCCAGAGGATGGCCCCGGCAGCTCGTCGGAACGACGCGCTGGGCGCTGGCTCGGCCGACGCTTCCGGCAGCTCCGGGCGCTCCAATGGATTGTTGATCGTCGCTTCGAAGCGCACATCCGACGCCATCGGCTCATCGCTCTGCGTGGCGTAGGTCATGCTCTCGTGGCTGGTCCAGGGCCATGTCGTCGGCAGGCCGCCAAGCCGGTCGGTGCCCAGGGTCAGCGCGAGGCCGCAAGCCAATCCTGCCACGGTCGCGGGCAGGGCCAGCCTTCCCGCGCGCAGCGCCCGAAGGCCGATCGGCAGCGCCACCACCAGGGTCAGCGGCTGAAGACTGGCGGCGAGTGTGACCAACACACCCGCCACGAAGGCCCGCGCGAGGATCGGGATCGGTGAACGGCCGAGGTGCCAGGCGAGATAGAGGCTCGTCCACACCAAGGCGGTGGCCAACAGCTCGGGTTGGCTGTAGTAGGCATAGGCAAGAAGAGGCGACAGGAGGACGAAGACGGTCGTGACCAGCAAGGCGCCTGGTTGGTGCGCATGGCCTTGCCGTGTGAGATCCGGCTGTGTGACGCCCGGCTGATCTTCGGGAGCCGCACGCAGATGCCGCCAGCCGAGAAAAAGACACCAGGCGAGCAGCAGGCCGTTGAAGGTCAAGGGCCCTGCCGGGCCGAATAGCGTGCTCGCGGGTGCTGCGAAGATTGCATAGAGCGCACGGGGTGCATAACGCAGGGACTCGCCATCGGTCGCCAGCATGACGTTGGGCTGGGCGAACGGAAATGACTCGAACAAGCGGGGGAGGTCGCGCTCCGTCACCACGAAATCGCCATCGACTCGCCAGCTCTCGATCATCGAACGGTAGGTGGCCTCGTCTCCCCGCGGCGTGTTCGGCAGGCCGGGCTGATCGATGCTGCTCGGAATCACGATCAGCGCGGCTGCGATGACCACCAAGGCGAGACGTTCGCCGTGAAGGAATCCTGGACGCTTGGCCGCGTGTGCATGTTCATTCATGGGATTTTTTCTCCAGCGCTTCTTGCCAGCTTCGCCGGCTCGCGAGTCGGCGTTCGCGGAGTTTCGCAGCCTCGGCACGGAGGTCGGCGACGCGGTCGGACTCGTCGAGGATCTCGACGCCGAGCGTGGTCTCCACCAGATCCTCGAGGGTCACGATGCCGCTGATTCCGCCATATTCGTCCGTGACCAGGCCCATATGCTCCCGCTGCTCAATCAATCTACGCAAAACACTGCCGACCGTTTGCCCCTGCGGGATAAAGCACGCGGGGCGTAGGAAACGCTTGAGCGGCATCGAATGATCGCTGCCACGGGTGGCTGCAACCAACACCTCACGCTGCAAAACGTAGCCGGTAATATTGTCGCGTTTGTCGTCGAATAACGGCAGACGAGAGTAGACCAGGTTGCTCTCGTCACGCAATAGCTCGCCGATCGTGGTCTCTTGCGGCAGCATGCAGACTACGGTCCGGGGTGTCATCACGTCATCGACCACGATTTCGTTGTAGCGCAGGACGTTGGCCAACAACCGAGAGTCGTCGGCGCCGAGCGCGCCCTCCCGAGCAGCCATTGCGACCATGGCGAGAATCTCGCCGCGCGACGGGGCGTTGACGTTGTTGCTGTTGCGGGTCAGCAGGCGGGTCACGCTGCGGGTCAGGAACAGCACGGGCTGAAGGCCCCACATCATGGCGGACACGGCGCGGCTGACGAACCCGACCATTTTGGAGGCGTAGACCGCTCCCAGGGTCTTGGGCACGATCTCGGACAGGATCAGAATGCCGAAGGCCAGGGCCGCGGTGAAGAGGGAAACCAGCGAGATCAGCCAGACCTGCTGGCCGCCCCACAGACGCCCGGCTTCGGCGCCGGCCATCGCTGCCCCGATGGTGTTGGCAATGGTGTTGAGGGTCAAGATCGCGGCCAACGCGTCGTCGACTTGCCTCTCTTTGATCGTCAGCAGGCGGTTGGCGTTGACATCGCCAGAACCCGCCCGGTCCGCCAACTCCACGGTGCGCACGGAGAGCAAGGCAGCTTCGAGAAGGGAGCAGAGAAACGAAACACCGAGCGCGATGCCGGCATAGACCGCCAGCAGGGTTAGAGATCCTTCGGGTATGGGAACGGGGTCCATCAGTCGTCCTTGGCGGGGCCACTTGGTGAGGCTGCTTGGTGAAACCGGTCATGCCGCGGGCGGCACGACCAGCCTCGGAGCGTAGCAGTAACCTCCGCCTGTGCTCGCGGTTAGCGGGTGATCCAGGTTCCGGATTCCCCGGCGAGCGCGCGATCGAGGCTGAAGATATCGGTGATGAGCGCGCGTTTGCCGCCGGCCTCGATGAATCGGCACGCTGCTTCGACTTTCGGGCCCATCGATCCTGGCGGGAACTGGCCGGCCTCGAGGTGCTCGCGGATCTCCGCGACCGTGACCTGGCCAAGCGCGCGCGCGTTCGGGGTGCCGAAGTCGACCATCACGTTCTCGACGCTGGTCAGAATGTAGACCTCCTCGGCTCCGACATCGTACGCCAGGAGGGCGGCCACAAGATCCTTGTCGATCACGGCTTCGACGCCTTGAAGGGAACCATCCTCGCTGCGCGAGACGGGAATGCCGCCGCCGCCGGTGACAATGACCAGCGCGCCGAAGTCGGCCAGCTTTCGGATCAAATCGCGCTCGATGATGGTTTTCGGCATGGGCGACGGGACCACGCGACGGTAGCCGCGGCCTTTGTCCTCGCGCAGCCTCCAACCGCGTTCCCGCTCGAGCTTCCGGGCCTCTTCTTCCGTGTAGGCGGACCCCACGAACTTGGTTGGATCATGCATGGCCGCGTCGTTCGGGTCGACTTCGACCAGGCTGAGCAAGGTGCAGGGAGGCGTCGAGAGCCCGCGACGCAGCAGCAGGTTTCGCAGCACGCGCTCGATCATGTATCCGAGGCCACCCTGGAGGTCGGCGACCACGATGTCGAGAGGAAGGTCGGGCGCGCTTCCGCGCGCCATCTCGACGCGAATCATCTGGTTGCCGACTTGGGGTCCGTTGCCGTGGGTCAAGACGACCTCATAGCCGGCTTCGACCAGATCGACGACACTGTTCAAGCTGCGCCGCAGGTTTGCATAGTCCTGCTCGACCGCACCTTCTTCGCCACTTCGGGTGATTGCATTGCCACCGAGGGCGACGACGACTCGGGCGCCGGCCTGATCCTTCTCGTCGTTGGAGCCGGCTTCATTGCTGCTGTTCATCACGCATTTCCCTGGTTCCATGACCGTCTCGCGAAGGGGCGGGCCGGCAGGAAGCCGCCATCCTATGCGAGTGGAGACGCGCCCGGAACCCGCGATTTGTGCAAGGCCTTCCCGGACGTTCGCTAGGCGAACTCGACGCTTGAGGATAGAATGGCGCCGAGTTCCAAGCCTCAGCCGAAGCGAGAGTGGTGGGAGAGCAAGTCAAGACCGAGCGAGGCGCACGCGCGACGATGCGAGAAGGTGAAAAAGTAGGTTCAGCAGTACCGGGCATCTCGCCGATTCGGGTACTGATTGCCCAAGACAATCCGAGTCTGCGCAAGAATCTCGTCGGTGTCATCGAGAGCCAACGAGACATGACCGTCGTTGCTGAGGTCGAAGACGGGGCCGAGGTGGTCGCAACGGTCGAGGTTCTGCAGCCTGACGTGGTCGTGCTCGACCCGACGATGGGTGGTGCGGGGCTTCGGGCGCTCGAGCAGATCGCGGAGAAGAGTGCTGCCACCCGCTCGGTGGTCCTCGCCCTCGACGACAGCAATCTCAAGTTGCTGCGCTCCGTCTTGGCGTTCGGCGGCCTCGGATACGTCGTCCATGCCCTGGCCCATGCCGAGCTGATCGCGGTCATTCGCAAGGTGGTCGCCGGCCGTTCGTACATCGAGGTACCGACTGGCGGTCTGCCGCTCGAGCAAGGCTCGGGTGTCGCGCTCGAGGAGGAGCTCGCCAAGCTCAGTCGGCGCGAGAGTCAGGTGCTCGAAGCCGTGGCCTATGGCTATACCAACCGCGAGGTCGCGGACTGGCTCGGAATCAGTGTGAAGAGCGTCGAGACCTACCGATTCCGCCTTTCCGAAAAGCTGAGCTTCAGCAGCCGGGCCGACTTGGTCCGTTTCGCCCTCGAAGCCGGTCTGCTGGGCATTGGCCGCGGCGACCCGCTCGCGGTCGATCCCTGACTCACACACGTCTTCAATCTACCTTCGAGGGTCGCACGACCCGGTGCGCACGGCAACACCCCGGGGCGCACGGCAACACCCCGGGGCGCACGGCAACACCCGGGGCGCACGGCAACACCCGGGGCGCACGGCGCGCACGGCAACACCCGGGGCTCACGGCCTCTCGCTTCGCTCGCTGCCGCCAGCCCCGGGCTGTATGGATGGACCCCTGCGGGGTCGTCACTCGGGCGGGCGTTTGCAGATCGGTAGCGTTGTTTCGAGCCCCGGAGGGGCTGTTGGTGTAGCCCGGGGCGTCGGTTTGGGTTGTGGCGTCGAGGCTCACTGCCTCTCGCTTCGCCTGCTGCCGCCGGCTTCGGGCTGAATGGATCGATCCCTGCGGGGTCGTTCTAGGCCAGAACGGATAGCTGGACGGTGACTTTGGCGACCAGCTGGTCGTTTTGCCAGACCTCGCCCTCGGCGAAGGCCACGCGGCGCCCCTTCCGCAACAACCGCCCGCGCCCGATCAGGCGGCCGGGGCGAGCGCGGCGGAGGAGCTGGAGGTTGATCGATGCGGGGACCACGGTGCCGCCTGTGGCCTTGGCGGCAGCGACTTCGCCGAGGGTGGCGAGCACGGCGAAATGGATGGTCTCCGGCGCGATCAGGTGCTCGTCGCGGGTGTCGATGATGACGGTGCGTTCGTCGTCACCCGGGCGAATACCGAGATGATCGTTGAATGACTGCATGGTGAGCTCCTGTTGGAAGGTTGTGGTGCGCTGGCGCTACGCCGTGCCCTGTTCGGCCGGTTCTCGGTCGTAACTGGCCGCCGCGGCGGCCAATGCAGCGCCCCGCTCGACCGGTGCACCCTGCTCGGCGAGCAGGGTTTCGAGCGCACCGAGAACCAGGTCCACCGATCGTCGGGAGGAGCCTTCGCCCATCAATCCGATCCGCCAAGCCTTGCCCGCAAACGGACCGAGGCCGGCACCGATCTCGATTCCCCAATCCCCGAGTAGCCGAGCGCGAACCCGGGCATCGTCGACACCCTCGTGAACGGTGAGGGCGTTCAGGGTCGTCAGGCTGCGCTCGGGAATGTAGCGCAGGCCGAGGGCTTCGGTGCCGGCCCGGAGTGCCCGGTGGTTGCGCGCGTGCCGTGCGATTCGTGCGTCGAGGCCTTCTTCGAGCACGATGGCCAACGCTTCGTGAAGGGCGTAGGTCATGTTGATCGGTGCCGTGTGGTGGTAGCTGCGCGGACCGCCCCAGTACGACTGGATCAGGCTGAGATCGAGGTACCAGCTCTGGACCGGCGTCGCGCGGTCGGCGATCTTGGCCTCGGCAGCAGGGGAGAAGGTGACCGGTGAAAGGCCTGGTGGGCAGCTCAGGCACTTCTGCGTGCCGCTGTAGCAGGCGTCGATCTGCCAGTCGTCGACTCGCAGCTCGATGCCACCGAGGGAGGTGACGGCGTCGACCAGCAGCAGGGCATTCGCTTGGTGGACGACCTGGCTGATCTCCACGAGAGGTTGGTGGGCGCCGGTCGAGGTTTCGGCGTGCACCAGCCCCACGAGCTTGGTGTCGGGATGGGCTTCGAGCGCCGCTTGGATCTGCTCGGCGGACGCCGTCTCACCCCACGCGACATCGATGGTGTGAACGGTTGCGCCAGCCCGGCGCGCGACCTCGGCCATGCGGCCACCAAAAACGCCGGCGACCACGACCAGCATGGTGTCACCCGGCTCGACGAGGTTGACCACGCAGGCTTCCATGCCGGCGCTGCCGGTACCCGAGATCGGCAAGGTGAGCCGGTTCTCGGTGCAGAAGACCGTTCGCAACATGGCGCTGGTGCGGTCCATGATCTCGAGGTATTGAGGGTCGAGGTGGCCGAGGGTGGGCTTGGCCAGGGCCTCGAGCACGCGGGCGGGAACGGGGCTCGGGCCAGGTCCGAGCAGGACCCGCTGGGCGGGGTGAAGCGTGGATGTCGACATCTTGGTAGGGCTCTCCTCGGCTTTTGGCAATGGTGGGGTGTCGAGGTGGCCGCAGAGTATAGCCGTCCAGACACACGCCGCCCGCCCGCGGTCGCAGCCGATCGTCGCGCCGAGGCTCTAGCGGTTGGCGACTTCGGTGTAGAGCGTGCGCAGGCGGTGGACGCAGTGGTCGACGGTGAATCGTGCGGCAACGCGTTCACGCTGGACGTCGGCCAGATGGGCCCGGGCGGTCGAATCGCCGAGGATGGTGGTGATCAGCTGCGCCAGGGCTTCGGCGTCGGCAGGCGGGACGGTCGGAGCGCCGAGCTCGGGCAGGATGCCGACTTCAGTGCCCACCACCGGACAACCGCAGGCCGCGGCTTCGAGTGCTGCCATGCACTGACTCTCGAATCGGGAGGCGATCACGGTCAGGTCGGCGCCACGGTAGTAGGCCGGGAGCGCGCCGTGATCGATGGCTTGGTGGTAGTGAATGGCCCGGGCGATCCCGAGCTGACCGGTCAGTGTGGCGAGACGCTCTCGGAGCGGGCCGGAACCCACCAGGTGTAGGCGCGCGCTCGGGAGCCGGCCACGCAGACGGGCGAATGCGCTGAGCAGGGTTTGGTGATCCTTCACCGGAACCAGGGAACCGACGGCGAGGATCGCCGGTTCGCCGGCCAGCGCACGGACGGGACCATCTGGGCCGAAGCGTGTCGGATCGATGCCCAGAGGCGTGACGTCACATCCGCGCCCACTGCGCCGGCGCACGATTCGGGCGAGCGACTCGGAGCCCGCGGTCAGCCGTGCGGCTTCGCGCATGGCGTTCTTGACGAAGCGACGGTTGCCGCGATCGCGCAGGCCTCCGTAGCCGATCTCCGGCAGGTCGACCAGCTCACCGCCCATCAGAGAAGCAATGACCGGCGCGCCGGACGCCCGGGCGCCGTGGAGGGCGACCGCGGCCGGCTCGTGGGCCCAGAGGGCGTGGACCAGATCGAGCTCACCCGCGACCCGGCGCAAGGCGATGAAGGCCCGTGTCCACATGGCCAGCCGACCGAGGGTGCGGCTGGCGGCAGCACCGAAGGGAATCACGCGCGCACTGTGGAGGCGATACGGGACGCGGGTGTGGGGATAGCGCAGCGCGAATACGGTTACGTCGTCTTCGCGCGCCAGTGCGCGGATTAGGTCCCAGAGCGCGGGAATGCACCAGTCGTCTTCCGACGCACTGATTCCCGGCGTCACGATACCGATGCGCATGCGGTGATCGCCCGTGAATCAGAACCCGGGATCAGAACCCGGACGTCTCGGGACGCTGATAGTGGAAGAGCTTGTGGAAGGCGCGCAGCTCGATCGGATTGCCGTAGACCTGTGTCTTGTATCGCCAGGCGCCGAGCGCGCGCAGGATCATGCGCTTGACGCCCTGGAGCGACATGTCCGTGGTGGTGGGGTAGTAGGCATTCAAGACCCGCTCGAAGTTGCGCACTTTGCGTTGCAGCGCCGGATTGAGCCACGGGTTCTGCTTCGGATCGCGACGCAGGGAGAAATCCGCCCAATCGCCGACCCACTCGTCGAGGGTCTGGGGGAAGCGGAAGCCGAGGTCGCGGGCCTCGTCGAGCAGGGTGCCGTCCTGAGGAACCGGGGTGTACATGTAGAGGATGACCTCGGTCGCCGGGTTGACCTCTTTGATCTTGCGAATGAAGCCGATCGTGCGTTCGATGTCGCTCATCGGGTCCGGGGGACTTCCGAGCACGAAGGAGAACTCCGGGACCACGCCATATTTGCGCATGCGTCGGGCCAGCTCGATGGTGAGATCGGGTGACACCTTGCCGCCCTTGTTCATCCGCTTGAGCGCTTCGGGATCGCCTGCTTCGGCGCCGCAGAAGACCATCTTGAGACCGCTCTTCGCCATCGTCTCCCAGGTCTTCTCGCGGTAGCGCATGAGCTCGTCGACGCGCCCGAGCGCCCACCACGACATGTCGTAGGGCGTGATGCGCTCGGAGATCTCTTCGACCCGGTCTTCTTTGATGAAGTAGTCCATGTCGTAGAGCTGCATGGCGTCGGCACCGTACGAACGCTTGAAATACTCGAAGACGCCGGCCACGCGCTCGGGAGCCTGGCCGACCCAGCGACGGTTGACGATCGAGACGATGGCGCAGAAATTACAGGCGAACGGACAGCCGTAGGAAGTCTGGTGCGCCGCCACGCGCTCGCCGAGATAGTGGCTATGCAAGTACCGTTCGACCGGCAGGCGGTGGTAGGGCGCGTCGGCAAAGTCGTCCAGCGGCACGAGGTCGCGGTTGGGCGTGTGATGCACCGAGCCGTCGAGTCGATAGTCGATGCCAGCCACGGAGCCGAGATCGCCGCCGTGGGTCAGCACGTCGATCAGCTCGAGAATGGTCGCCTCACCTTGGCCCCGGACGCAGATGTCGATCGCACCGTCTTCGAGCACCAAGGCGTAGTGCTGGGAGGCGAAGTAGCCGCCCCAGATCATCGGTACGTCGGGCAGCGCGCGCTTGAGCGCACGGCAATCCGGCACGGCCTGGTTGAGCTGGGGGCCAGGCATGACGCTCATGCCGATCGCGGTGAGGGGATGCCGCTTGGCGAGGTCGGTGATCGCCGCCACGGGATCTGTCTCGACGTTGCCGTCGACGATGGTGTAGGCGTGGACGCCCTCGAGGGCCGATGCCACGTTCAGCAGGCTGAGCGGCAACGGGATGTGGGGCGATTGGGTGCTGCGAGGATTGTAGAGAACGATCATCGTGTGGGCTGGATCTCTGCCTAGGATCTTGGGGCGGGGAAACGGCGGCCGACGCTAGCCGACGCGCTGCCAGGGTGAGAGGTGGAGCGTACACACGCAACGCTGACAGGTTTCGTCGGTCGCCATGTCGAGCTGCCGCCGCCATCCGATGGCGTCGGGGCTGTTGATGACCTGCTCGAAACGTCCATCCCCGAGGTTGCCATATCCGGGGTGGAAAAAGCACGGCCGGATCGTACCGTCCGTTTCGATCACCGCCGATGTCCAAGGCGCATTGCAGCGAATCGGAGGGAAGGAATCGAGCCCGGCACAGGCGCGAAAGTACTGCGCCAAGCCGCGCATGCGCTCCGGCGACTCGGCGACGAATCCGCTCGCAAAGGCATCGGCATGCGAAACCAGGGTCTCGTCGACCCGTTGGGTGAAGTCCTCGGCCTGGTCGGCGGCGAGGCCGACATCGTCTTTCTGCTCGACTTCCCACCCCTCGGCGCGGTTGAAGGCCTCCGACGAGACGTCCGCGGTGAGAAAGGAGAGACGATCGAGGCCCAAGGTGTCTCGCGCGGTCTCGATGATGCCGCCCAGCACGTGGACGTTTCGGCGCTGCAGCACGCAGCGGGCGGTGATGGGAAAGTCGGGACACTGCGCCCGCAGCGCTTCAACGCCGCGGGCCAGCTTGTCGAAGGCGCGCGGGATGTTGCGAATGGCGTCGTGGACCTCGGGCGTGCCGTCGAGCGAGACGATGACCTCGTCGATCTCGCGGACCACATCCTGGGCGTGTTTCGGTAGCAGCAGGCCGGTCGACAAGAGCGTGATGCGGAGGGCCCGTCCCGCCGTGGCGTCGCGCAGGGCCCGGCAGAGGGTGAAGAGGTTGGCGTGCATCAGGGCTTCGCCACCCGAGAGCACGATCCAGGAAACATCGAGCGTGGCCAGATCCGCGAGATGGGGCGCGAGGTCGTCGACGCCCAGCTCTTGTTTTCGAGCGTTTGCCTTCCAGATGTCGCACATCACGCAGCGGCAGTTGCAGCGACTGTGCGGCATCAACACCAGAACCGGGAGCGTCCGGATCCGATGATCGAAGAGGGTCATTTGACGGCGCGCGAACGCGCTGGGGGCAAGCACGGGTGGAGAATAGCAGCCAGTATCGAAGCGCGTCAGGTTGGCGTGGTGATCCGTGACCACAGCGGACTGGTGCTCAGGGCTTTTTCACCCGCGGCCCGTAGCAGACGTCGACGAAGGCCGGCGAGGTCGCCGTAGATGACTTTCGGTGCGCCGTCGATGACTGCATTCGGAGGACCGAGGTCGAGCTGCTCGGCGATCGGTGGATGGGCCAGACGCGCCTGGCCGTCGACGGTGACCAGGGCGAGATCGGCCGGAGACGCGGCCAGCAAGGCATCGCCCAGCGAATCGCCCGCTTCGGGCAGGAGCAGCAGGTCGGCGGCTGCGCCAGGAGCCAAGGCGGTGCGCGTGGCTTCGAGATCGAAGATCGTGGCGGCATGATCGGTCACCATGGCGAGGATCTGATCCGGACTCGCCAGGCCGGTGGCCAGGGCGTCGCGCGCTTCGTCCAGGAGCGTGGGCGCGCCACTCATGGTGGCGTCGGTACCGAGGCTCACCGGCACGCCCGCGGCCTGGTAGGCGTCGATCGGGGCCACCGCGTCGTAGAGGCGGCGGTTGGAGTGCGGACACCAGACCACACTGCTGTGCGCGTCGGCAATTCGCCTGCGCTGCGCCGCATCGACTGCGATCGCGTGGATCAGCACGGTATTGGGGCCGAGGGCGCCGAGTGTGTCGAGCCGTGCGACCTCGCCCGCAACGACTTCGTCGACGCCTTCGGCCAGATGAATGATGAAGGGGGCACCGCGGCTCGCCCGATAGGCCCGCGCCGGGTCGGGGCCGAAGCGCAGCGAATGGGACCAGCCATAGCGGCGCACGACCTTGACCGGGAAGCCACGGTGAAACACCCGGCGTGTGAAGGGGTCGTGATGGGCAACGGTGGTGACGCCGGAGATCAGGTTTTTGTAGGCCCCCCAGAGCAGGCGATCACGGACCTGGGTTCGCCCCTGCAGGGGCTCGAGCGGCGGTTCTTCCGGCCGATAGACATCGTCGGCGAATGCGTAGATGTTGGTGTACGGCGGTGCGCCGAGGGGTGGCAGGAGGTTCAGAGACAGGTGGTCGTGGGCGTTGATCAAGCCCGGCAGGGCGCACAGGCCACGGCCGTCGATCACCCGTTCGCGCGCCCGCTGCGCAAGGCTCGGCGCGCGCGCTTCGATGCGTCGTCCGCAAACGCGGATGTCACACACCCCGTGCCGGCATCGAACCTGGCGGATCAAGAAGCGATGGGTGCGCATGGCGTGGTTCGTACCGCTCAGACGACGTCGAAGTCACCGCCGGCGATCGCCAGGCGGAGACGATCCTGGAGCCGGTTCCAGGGCAGATCGTCGCGCAGCGGCACGCAGCGTACATCGAACGACCCCCAAGAGAATCGAAAACCGGCGCGGCGAAGGCGACGATCCGTGACACTTCCCGGCACCGCAAGAGCCGCCACGGCAAGGGCATCCTGCTTGCGCATGGCGGTGATGGCAGCCAGCAGAAGGGCGTCGTGCACCGCATCGGTTGGGGCATGAGTCTCGGCAATCAGGCCGAAGGGGGCTGGGCTCTCACGGTCGAAGCGCCAGGCCAGGTAGCCCTCGACTCCTTGCTCGTTGCGGGCCGTGTGGAGTTGATAGCGGTGCGGTCGGCTCTCGAGGTAACGCCACGTGAGCCAGGCGCTGCCTCGGTCCAGTCCGCTGTGGTCGAGTAGCCCCCGGTCGAGCGCGTTCAGGCTCTCCGCGAGGGCTTCGAAAGCAGCGTCTGCCCCGCTGTGTACGGCGAGTGTGGCAGCCGGTTCGCCGGTCGCCTGATCGCTCACTGGTGGCATGAGCGGTCGGTCGGCGAGGCGATTCCACAGCCCGCCGATGGCTGTCAGGCGACCGAGGAACGGTACGCGCAGCTTTCTGGCGAGCAGGGCCTCGGGTCGCAAGGGGCGAAGAAACCAGCGCAGCGAGAAGAGCAGCCGCCAATCGAGGGCTTGCAGGCGTGAGCCGTATTGCTCGTTGGGCAGGCCGAGCACGCACGCGACCCCGGCTTCGCGCCAGGCTTCGTGGGCGTGGCGTACGAGGCGCGTGTAGACGCCTTGGCGGCGTACGCGCGCATCCGTCATGCCATCGAAAGCGGTCATGGCGGTCAAGGGGGAATCCTTGCCGAGTCGGATCTCGCGCGGCACGGCGCCATAGTGCCCGATCAGCCGCTCTTGGGCGTCGACGGCGACCCAAACGAGCGGAATCGAATGGGCGGCGTGGCGGGCGAATTTCCACCGCCACGCCGTCTCGTGCAGCGGGCGGCCGAAGGTCTGCTCGTGCAGCGCCAGGATCGAAGGCAGATCGGCGGCGCGTGCCGGGCGAACGGACATCGCGATCACGAGCGGCACCGATCCGCGACGGGCTCAGGCTGTGCGAGGGTGCGTCGCAGGCGGGGCGCGCTCCGGTATGCGAGGGGATCGGTCCAGGACAGGTAGCGCATACCGCGGGCGCCGCCGCCATCGCCGAGCTCGGTGTGCAGCTGCTGATAACTGCTGGAAGATCGGGTCCAGAAACCTTCTGCCAGCCCTGGGACGTGGAAGCGGCTGGCCAGGTAGCGGCGTAGGCGCAGGGCGGGTTGGAGGGCGCCGCGCTGACTCGCGTAGGCATCGAAGGCAGCAAGGATCTGCGCTTCGTAGCGGGCCACCGGCACGATCTGGTCGACCATGGAGGCTTGAAAGGGCACACTGATCGGATAGCCGTGAATCGTGGGCTGGTGTCTTTCGAACCCTTCGCCGCACCCCTGATTCGTCCATTCGGCCAGGGCCCCGGCCAGGGCGTGCGCGGTCTGGCGGTGCTCGGGATGAAAGTCCAGACAGGTGGGCGCGTAGATGCGTGTGGGCTCGGCTCGCGCCAGAGCAGCGGCCAGGGCCCGGACGCCGGTGTCGAGCGACCACTCGCCTTCCTTCAGGCCTTCCCAGGACAGCTCGAAGTCGAGCCGCTTGGCGACTTCGGCGACTTCCCGGCGCCTCGTCGCGGCCATGGCGTCGGGTTTCAGCCCGAGAGCGGTGGAGCGCCGGCCGTCAGTCAGGCAGACGACGGTGACCGAATCGCCTGCTTCGCGGTGTCTGAGTAGGGTCCCTGCACAGCCGGCGGTTTCGTCGTCCGGATGGGGTGCCACGACCAGCACACGCTCGTCGCCTCGGCTCGACCAGGGGGTGGCGGTCGCCGGTCGCGCCCAGCGCAGCGCGGCGAAACCAGCCCGCCAGAGCTGCGTGGCGGAGGCCTGGGCGAGGTGCTTGGACAGGCGAGAACCGGGGAACTTCATGAGCGCGGGCCTATGGTACCCGCTGCCTGCGAAGTGGCTCCGCATCGGCGAGGAAGCCGTGTCCGGGAAAGTTTCCCTGATTCCCTTGTCGTTTGGCGGGTCTGATTCGGAAATTGGAGCGGAAACCGCTTCTTTTGTCGTGTGAGCGGTGGTGGCACGGGCCTTGCTGTTAGACAAATCTCGTGAGGTATCCATCGACACCTTCCGTCCTACCTGCCGCGGCCGGCCGTGCGTATCTTCCGGTGCTGCCCTTCACCACACGCGTCCAAGGCTGTGTCGTGGCAAACGATCCATCCGTGCAAGGCAATCTAGTGCTGTCCTCCGTAGTTCGATGGTTGCGGTTGACCGTGTCCGAGATAGCTCCCGGGGGGGATCTCTATCCTGACGCGTTGATATAGCGCGGCCGTGGGGATTTGTGTACCTGGGCTTTCCGTCCGGCCCACAAAGGGTACACAGTCGGCTGCGACGGGGTTCCCTCGCTCTCGGGCGAGGGAACCCCGAAATCCTCTCCTTCTCCTTCCGCCTCGAACGTCCTATCGGCCTCCCGGATCTCGCTCTGTGTCGATGCTTCGCAAGCGCTCGAGCGCGGCGACCGCTTCGTTCAGCCGGACGATCTCCAGACCCCGTGCCTTGATCTGCTTCCGAAGGGACGCCAGCCGGTTCTCGCAGGCCCTCCGGGATGCCGCTTCCTCCGTGCCCATCTGCAGCAAGATCTGGCGGTCGTCGCCAAGCTCGCGAACCGTCTGACGGCAGCCGTTGGATTGGGCGCCGAGCGCGGCGACTTCGGTCCGAGCCTGCTCGACGCTCGCTTCCAGGGCGAGCAGCTGCGCGGTGAGCGCGCCCGAGATTTCGGCCTCGGTTCGATAGGTCGAACGTGGAAACTCCCGTAGCAGTCGGTCCAAGAACACCTGGCTCCGGACCGGATCGAAGGTCGGTCCCGGTGCTGCGTAGATGGTGATCAGCCGGAACAGTGCCAGCTCGACCTCCCGGGCATTCAGCGCGTTGACCAGGGAGCGCTCGTAGTATTCGCCGGCGCGCACCAAGTTGCCGGCCCTGAACAGCATCTCGCCTTCCGGGCGTGGAAGGGTCGCACAGTGGACGAGCCAGGGAAGGGTCAGAACCCAGAGCAAGAGCCGCGCGTGTGCGCGCCTCATGATGGGTCTCCCGCGCCCGCCGGAATCGCCGGCTCGCGGCGGTGCGACTCGTCCGCGCTTCGTCCAGTCGCAGGTGGGACCGAAGCCTTCCGTTCGGAGGCTGGGGGCTGGCTGGGTGAGCGGGACTGGTCAGGGCTCGGTCTCGGGTCGCCGGAACCGCGGTCTGCAGAGTCCGAAGGGCTCTCGAAGGTGGCCGGCCGCCACGGTAGGGCGACCCAAAAGCGCGCGCCGCCGCCCGGACGATCGTCGACCCAGATCAGGCCATTGTGGGCTTCCACCAAATCGCGGCAGATCGCCAGGCCGAGACCCGTACCGCGGGTCGCGGGCGCGGCGCCGGCACGGTAGAACGACTCGAAGACCTTCACGCGATCGGCCTCGGGAATGCCCGCGCCACTGTCTGCCACCGAGATCTCGACGTGACCAGGCTCGGACCAAGTCCGCAGGCGGTGCGCGGGAGCATGATCGACGGCGCGTGCGCGGACTTCCAGATGGCCGCCCTGCGGGGAGTACTTGATGGCGTTGTCGAGCAGATTCTCGAGGACCTGCGTGAGCCGCTCGTTGTCGCAGCGAAGCGCCACCGGCGAGGTCGGCAGATCGACCGCCAGTGACAGTCCGCGCCGGCGGGCCGGGCCCAGGACCTCCCGCAGCACGAAGCGAACCAGCTCTCCCAGATCGTGCGGCTTGATGTCGAGCTCGAAAGCACCAGCCTCGATCCGTGACAGCGCCAGCAGATTGGTGATGCGTCCGCCCAGGCGTCGCCCGCTCTCGCGATTCAGCCGCACCAGCCGCATCTGCTGCTCACTGAGCGTTCCCGCGAGGCCAGTCAACAGGAGATCGGTGGTTTCTTGCATGGCGACCAGAGGCGTTCGCAAATCATGAGAGACCCGTGCAACGAAGTCTTTTTTCATACGATCGAGGGCTTCGAGCCGTCGGGTCATGGTGTTGAAGGCGGCGGCTACACGGCTCAGCTCATCGTCGCCGCTGGCATCGAGCTGGTACGAGAAGCGGCCGTCGGCCACCGCGCGGGTGGCTTCGGTCAGGCGCTTGAGCGAGCCACGGATCGACCGGCTGGTGAAGAAGACGATGGCCAAGCTCGAGACCAGCGCGGCAATCAGCATGACGCGGTTCGAGCGTTCGAGCACGGCGATGTCGGCTTCGATCTGCTTTTGCTGTAGACGGACTTCGTGATCGGCAGCGTTGCGGAGCCCGGCAATCGCTTCTTGCAGCATGCGCAGCCGCGTGAGCTCGGCAAATTCCGTCTCGGCGATGATGGCCGACTCGGCGGGCCGATCCGCTGCCTCCTCGCCGTCGCGTTCGCTTTCCGATGCCTGGTCCGCGGAGGGAGCGCGTTCCAATGTGGATGCTCGTGTCTGCAAGTTTGTGGGTGCCGCGCCGCTTTCCCCGCGCTCCGACGGCGCGCTCGAATCAGGCGGAAGCAGGGTCCTGGCAGACGCCGATCCACGCTGCCACAACGCGCGGATGCTGTCGAAAGCCTCGGCCTTGGTCGGTGTGAGATCGACGTGTTCCGAGGTGTTGAGGAGCGCGCCGAAGCTGCGCCGAACCTCGTCGAGCTTCTGGGTGTAGATCTCCACGTGCCGAGGGTCCTCGGGATAGGCGAATAGCTTGCGGACCAGCTCTTCCTGCTCCTGGACCGACGTCTCCATCCGAAAGCTGGACTGTGCGACCGGTAGCGTCGTGATGGAGACGTCGCGATAGGTCGAGGCGAAACGTCCGACCACGGCATTGTGGTAGGCGATGACGGCCACCAACATGGTCACCAGCATGCCGAAACCCAGGACTAGGCGGTGGGTAATCGTCATCAGCGTCTCGTCGCAGCGAGCCCCATCAGGCCGACTCCGCCGTCAGACCGCTTCCGGCTGACGGGACCAGGTCTTCATCTTGTTGCGGATCGTCTTCACATCGAGCCCCAGCCGGCGGGCCGCTTCGGCCTTGTTGTTGTTGGCGCGGCGGAGGGTTTCGAGGATCAACAGGCGCTCGGCGTCAGCGTGGTTGACGTTGGCCGGAAGACGGAACTCGTCGGGGTGCAAGGCGCCGCTCGGTCGCCGCACCGTGTCTGGAAGATGGTTGCGACGCACCAGCCCGCTGCGGGCCAGAATCACCGCCCGCTCGATGGTGTTGCGCAGCTCCCGGACGTTGCCGGGCCAGGGGTAGTCGCGCATGCTGCCCAGGGCGTTCTCGCTCAGCCCTTCGACCTCGAGCTGATGGCGCTGGTTGAACGTGTCGACGAAGTGGCGGGCGAGCAGCAAGACGTCGTCGCCACGCTCGCGAAGGGGAGGCAGCTCGATCGTGAAGACGCTCAGGCGGTAGTAGAGGTCGCTGCGTAGCTGATCTCGCTCCATGGCCCTCGCCGGATCACGGTTGGTGGCGGCGACCAAGCGAACATCGAAGGGCACGGCGCCGCGACCGCCGAGGCGGCGGACCATGCCTTCTTCGAGCACACGCAGGAGCTTGGGCTGAAGGTGGATCGGCATCTCCGCGAGCTCGTCGAGGAAGAGTGTGCCGCCATCGGCCTGCTCGAACCAGCCGGCACGGGTCGCGACGGCGCCGGAGAAGGCGCCACGCTCGTGGCCGAAGAGCTCAGACTCAGTAATGCCTTCGGGAATGGCGGCGCTGTTGACCGCCACGTACGGACCGTCGCTCCGCTTGGACAGCCGATGGATGGTGCCCGCCACCAGCTCCTTGCCCGTGCCACTCTCGCCGGTGATGATCGCGGAGGCCTCGCTCTCGCCCAGCACCTGGATCAGCTTGAACAGACGGCGCATGGCCTTGCTCTCGCCGACCAGCGGACCGAGGCCAGGCCGACCGTCGAGGCGCTCGGTGAGCTGGCGGCTGGAGTGGGCATTGCGCCGCTCGGCTACTGCGGTCGACAAGACTTGCGCCAGGCGGTCGTAGTCGATCGGTTTGGTGAAGAAGTCGATGGCACCGTCCTTCATCGCCGAGACCGCGGTGTCGATGGTTCCGTAGGCCGTGATCAGGACCACCGGCCGCGTGCCGACCCGTTGCTCGTCGCCGTCGCCGGTGCTGTCACCCCGAAGGTCACGCAAGAGCTCGACGCCGGAGGTATCCGGCAAGACAACGTCGGAGATCACGGCATCCGGATCATGCTGGGTGATCGCAGCGCGCGCTTCCTGGCCATTGGCCGCGGTGACCACGTCGTAGCCGAGGGCGTCGAGGCGGATGGCGAGAACTTCGCGCATCGCGTCTTCGTCCTCGATGATCAAGAGCCGTGGTCTGTCGTTTGTCATCGGTACACGTCCTCCGTGGGTCAGCCCGGCGGGTGGCACATGCTGAAGTATATCGATATGGCGAGTTTTCAATCAGTAGGGCCGCAGATACGCCGCCCGCGGGTGCGTCCGAGAAGGGAGAGTAGGATCGCTGGTATGGATCCTTCTCTCGTCCTCTACACCATCGGCGGCGGGCTCTACATCCTGCTCGGCAGCCTGCACGGGCTCTACACCTTGTTGGATATTCGTGAGCCTCGTCGATTTTTCCCCCGCGATCGGGCGGTCTATGAAGCGATGACTGGTACCACCGTGCGTTTGACCCGTGGTCGCGCCACCATGTGGAATGCATGGCTAGGATTCAACCTCAGCCACAGTCTCGGTGTCGTGGTCATCGGTCTGGTGGCGATCGGAATGGGCACGGCAGAGGTCGGTGTCCTGGCGAGTCAGGGGGCGAGCCTCGGCCTGCTGGTGGTCTCCGGAGCCCTCTTGGCCATCGCCATCCCGTTCTGGTTCCGGATTCCGATCGCTGGAACGGCCATGGCTTCCGCGTGTTTCCTGGTGGCCTTCCTGCTGCGATTCGTTGTCGGTTCGTGAGGTCAGCTGATGACCCGTTTGAGTGGGACCTTCCAGCTTCCGCCGAGAACGACGTCGTGCTGCCAAGCCGTTGGAACGCTGGCAGCGCAGCGAAGAGCCGGGCGATAGCGGAAGGGAGTTGTCAGACGGTGCGCTAGTGCGGCGCGAACAGAAAGCGCAGCATGTCAGGAATCATCTCTCGCCAGGCGCCGAAGCTGTGCCCCTGGTGAAGGAATTGGGCTCGGTGGTCGATCCCGTGCTGGTCGAAAAGCATGGCCAGCAGCTCGGCGTCCGTGTGGATCGATCCTTCGTACGTCCCGGCGCCGACCCAGACCTTGAGGGCGGGATCGGGCGACTGGCTGCCGGTCAGCAAGGGCGCATGAATGTGCAGCGGGCCGTCCAAGGACGCGGAGAGGAGGCCGAGGCGGCTGATCAGATCCGGACGCTCGAGGCCGACAAAGAGGCTGATCCGAGCGCCGGCGGAGGTGCCCGCATGCGCCCGTCCCGCAGGCGACGGTAGGGTCGCATACGTTTGATCGACATGAGCGATCACGCGTTCGAGGTAGGGAATGTATCGTGGGTCGTAGTCGTACCAGGTGCGCCGGTCCTCGGTCGCATCGATCATCACCGCGATCAGCGGCGTGATCGCGTCCTCGGCGATCAAGTTGTCGAGAATCGTGGGCAGGCGGAGCAGATCGGCCCAGGCGCTGCCGTCAGCCGTGTAGAGCGTCGGGTAGCGGAGGTCGGGGTCGTAGCCGGGCGGTAGGTAGATCTGGACTTCGCGTTCGTTGTTCAGCTGCTCACTCTTCCACTGCAGCGTCTCGATGCTGCCGCG
>CALFAM010000268.1 GCA_937948815.1 uncultured bacterium
GGGGCCGTCGGCGGCCGAAACCACGAGGATCGCGCCATCCATCTGCGCCGCACCCGTGATCATGTTCTTCACGTAGTCGGCGTGACCCGGGCAGTCCACGTGCGCGTAGTGGCGCTTCTCGGACTCGTATTCCACGTGCGCCGTCGCGATTGTGATGCCGCGCTCACGCTCTTCTGGAGCCTTGTCGATCTGATCGAAGGCGGCGAACTGCGCCAAACCTTTCGACGCCAACACCGACGTAATCGCTGCGGTCAACGTCGTCTTGCCGTGATCCACGTGACCGATCGTGCCGATGTTCACGTGTGGCTTCGTACGGTCGAACTTCTCCTTGGCCATGAGCTTTCCGACGCCTCCTCGCGAATGGCTTAACAGTGTCCTACTTACGGCAACCGGGCCGCTCTATGCCCGTGGCCACCGAAGATGTGTCTTTCATCGAGAGCCGGTGTTCGCCTGGCGAACGCTCGTCTCTTCATTTCTTCCGCCTCAAATCTGGAGCCCACGACCGGATTTGAACCGGTGACCTCTTCCTTACCAAGGAAGTGCTCTACCCCTGAGCCACGTGGGCATAAAGACGCGACTCCATCACCGTCGCGGCGGTTGCCGACGGCGACGTTCTTGATTCCGAATCCTCCGGTACGCGATTCCGTCTTGAGCTTGCAACGTGCAGACCGCAAGCAGGGGGCCTGAGACCCCTGGAGGCAAGTCACGGGACGTTAGCAGAGCTAACCTGGGATGTCTAGTCCACGACTTCCGTATGAAGCCGGCCCGCTTGCGAGGGGTGACTCGCTTGCCGGCCGTGGAGCGGGAGACGGGATTCGAACCCGCGACCAACAGCTTGGAAGGCTGTGACTCTACCCCTGAGTTACTCCCGCACGAGAACGTTGCATACCGGATTCATTGCTCACTGGCGGCTGGATGCACATCCGAGACGCCGAAACCTAGTGGTGGAGGCGGGAGGATTCGAACCTCCGTAGGGAATTCCCGGCAGATTTACAGTCTGCTGCCATTGACCGCTCGGCCACACCTCCACGAGCTTTACACCGAGTCACTCGCTGGAGCCGGCACCCGGATTTGAACCGAGGACCTACTGATTACAAGTCAGTTGCTCTACCAGCTGAGCTATGCCGGCTTCGCCGTCCATCCGCCGTGCACACGTACAGCATGCTCAGTGGACTTCGGAGCGCCCAGCGACACAGTATTCTGCCCCGCCGGAAAAGCGAACGGCGATCTTACTCGGCAGCGTGTCCAGGCGCAACCCCTTCTCGAGCTCAATTTCGGCCTAGTTCGACGCCTGCTCCAGCGGCGTCGGAACGGCTGACTCAACGCGTCGAAGAAGGCCTTTCTCGGCGCTGCCGGATCGCCTCGTAGAGCAGCGCCGAAGCAGCGGTGGCGAGGTTCAGGGACTCGATTCGTCCGAGCAATGGCAAGGCGACCATGCGGTCGCACAACGCACGGGTACGGGCGCGGAGCCCCTTGGCCTCACCGCCGATGACCAGCACCGCCTTCCCGGTCAGATCGACATCCCAGACGGTCTCCCCATCCCCGGCAGCGCCGTAGATCCAATAGCCTTCCTTCTTGAGGTGCTCGAGCGCGTTGGCGGTGTTGGTCACACGCTCGATCTCGAGCCATTCGGTCGCCCCAGCCGCCGTCTTGGCAACTGCCGCAGTCACCGGCGTGGAGCCACGGTCCCGGACCAGTACGCGTCCGACGCCCGTGCACTCGCACACGCGCAGCAGTGCACCGAGGTTGCGGGGATCCTGAACGTCTTCCGCCAGGACCAAGAGCTCGGGGTCGCCGCCTCCCGCAGCTGGTCTCTCTGCATCGGCTTCGGCGACGAAGCCATTGTGGACGGCTGGCCCGCCCAGGGTCCGAAGCTCGCGCTCGGGCACGGTCTCGAAGGCGACCTGGTGACGCTGGCAAAGCGCCTCGATCGCATCACGGCGGCGCCCTCGGGCAGCCGCGATGCGCAACCGGCGAACCGCGTGCGGCCGGTGGCGCAAGAGTTGCCGCACCGGATGAAAGCCAAAGACGTATGTGGTGTTGCCGTCGCTCATTCGGCCGATCGTGCCCTGCCGGCTCCCCCCTGTCAAACGACGAGCCACACCGGAGCGAGGAAGAACTGGCAGGCCGCTTGGTAGGTTGTCGAGCGATCAAGAACTCGACTTCGTGCCGCGCCTCTCGACGGAACTGCGATGGACGGTGGTCTGTCACTCGAGGAGTCAGCGAGCACGCCTTCGTTGGAGGTGACCATGGCTGTTCGCATGAAGCTTGCGATTCTGTCTCGGCTCGCGTGCACACTCCTGTGCCTGCTCGCCGGCCCACTGGCTGCTCAAGCGCCCCGCCCCTCGGTGGGCCCGAACATCCGCGTTTCGATGGACGCTCTCGCGGTCGTCGAGCCGATTCTCGCCGTGAATCCCGAGGACTCGAATCACCTGGTCGGCGCTGCCATGGCGGTCGACGCGCGGGGTCGATGCGTCGTCACCACCTACACATCCTTCGACGGTGGCCTTCTCTGGCACGCCCATGCTCCCTTCGAGCAGCAGCAGTCGCAGGGAGCGGACCCACAGGTGGCCTTCACCCCCGCCGGCCATGTGCTGTTCGCCGCCATGGGCTCCGATGACGGCCAAGGCGCGAATGCCGCGACACTGCAGGTCTACCGTTCGACCGATGGCGGTCGACGGTTCTCCGCGCCCACGATCATCGACCGCCCCTATGATCATCCCCAACTCGCCGTGGATCGCAACGGTGGGCGAATCTACCTCGGCGGCATGTTGCTCGTAGTCGAGGATCGCGAGCAGCGTCGAGGGCGCTACACCATCGACCTGCTGTATTCGGATGACGATGGCCGTACGTTCGAGACGAACCCGACTGTGGTCGACGGGCGAGGGGAGCATGGTGTCAATGTGCTGAGTGTGGCGGTCGGACAGCACGGGAGGCTCTACCTCTTCTATACCGAATTCGCCTATCGGCCGGAGGACCAGCAGACCAGCGATCGCAACCGTCTCTTGCTCATCAGCTCGAGCGATCGCGGAAAGACCTGGACGTCACCCGTACTGGTTGGCACGCAGCGATTCGGACTCCCGGAAGAGCGCTCGAGCTCCCCCTTGCATCTCGGCAATGGCACCACGCCCATGCTGATCGCCATTCCGGGCTCGCGCGCGCAACCCGACCGGCTGATCGCAGTGTGGAATGGCCTGTCTGATGGCTCGCACAGCCCAGATGATGACCGCTGGCACGTCCAGCTCAGCCATTCGATCGACGGCGGGGAGACGTGGAGCGCGGCGACGTCGGTCGCCGACGCGGGCGGCCACCAGCTCCTCCCCGCGATTGCACACGATGCGAGCGGCCGGGTCGCCCTGTCCTGGCTCGACACCCGTGGCCGCGAAGACCGCTACGACTTGATGTTGGCCGTCTCGCCGGATGGGCTCAAGCAGTTCTCGGAACCGATTCGCGTGTCATCGCAATCGTCTCGCCCGGCGAGCGCAGCCAACTTGCTGCCGTTTGCCCAAGCGATCACATCGCCCCGTGGAACGTTCCTTTTCACGCGGTCGACCTTCGCCCGCTACCGCATCGGTGGTGACTACGCAGGGCTCGTCATCGACCAGACCGGGGTCGTCCATCCCTTCTGGCCGGATGCTCGTGAGGGCGGCTTCCAGATCTATACCAGCCGCGTGAACCTGGATCCGCAGCCGGCGCTCGACACGCCAACCACGCGCGCCAGCGTGGATGATCGGGTGGAGCTGCGGTTCGAGCCGGTCACGTTCGACGCGGCGGCGTCACGAATGTCTCTGCGCTTCCGACTGGTCAACCGCAGCGACGCGCCCATCTTCGCGCCCGTCCTGTTGACGGTAGAAGACCTTCGCGACCAGTCCCGAACGTCGGCGGCTTCAGCCGAAGAGATCGACTCAATCCGACTGCTCGGTGCCGAGAACGGTCAACAAGGCGTCGGCGCCGTATTCGATGTGTCGGCTGCCCTGGGGCCTTCGGGAGAGCTCACGCCCAGCGCGGTCAGTGAGGAGATCCAGTGGCAGATCGAGGTGACTTCGCGCCTGCCGGAGCTGATGATCCAGATGACCATCGAGGCCGGGACCCCCTCGGAGGAGCCCTAGAGCTCCATGATGTCTTTCTCTTTGGTCGTCAGGGTGTTGGCGATCTCGCCAATGTAGTGATCGTGGAGCTTCTGGATCTCGTCATGGCCGCGATGCTCGTCGTCCTGACTGATCTCCTTCTCACGCTCCATCTTCTTGAGGCTGTCGTTGGCCTCACGACGCGCCCCGCGCACACCGTTGCGGCTGTGCTCCGCCATATCGTGCGCCTTGCGGACCAGCTCCTTGCGTCGGTCTTCGGTGAGCGGCGGAATCGGAATCCGGATCACCTTGCCGTCATTCGACGGATTGAGCCCCAACCCCGAGGAGATGATGGCTTTCTCCAGAGCGGCGATCTGCGAGGGATCGAAGGGCTGAGCGACGATCAATGTCGGATCGGCGACCGAGAGGTTGGCGAGCTGGTTGAGTGGCGTCGGCGTACCGTAGTAGTCGGCCGTCACACCTTCGAGAATCGACGTCGACGCGCGCCCAGTGCGCAGCTGCTTGAGTTGGGTGTGGAGATGGTCGACCGCACCCTTCATCTTGCGTTCGGTATCGAGAAAGAGCTCTTGCATCACGCCTCCTTGCGAGCGGTCGGCTGAAAACGGCCTGGAGAGCGAAGCACGAGCCCTCGCAGACGCCAAAAAGAGTGTGTCCCGACAGCGGGCAGCCTGTCAACGAGGCATCGCTACCGATGCCCTAGCGATCGACTACGGAGCCCACCTGCTCGCCGCAGATGGCGCGCTCGACATTGCCGTGAATGCCCAGGTCGAACAGGATGATCGGAATCCCATTCTCGCGGCACAGGCTGATCGCGGAAGCATCCATAAAGCGCAGATCCTTTTCCAGGACCTGCTGAAAGGTCACGCGCTCCAGCGCCTTGGCGTCGGGATTCGTCCGTGGATCGGAATCGTAGATCGAAGGGACCTTGGTGGCTTTGAGCAAGACCTCGGCACCGACTTCGTTGGCCCGCAGGGCCGCCGCCGAGTCCGTCGTAAAGTAGGGATTGCCTGTCCCCGCAGCAAAAATGACGACGCGCCCCTTTTCCAAATGGCGAATCGCACGACGCCGAATGAAGGGCTCGGCCACCTCACGGATGTCGATGGCCGTTTGCACGCGGGTGGTGACCCCACGCTTCTCGAGGGCGTCTTGCAAGGCCAGCGAATTGATGACCGTGCCGAGCATTCCCATGTGATCGCCAGCGACACGATCGATTCCGGCCTCGCTCGCTGCCAGGCCGCGAATGATGTTGCCGCCCCCCACCACGACTGCCAGCTCGACCCCGAGACGGTGTACGGCGCCGAGTTCGTCGGCAATCCGTCCCACCGTCTCGTTGTCGAGGCCAAAGGCCTTGTCGCCCATCAGGGCTTCGCCCGATAGCTTCAGCAGCACACGGCGAAAGGCGGCCTTGGCAGCCACCGAATCAGCCCTGGGCACCAGCGACCTGCGCCGCGACCTCTTCGGCAAAATTCTCTTCTCGCTTCTCGATCCCTTCGCCCAGCTGGTAGCGAACGAAGCGGCGGACCTGGATGTTCTCGCCGATCTTGGCCACGCGGTCGATGATCATCTCGCCAACAGTCTTATCGGGATCCTTGACGAAAGGCTGCTCGAGTAGAACGTTCTCTTGGAAGAAGAGCTTGCCCAACTTACCTTCGACGATCTTGTCGGCGATGTGCTCGGGCTTGCCTTCGGCGAGAACCTGCTCACGGTAGATCTTGCGCTCGGCCTCGATCACGTCCTCGGTGACGTCTTCGCGACGCAAGAAGCGCGGGTCGGCAGCGGCGATGTGCATGCCGATATCCTTGACCAGCGCCTGAAAGTCGTCGGTGCGGGCCACGAAGTCGGTCTCGCTGTTGACCTCGACCAGCACGCCGATCTTGCCACCAGCGTGAATGTACGAGGCAACGGCGCCTTCCGCGGCAACCCGGCCGGCCTTCTTGGCGGCAGCAGCGAGGCCCTTCTTCCGCAGAACCTCGATCGCCTTCTCGACGTCGCCATCCGTCTCTTCGAGGGCCTTCTTGCAATCCATCATTGGCGCGGACGTGCGTTCGCGCAGCTCTTTGACCATCTTGATATCGAAGCCCATGGTCCGATCGCTCCTCCAGGCATCTGCCTGGTCACAATTGCGCCCCGCAACCTCGAAAGGTGACGGGGCGTCTATGGTTCCTACTTGCGCGAAGGCGCTGCTCAATGCGCCTCGCGGTCGGTATCGCCAGCCCAGGGGCTGACATTTGCTTTATTCGTTCGCTCGCCTAGCCGGCTCTGGCGTGCTAGGCGTCCGCCTTGGGTGCGGCATCATCGGCCTTTGCCGGAGCGTCCGCTTCACCTTCGGTCTTGGCAGGCTCGGCCGCCTTGGCAGGTGGCGCCGCTGCCGCAGCAGCTTTCTCCGCCGCCAGTGAAGCCTCGGCATCAGCCTTGGCCTTCGCCTTCGCAGCAACCGCAGCACGCTCCTGATCCTTGCGCATCATGCGCTCGCGCTCAAACTCCTCGGTCCCGGCGATGTACGCATCCGCGATGCGGGATGCGAAGAGGCGAATGGTGCGGATGGCGTCGTCATTGCCAGGGATCACGTAGTCGACCTGCTCCGGATCGCAGTTGGTGTCAACCAGCGCGATCACCGGAATGCCGAGCTTGTTGGCCTCGCCGACCGCGATCGACTCTTTCTTGGGATCGACAACGAAGATGGCATCCGGCAGACCACCGAGGTCACGAATTCCTTCAAGGTTGCGCGTCAGTTTCGAGCGCTCGCGATCGAAACGAAGACGCTCCTTCTTGAGCAGAGGCGAATCCTCGTCTGCCAAGCGCTTTTCGATGTCCTTGAGACGCTCCACCGAGGTCTTGATGGTGACGAAGTTGGTCAACAGACCACCGAGCCAGCGATGGGTCACGAAGAACTGGCCACAGCGGCGAGCTTCCTCGGACATCGCGGACTGAGCCTGCCGCTTGGTACCAACGAACATCAGCTTGCGCCGATCGCGACCGAGCTGGAAGACGAAGTCCGAGGCCTCTTGGAAGAGGCGCATCGTCTTCTGGAGATCGATGATGTAGATGCCGTTGCGCTTGCCGAAGATGTAGCGGCGCATCTTCGGATTCCAACGCCGCGTCTGGTGCCCGAAATGAACACCAGCTTCGAGAAGCTCTTTCATGCGTAACTGAACCACGAGAAAACTCCTCTTTAGCGCTTGCTGAAATGGAATCGTGAGCGAGCGCCTTTCTGGCCGTACTTCTTGCGCTCTTTCTTCCGTGGATCGCGGGTTACGAGGCCGGCAGCTTTGAGTCGCGGCCGTAGCTCGTCGTTGTACGCCATGAGTGCGCGGGTGATGCCATGTCGAATGGCGCCCGCTTGACCGGCTGCTCCGCCGCCTTTCACGGTCACCAAGATGTCGAAACGCTCAGCGGTCTCGGTGAGCAGCATCGGCTGGCGCACG
>CALFAM010000269.1 GCA_937948815.1 uncultured bacterium
TGGTTGGAGCCGGTGGCGAACGCCACACTGCGCTGCGGCCCCAACACCTACGCCCTCGGGCTCGGCACCCTTCAGGCGGGCGACAAGGTGCTCCTGGAAACCGTTCCCTTTGCGTGCCTCACGGCCTTCCCGACCTTTCTCTCCTTCACGATGGGCAGCAGCAACGCGGTGATCTCACCCTTGCTGAGCTGCGACGGCTGCGGCTGAGCCCCCGCCCGAACGCGACGAGCCGTGGACGATGTAACCATCTGGCCACGGCTCGTGAGCGTGAGGCTTCGGCGCGGAACGCCGTGGTAACGTCCGCATCCGGCGGCGCGACCCGCCGCCGGATGCCCAAATCGCCTCGCCTCAACGCTGTTCGGGAGCCCGCCATGATGGAGCGTGTCCAGACTTTCCCCATCTTCGCCATGCTCGTTGCGGGCTTCGTTGCGTCCGGTGTGTCGCTGCACGCGGCCACGCCACCGCCGACGCTCGAGCAGTACCTTCCTGCCGGTGTCAGCTATGACCCCTCGATTCCCAAACCTCGGGACATCTTGGGCTTCGAGGTCGGTGAGTGGCATGTGCGGCACGACCTGCTGGTCGCCTACATGCGGGCGCTCGCCGAAGCCTCGCCGCGGGTGCGCATCGAGGAAACGGGACGCACCTACGAGTCGCGACCGCTGGTGGTGCTGACCATCTCCGACCCGGCGAACCTGGCGCGCAGCGAGGCGATCCGCAGCGCGCATCTCGACGCGATCGATCCCAGCCAACCGGCGACGCCCCCTGGTGATCGACCGGTCGTGGTCAGTCTCGGCTACAGCGTGCACGGCGACGAGGCCAGCGGCTCCAATGCGTCGCTGGTGGTTGCGTACCATCTCGCCGCAGCCCAGGACGAGGCCACCAAGCAGCAGCTCCGCCAGGCCATCGTGCTCCTCGACCCCTCGTTCAATCCCGATGGCCTCGGCCGGTTCGCACAATGGGTCAACACACACAAAGGCCAGAACCTGGTCGCCGACCGCGCGCATCGGGAGCACAACCAAGCCTGGCCGCCCGGTCGCACGAACCACTATTGGTTCGACCTCAACCGCGACTACATCACCGGCCAGCATCCGGAGACCCGCGCACGCCTGGCGACCTTCCACCGCTGGCGCCCCAACGTCTACACCGACCATCACGAGATGGGCACCGATGCGACGTTCTTCTTCCAGCCTGGCGTGCCCAGTCGCAAGCATCCCCTGACTCCCGAGGAGAACGTCACCCTCACCGAGAAGATCGCCGGCTACCACGCCCGCGCTTTCGATCAGCAGGGCCGCCTCTACTATTCGAAGGAGAGCTTCGACGACTTCTACTACGGCAAGGGCTCGACCTACCCGGACATCCACGGCGCGATTGGCATCCTCTTCGAGCAGGCCAGCTCCAGGGGCCATCTTCAGGAGTCGATCAACGGCCCTCTGGCCTTCCCATTCGGTATTCAGAACCAGGTCACCACCTCGTTCTCGACCCTGGCCGCAGCCGTCGACATGCGCGAGCAACTCCTCGACTACCAGGCGCGCTTCTTCCGGGACGCGCTCGACGAGGCACGCGACAACAAGCGCCGAGGGTGGATTTTCGGTGACGACGGCGATCCCGCGCGCGCAGCCGCGTTGATCGCGGTCCTGCAACGCCATCAGATCGCCGTCCGTCCCCTCGCACGCGCCCTCGAGACGGACGACGGCGCCACGTACGAACCGGGCGCGGCATGGATCGTCGAAGGTACGCAGGCCCAGGCGCGCCTTGCCGAAGCGCTCTTCGAAGTCCGCACCACGTTCCCGGACTCGACGTTCTACGACGTCTCCACCTGGACCTTGCCGCTGGCCTTCGGCCTCCCCTTCTCGACCCTCGGCGCGGCCGACCTCGAGGCTGCTGGTCCCGCTGTCGGCCAGGCGCTCGCGCCCACCGGAGAGGTGCTCGCGCTGGCGGACGACGCGACCGCGGATTCCGACGAGGCGCCCGCGGCATGGGCCTTCGAGTGGCATCACTACTACGCCCCTCGCGCCCTCTACCGGCTTCAGGACGCTGGGGTCCACGCCCGCGTCGCCACCGCGCCCTTCGAAGCCCAGACCGGGCAGGGCGCCCGCCAGTTCGATTACGGCACGATCGTCATTCCGCGCGGAATGCAGGAAGACGTCACCGACCTACCGGCGCTTCTGACCGCCGTCGCACGCGACAACGCAATCGATGTTTACGCCCTCGGCTCCGGCCTGAGCGACCAAGGGATCGACCTCGGCAGCCCGCGCCTGATTCCCCTCGAGCAGCCCAAGATCGCATTGATCGTCGGCCGTGGCGTGTCGATGTACGAGGCAGGGGCGGCATGGCACCTGCTCGATCATCGCTTCGATATCCCGGTGACCCTGCTCGAGCACCGCATGCTCGGCAACACCTCACTCGACACCTACTCTCACCTGGTGATGGTCGACGGTGGATGGGATCGCCTGAGCGACGACGCCCTCGAAGCGATCCGATCCTTCGTCCACGAAGGTGGCGGCCTGGTCGCGATCAAGCGCGCCGCGTCCTGGGCCGGACGCAACGTGCTGGCGGCCGAAGACGAGCCCAGCGTGGGCAGCACCTCGGACGAGGAGCCGCCCGAGACCACGCGCCGCCCCTATGGCTCGTACCGAGCGGACCGCGCGATCGACCTCGTCTCCGGCGCCATCTTCGAGGTGTCGCTGGACCGTAGCCATCCCCTGGCATTCGGCTACCGCCAGGAGCAGGCGCCGGTCTTCCGCAACTACGGCGCGGTGCTCGAGCACGATGCTGGGCCCTACACCACCGTGGCACAGTACACCGCCGAGCCGCTGCTCTCGGGCTACGCCAGCACCCGCAACATCGAGCGGATCGCGGGCTCGCCTGCCTTGCTCGCCAACCGCATGGGTGAGGGATTGATCGTCCGGATGGTCGACGACCCCAACTTCCGGGCCTTCTGGTTCGGCACCAACAAGCTCTTCCTGAACACCCTTTTCCTCGGCCCGGTGGTGCGCCCGACACCGTAGCGTGCTGCTCCGTAGCGCGCCGCCCCCCTCTCGCCGGTGAACTTCCTGCTGCATCGTCACCTCGCTGCCCGCGACACCGGCGACGCGGTGGCCGGTCTCGGTGCCATGCTGCCCGATCTGTGGCGCATGGCGCATCGCCGTGTGCGGCCTCGACCGGTCGAAACCCGGCCAGAAGACCTCACTGCGCCGCTTCGCGAGCTGCAGCTCGGCATTGAGCATCATCTCGAAGCTGATGCCTGGTTTCATCGCCATCCTGTCTTCATCGAGGGCGAGCAGTCACTCAATGAGGCGTTTGGCGCCGTGGGGCTGAGGGCCCCCAAGATCGGCCTCTTTGCGCATCCACTCTGGGAGCTGGCGATCGACGGTGCGCTGGTCGCGCGCCAGGGTACCGAGACGATCGTCGCTGCTCTCGGTCAGGTCCGGAGGAAGGCCCCGGCCGACCTGATGCTCGAGCTCGCCCGCCTCCACGCGCCGGCTGTGCTGCGCGACGAGACGACGCATGCCTTCTCGGCAAGGCTCGAGGATCTGCTCGATCGGCTCGAGGAAGGATCGTGGATCGCCGGCTACTGCAATGGTCCCGGGCTCGCCGCGCGCCTCGAGGGCATTCGGCGCCGAATCGGGCTCGCACCCCTCGAGCACCGCGACCGCCAGCTTCTGGCCAACGCGGCTGGCGACGCCCTGGCCCGCGCCCCGGCAGCACTCGACGCCTTGCTGGCCGTGAAACCTCCGGCGAGCGCCTGGCCGGACGCCGACTGACGATTCCCTGCCCAGAGAATTCCTCGGGCAATCGACTTTCCGGCAACAAGTCCTCGAACAACGGCTAACGTTGCTGACGCCGGTGCGTCAAAGGTAGCAATGGAGCCACGAGAAGCAGCGATCGTCGAACGCGTGCTCGCAGGAGAGGCCGAGGCCTTTCGCGAGCTGGTGGAAGCACATGGACGTGCCCTCCACCGCCTCGCCTACCGCATGACGGGCAGCCCGGAGACGGCCGAAGATGTCGTCCAGGAAGCACTGCTACGGGCCTATCGTGGCTTGGACCGCTTTTCCGGCGGCAGCGGGCTCGGCACCTGGCTCCATCGCATCGCCGCCAATCTCGCCCTGGATCACCTGCGCAAGCGCAAACGCGAACGGCAGCGCTTCGTGCCCTTGGAGAACGACGAGGCGCGTGCCGAACAAGCACCATCCGAGGCTCCGGGCCCCGACCGTCTGACCCTCAGCCGCGAGCTCGACCAACAGGTCGAAGCGGCCCTCGACACCCTCTCACCCATGGAGCGCACCGCCTTTGTGCTGCGCCACTTCGAGCACCAGACCAGCGCCGAAATCGGCAGCGCCCTCGGCACCCGCGAAGTCACGGCCCGGCAGGCCGTGTTCCGGGCCGTCCACAAGCTGCGCAAGGTTCTCGGCGCCACTCCGGAGACACACCATGCAACCGCTCGATGACGACGATCTGATTCTCTACATCTACGGCGAGTCGTCCGACGCCGAGGCCATCGAAGCTCAGGAAGCCCAGGATCCGGCGCTGCGTGCGCGCCTGGATGCCCTACGCGAGATGCTCGGAACCGTCAGCCGGCACCAGCCCCCCGAGCCATCCGCCGCGTTCGAAGCGCGTCTGTGGGACCGACTCGCTCCCGCCATCGGTGCGAAAGGGCGACCGTCCGCACCGCAAGTCGCCCCGTTGTCGTCGCCGGTTCCGGTCGGGTCGATTCGCGATCATCGCCACGCGCGGCGGCGCCAGATCGTGCAGCGAACGCTGGCCCTCGCAGCCGTTCTCACCCTGGTCATTGCCGCCTTCCTGCTCGGCCGACTCGGTCGCACACCCGCCGAAGACGAAGCCATCACCGTCGCCAGCGACCGCATTCTGCTCGACGCGGTCAGCGACCATCTTTCCCGTTCCCAAATGCTCTTCCTCGCCCTGGCCAACGCTGACCTCGACGCCACGAGTCTCGATACCGACGCGGCCGAGGCCAACCTCGAAACCCTGCGCACCGATGATCTGGCTCGTGCAGGCTCGTTGCTCCACGACAACCGCCTCTACCGCCAAGCCGCCAGCCGAATCGACCGGCCGCAGCTCGCCATGGTGCTCGACGACCTCGAGCGGATCCTGACCGAGATCGCGAATGCACCCGTGGATAGCGATGCCCGTCATATCGAAGCGCTGCGCCAGCGCATCGAAGACCAAGACCTCTTGTTCAAGGTCCGCGTCCTCACCAGCACCCTCGAGCATTTGGCGCAGGACCGCGAGTCCACCAGTGGGGACCCCAAATCCTCCGGTACCGAGATCTAGACCGGACATCCATCCCCACCCAGCTCATTGATCACGCCACGAATTCTTGAACGATCCGCACACCCCTGACCGGAGGCCACCCATGCCCGCCCCAAAACAACCGCAGTCCGCGAGCTCGGACACCTCACCTCTCCGTACCGCGCCCCGCGGCACGACCGCCAACACCTCACCGCTCTCCCCGAGCGTGACCTGGACGATGATCGCGGTCCTGATCGCGGCGCTGGTGTCGCCGGCCCTGATCACGGCCCAGGTGCGGTCGTGGCGCAGTGCCGCGGACGAGCAAGCTGGCGGCCGTGACGGTCGCTACCGCCAGGGCCAGCAAGCCCTGGACGAAAACCGTTTCGACAAGGCTGCCAACCTGTTCCGCGAGGTCGCGGAGGATGGTGGGGCGGACAGCGACGCCGCGCGCTACTGGCAGGCCTGGGCCGAGTGGAAGAGCGGCAATGCCAGCGGCGCCCGCCGGACCCTCGGACGCCTCGACAAGGAACATCCGAACAGCCCCTGGAAAGATGACGCAGCATCGCTGGCAGCCGAGATCAGCGCCAATCGGCGCGCGGGTCGCGGCCAAGACCGAAGCGACTCGCACGCCTCTGACCGTGCATCCGGGAATAGCGCCGACCGCAACCACGGGAAATCGGCAGACGACTCACTCAAGCTCGTAGCGCTCAACAGCTTGATGCACAGTGATGCACCGCGCGCCGTCGAAGCGGTGGTCAACCTGCTCGAAGCGAGCGACGATGCCCAGCTCCGCGAGCGTGCGCTCTTCGTGCTCAGCCAGAACGACAACCCCCGTGCCGCCGAGGTGCTCGCAGAGATCGCGCGCGGTGAGCGTGCGCCCGACCTTCAACGGCCGGCTGTCCGGTTCCTGGGGATGAGCGACAGCGACGCCAACATGCGACTGCTCGAGTCGGTCTACACCAGCACCACCGACCCGGAGGTGAAGTCCGGCGTGATCCACGCTTACTTCCTCGCCGACGACGAAACGCGCCTTCTCGCCCTCGCCAAGCGCGAGCCCGACATGGATCTGCGGCACAAGGCGATTCACAGCCTCGGCCTGATCGAGGCCACCGGCAGCCTGGGCCAGCTCTACGAATCCGCATCCGACAAAGAGACCAAGAGCCGGATCCTCCATGCCCTCTTCCTGGCGGATGACGAAGAATTCCTCTTCCAGGCAGCCCGCAGCGAGCGTGATCCCGAGCTGCGCGGTAGGGCGATCCACAACCTCGGTCTGATCGAGGCCACGGAAGCGCTGCGCAACCTGTACCGCGACAACGCCGACGCCGACACACGCAGCAAAGTCCTGCACGCCCTCTTTCTCGCCGACGACCACACCTTCTTTCTGGAAGCCGCGCGCGACGATGCCGATCCCAGGCTGCGCAACGAGGCCATTCAAAAGCTCGGCCTGCTCGACGCCACGACCGAGTTGCGCGCGCTCTATCCCGACGCGAGAGATGGCGCGATGCGCGAGGCGATCATCAATGCCCTCTTTCTTGCCGACGACGCAGCAGGCTTGATCGCGATCGCCAAGCAGGCGAAGAGTCCTTCCGAGCGCGAAGCCGTGGTGCAGAAGCTGGCGCTGCTGGACGACGACGAGGATGCCCTCGCCTACTTGTTGGAAATCCTCGGCCAGTAGCCGCGCCTGCCGTCCGGAATCGGCCGTACCATCAACGTTCAGACGTCCCGCTTCGAGGAGATCCCGATGAGCCCACGCGTGACTTCGCTCGCCGTCATATGTGCACTCACGCTCGGCACGCTGTCGATCGCCACCCGACCTGCCAGTGCCCAACCCGCCAGCGTGCGCGACGCCTCGTTCCAGACCGAGACCCGGACGCTCCGCGCCCTGATCGGCCGTGGTGGTCAGCTTGCCGATACCGACGCCTGGCTCGGCTACCGGGTCCCGAAGGTCGCGGGTAGCGGGTCACAGTGTTGTTATGACCGGGACCGCACAGCCGGCTGCCGGCTGAGCCGTCACGGTAGCCACTACTTCGGCTACCACCACAGCGACGCCGATACCCGGGAATCCGGTCGCGATCTCTTGGTCTTCGTGCCACCAAGGGCCGAAGGGCACCGGCACCGGGTTCTGGCCTACGACTCGGCATGCCCGATCGACGCGGATGGCGCTCGCATTCGCTGGCTGGGTGACGTCCCGGCGGAAGACAGCATCGCGGTGCTGACGCCATGGGCTACCGAAAAGGATCGCTCGGCGCTCCAGGCGCTCGCCTTGCACGCTGGCGACGCCGCCACCGACGTCTTGGCCACGTTCGCGCGCCAGCCGACGAACCGCGACGGCATTCGGACGTCGGCTGCCTTCTGGTTGGCGGCCTATCGCGGAATGGCCGGCTATCGCGTGGTGCGTGACGTTCTCGCCGCCACCGATCGCCCCAGCCTGCGTGAAGATCTCGTCGGTGCTCTGGCCCAGTCGCCGGTCCCCGAAGCCCTCGACCAGCTGATCGACATCGCGCGCAACGACCGCAGTACCAAGGTGCGCGGCCAGGGACTCTTTTGGCTCGCGCAGACCGCCAGCCGACGCGTCCCCGACGTGCTGATGGAGGCCGCAGAGCGAGATCCGGAGACTGCGGTCAAGAAGAAGGCCGTATTCGCCATCAGCCAGCTCCCCAACGAGCGTGGCGTGCCGCTGCTCATCGACGTCGCGGAAAAGCACACCTCCGGCGCGGTCCGCGAACGCGCCATCTTCTGGCTCGGCCAGTCCGAAGACCCCCGTGCGCTGGAGTTCATCATCTCCTTGCTCACAGCACCGACGACCTGACCCCACCTTCGGCCGCACTTCGGTCTTGCCCACGGCAAAGAGGCCATTCCGTGGCAAGATCGAGTCGCGATGAATATTGAGCCGATCGACGAACTGAGCCCGCTTGCCGAGCTGAAAGAAGCCTACGTACGGCAGGCGACCGCGCCCTTGGATGGCATGTGGCTGACCGGCTTCGCGCCCATGGCCAGCCACTTCGCGTTCCGCGTCAACGACCACGAGCTTGCGGGCTACTGCTGCGTCAACGACGAGGGCTACATGCTGCAGTTCTTTGTCGCCGAGGCGCACCAACACCTGTCGTCGACCATCTTCGCGACCGTCACGCAGGACAGAGACTCGCCCGCCGGAGCGATTCGGGGGGCGTTTGTGAGCACGGCCGAGCCGCGCTACTTCTCTCTCTGTCTCGACGCTTTCCCACACTTCACCGTGAATGCGTTGATGTACCAACGCGACGCCACCCCCAGCGCGCGACCTGACGCCGACGACTTGCCGCTTCGCCCGGTCGTGCCCGCAGAGCTACCGCAAGCGATCGACTTCGCTGTCGCCAGCATCGGTGCGCCGATCGACTGGCTCCGTGGCTACTACGGAAACCTGGTGCGCCGACAAGAGCTCTTCGGTGTGTGGGCGGATGGCGAGCTGGTTGCGACGGGTGAGAGTCGTGGCTACGACGCGCTTCAAACCGCCTATGTGGACGTCGGTGTCGTCGTTTCGCCCTCCGAACGCGGCAAAGGGTTGGCGACCCGCGTTCTGAGGAAGCTGGTCACGCACAACGAAACGCAAGGTTTGAAATCGATCTGCTCGACCGAAGAGGGCAACATCGCCGCGCAGAAGGCCATCACCCGGGCCGGCTTCTTCGCCAGCAACCGAATCGTCCGCTTCGAAGCCTCGTCCCTGGAGGCCTAGCCCTTCGGCCGCACCGGTTTGCGGTCTTCCCAGGATGCCGGCTCGATTTCGACCTCCCAGACCAGCTCCTTGGTCGGCGCCGCGCGCCGCAATGCCTGATCGATCTGCGAAGCCGTGGGGCGATAGATGAACGGCCGCCGCGGATAAATCCGATCGTTCACCCAGAAGCGGCTCCAAGCATCGGTGGTCTCGATGAAATGGTTGGTGAAGCCGGCCGCGGTGGGATAGCGCCCCTCCACCTCCAGGCAGCCATTGATGCAGATGTCGACGTAGGACTGCACCATCGGAAATTGGTGGGTCGGCAGGTGCTGGTCGAGCTCTTGCACCGGAATGTTGCTGATGTACGCCCAGTAGTTGCCCTCCGGTGGCGTCTCACGGCCATCGAGCATGGCAATGCTCTCGCGCTCGATTCGGCACCGCCGATAGCCCGCGCTCTCGCGCTGATCTGTCGCGTCTAGCTCGGGCGGGCTGACCGCGTAAATCACACCGTTGCAGTACGCCTCGGGATCGTCGATCGCCCCAAGGTAGGTCGTGGTGAGACCGCTCGACGAACCCCGCGCCCACCAGCCGCGGCGCACGCCCTTCACCAGCACCGGCCAGGCATCGCGCGCGCTCGGTGTAGTGCGCTGCCGTGAAGCATCCTCGATCAACGAGCCATATCCGAAGATGAAGTTCTGCGGCCCACCAGAGCCACCGCCGATGTCGATGCATTCCATAACGTTCTCCTACACGGGAGGCTTGGACGTCACGCGTGAACCGATTCGCGCTCGGCGCGGACGCCGACGAGCGACCCAAGAGCCCGCAGCAAACCATCCGTACTGCTGTCCGAATTGGCGTCCAGTCTACCATCCCACTGCACCGGCACCGCGCTGCGACCTCGGCAGACCAGCGTCGCCCCATTCACCGGAAAGCGGATACGATGCGCGCCGCCCAAATAAGGAATGACCCCAGGAGAAACCATGACCCAACAGCTCGACGGCCAACACCTTCTGCGCCACGCATTGAAGACCATTCACATCCGGATGCACGGCGTGATCGCGGATGCGGCCCCTGCGTTCGCAGACTTCTCCGCCAGCGCTCACACCCGCAAGCCGGTCGAGATCCTCGGCCATGTCGCAGATGTGTTGGCCTTTGCCTGCGACGAGGTTGCCGCCGGCTCGTTCACAGATGCGCCCGAAGGAAGCGGCTGGACGGCCGAGGTCACGCGCTACGGCGCCGCCCTGCGCGCCCTCGACGCGGCGATCCAAACGGGCGACGTGACGACCGAAAAGGCCGAGCGCGTGCTCCAGGGTCCGATCGCCGACGTCCTGACACACGTCGGCCAGCTCGCTATGCTGCGCGGCATGGCCGGCCAGCCGGTACCGGGCCAGAACTTCTTCGTCTTGGACCTCTCCACCTTGGCCGACAGCGGAGCGGCGTAGCCCAGTGCACGGCTGCCGCGCGCCGAAAAAGAGGGTGACGAGACCGAAGTGAATCGCGCAGACGGCTCCATCAAACGCCACGGAGACATCGAGAACCCGTGGTCAGCCCATCCAGGCACGCACCAAGGAGGCGATGGTCAGACCGGCGTAGGTGCCGACCGCGTAGCCGAGGAGGCCGACGAGGGTTCCGGGCGCCGCGAGGTGTGGCCAACCGCGTGCAGCGGCGAGCGCCAGGGCGGTGGACGGGCCGCCGACCGCCGCCTGTGAAGCCACGGCTGTCGTGCCGAGGTCGAGGCCGACCCGGCGGGCGATGCCGAAGAGCAGGATGCCGTGCACCACCACCACGATCGCCGTGAAGATGAAGACTTCGGGGCCGACCCGCGCGATGTCGGCGAATCGAGAGCCGATGCCGATCACCGCGAAGAAGAATTGCAGTGCGAGCAGCCCCAGGTGCAAGGAACCGCGCAGGCGACGCACGGCGGGGACCAGCCCGAGCAACAACGTGAAGGTCGTGAGCCAAAGCACCGCCACACCCGGCAGGTTGCGGGCCGCCAGCTCGGAGAGCCAGGCAAGGCCGAAGCCGACCGCGATCAGCGTGGCCAGCTCGAAGAGCGATGGCTCGAATCGCTGGGTCAGGGGGTTGGGGGCCGCTTCCGCGGTCGTCCGTTCGTCGGTCGAGGTGCGCGTCGTCCAACGCTTGCGCAGCCACAGCGGCAGCATGAGGGTGGCACCCATCCACAGCGCGGTCAGCACGTTGTCGGACGCCACCGCTGCCGTGTACATGGCGTCGCGCAGCTCGACCGCACGGCCGACCGCCACGAAGTTGAGCGAGCCACCGGCATAGGTACCGGTCATGACGCCGGCCAGACGCCAGGTATCGTCACCGAGCGTCGCGCCCAACACCGCGGCGGCAATCAGCGCGCCCGTTGCAGTCGACAGCACGGCCAGGGCAAACGCACCGAGCATCTTCGGGCCGGCTGCCTTCAGCGCGCGTAGATCCACTGCCAGCAACAACCAGACAATCGCCAGCGAAGTCATCGGACCGGTGATCACGTCGTACACCGGCGACGTGGCGGGCACCAGCCCAAGGTTCGAGACGAGCGCGCCGAGGGCGATGACGATCAGCGAGGCACCGAGTGCCTTGGCTCTCGCCACGTTCTGGTCGAGCCAGAACGCGAGGGCCACCATGCCGGCAATCAGCGCGGCGAGGGCAAGAGGATCCGTGATCACGCTTCGCCTCCTTTCTCGTCTCGAGCAGGCCGTGCCACGACTCGCGCACCACATCCCAGCCAACACGGCGCTTCAGCGCTGCGCCCAAGCGGCCCGTGCGATGGCCCATGGACACCGTAGACTCGTTTCGTGGATCGTACCAGCCAGCTCCAGGCGGCGCCCGCTGGGCGGCTGCCGAACCAGGTTCCCCCAGCGCGGACGGGCGGGTGAGGGCGAACGACCGGGTGGCGTCCAGCTTGTCCCGGGACGGTAAAAAACACCTGCCGGAGCTCCGCCGCGGCTGGCGCAATTCAGTCGCGGTGCTAGGGTAATTTCACTGTCGGCACTACTGGTCGTCAGGTTTATACATCAATGAAAACCGTGCCATGAAAAGACATCACGCGAGGCCTTCGGCTCGCCCCCCTCTCGCCGTTGGCTGCCGACTCGGCTGCTTCCTTCTGACCGCCCTCTTGTGGGGTGCCTGTGGTAGCAGCGAGCCTCCTGGCCTCGACCTGCCCGAGCGAACCTCCGAACAAACAGAGCCCAAGCCACCACCGCCCGACACACCGTCGGTTGCGGTCGAGGCGATCCGAATCGCCCACCGTCAGCTCGACGAAGAAGTCGTGCTGACCGGTGAGCTGCGCGCAGCCGAGTCCGTCTCCTTGCGTGCGGAGACTGCGGGGCGAGCCATCACGGTCGACTTCGAAGAAGGACAATTCGTCCGTGCCGGCCAGCTGATGGTCAAGATCAACGACGCCGGGCTGGTGGCCGAGCGCAAGCGGACCGCGCTGCGCCGCGACCTGGCCGCCCAGCGTGAGCAGCGCCTCGGTAAGCTGGTGACCGAGGGCACGATCAGCCAGGACCTCTACGACGAGGCGGCCAACGAGCTCGCCGTGCTCGAAGCCGACCTCGAGCTCTTCGGTGTGCGCATCGCGGAGACGGAGGTGCGGGCACCCTTCGATGGCGTTGTCGGCCTACGGTCGATCTCGGTTGGCAGCTACCTGACGCCGCAGACCGCGATCGCCACCATTCAGGCCCTCGACCCGATCAAGATCGACGTCACCGCGGCCGAGCGCTATGCCGGCCGCATTCGTGTCGGCGAGCCCCTGCGGTTCACGGTCGCCGGATTCGATCGGCCATTCACGGCCAAGGTCTATGCCGTCGAGCCACGGATCGACTCGGAAAGCCGGACCATCCAGGTGCGGGCCCAGGCTGCCAACCCGGGGCACCGGTTGTTGCCCGGCAGCTTCGCCAAGGTGCGCTTGTCCCTGGGCGCCCAAACCGAGGCG
Source organism: uncultured bacterium (assembly GCA_937948815.1). Lineage (GTDB taxonomy): Bacteria > Acidobacteriota > Thermoanaerobaculia > Multivoradales > J023 > J023. The sequence goes on from CALFAM010000269.1 coordinate 12,879, forward strand.
CTGATGGTGCCATCGATCGCCCTGGTACCCGGCGTCAACGCGACCTCGGTGTTCGTGGTCGAAGACGGCAAGGCAGCCGAACGCGTGGTGCGCACCGGCACCCGCACCGCCTCGGATGTCGAGATCCTCGATGGGCTCTCGGTCGGCGACCAGGTCATCGTGACCGGCATCCAGAGCGTACGCAGCGGCACCCCCGTGCTGATCTCGCCGAGCGCGCCGGGCATCGGCACCCTGACAGCGGCCGATATCGCGGGTGCGGCGCCGTGAGTCTCTACTCCCTGTCGATCCGCCGCCCGGTGCTGGCGGTGGTGCTGTCGTTGGTGATCATTCTTTTCGGCCTGATCGCCTTCCGCTTCCTGGGTGTGCGCGAGTACCCATCCGTCGACGCACCCGTGGTCACGGTCACCACCAGCTATGTCGGCGCCAATGCCGACGTCATCGAGACCCAGGTCACGCAGGTGCTCGAGGAAGAGATCAATGCCGTTCCCGGCATTCGCAGCTTGACCTCGACCAGCCGAGAGGGGCGCAGCACCCTGGTGGTCGAGTTCGAGCTCGGCATCGACCTCGAGACCGCGGCGAACGACGTCCGCGAGAAAGCGGCGCGAGCCGTCCGCGAGCTGCCGCCGGAAGCCGATCCACCGGCCGTTTCCAAGGCGGATGCCGACCGCGACCCGATCATCTTCCTCAACATCCAGAGCGACGAGCGTGATCTGCTGGAACTGACCAGTTTCGCCGAGAACGTGTTCAAGGAGCGGCTGCAGACCATCGCCGGTGTCTCCGCCGTCGACATCTGGGGCGAGAAGCGGTACGCCATGCGGCTGTGGATCGACCCCGCCAAGCTCGCCGGCTATGGCCTGACACCGGTCGATGTCCAAACGGCCCTGGCGCGCGAGAACGTCGAGCTGCCGTCGGGGCGCATCGAAGGTGCCGATGTCGAGCTCGCGGTGCGCACCTCGAGCCGGCTCGAGACCGAGGAAGACTTCAACAACCTGGTCTTGCGCGAAGCAGCCGGCAGCCTGGTCAAGCTCTCGGACGTCGGCTGGGCGGAGCTGGCGCCGGAAAACCTGCGCACCCTGCTCCGCCGTGACGGCGTACCGATGGTCGGTGTCGTGCTCCGCCCACAGCCTGGTGCCAATCAGATCGAGATCGTCGAAGCCTTCTACACCCGGGTCAACGCCATGGCCAAGGACTTGCCCGAGGACATTCGCCTCGGCATTGGCTTCGACAGCAGTCACTACATTCGCCAATCGGTCGACGAGGTGCGCCAGACGCTGTTGATCGCCCTCTCCCTGGTGGTGATGGTGATCTTCTTGTTCCTGCGCGACTGGCGGACCACCCTGATCCCGGCCCTGGTGATCCCGGTGTCGCTGGTCGGCGTGTTCTTCGTCATGTATGTCGCGGGCTTCTCGATCAACGTGCTGACCCTGCT
>CALFAM010000270.1 GCA_937948815.1 uncultured bacterium
GAGCTCGAGCCCGGCGCCTTTGGCGAGACCTTGGTGACTTCTGGAGTCGACGTCACCGGTGCACGCATCGGTGAGCGCTGGCGGGTTGGCAGCGCGCTGCTCGAGGTGTCTGAGCCACGTGTGCCGTGCTGGAAGTTCGCCCTACGCATGGACGACAGTACGTTTCCGAAGCGATTCACCCAGGGCAGCCGCCCGGGGGCCTACCTGCGAATCGTCGAAGAAGGATCGCTGGGCGCGGGCGACGCGATTCGAATCGAGCACCGGCCCGCCCATAACCTCACCATCGGCGATGTGTTCCGCATTTACGCACGAGACCGCCACGAAGCGAGCCGGCTCCTCGAGGTTCGGGAGCTCTCGGAGAGCTGGCATCGGTGGGCGGAGGAAAAACGCTGAGCGCGCGGGCTGCTCTACCCGTCCGCGCGGTCGTCTTCGACTTCGACTTGACGCTTGCCGACAGCAGCACGTCGATCTTGCGCTGCTTCGCGCACGGTTGCCGTGCGGTCGGTCACCCGGAACCGGATCCCGAGCGCGTTCGTGCCCTGATCGGCATGCCCCTGGCCGACATGTGGCACACCCTTGCGGTCGATCCGGAGATCGGCGTTCGTGATGTCGAGGCTTTCGTCTCGGCCTACCGGGAGCGCGCGGCCCAACACATGGCCGACGAGACGCGGCTATTTCCCGCGACGGTTCCGACCCTGCGTGCGCTGCGCGCGGCGGGGCTCTCGCTCGCTGTCGTGTCGACCAAGATCCGGGAGCGCTTCGAAGACGTGCTCGAACGTGCCGGCGTCTTGCCCCTGTTCAGCTGCCTCGTCGGCGGCGAGTCGGTGTCCCGTCACAAGCCCGACCCGATGGGTCTTCTCGGCGCGCTCGAGAACCTGGGGGTGGCGCCTGGCGACGCGGTCTACGTGGGCGACAGCACCATCGACGCGGAAACGGCCGAGCGGGCAGGTACCGGATTCGTTGCCGTCGTCACCGGCACGACGCCACAGAAGTCCTTCGAAGACTTCCCTTGTCGTGCGGTCCTCGAAGACCTCTCGGGGCTCAGCCGGTTGCTCGGCTGCGACGCGTCTTCTTGAACGCGTTCGGATCGTAGTCGATCACGCTGGAAATGATCTTCCCGGACACGCTGTCGTAGAGCGAGAAGACCAGTCGATGCGGGCGCTTGCGCATCTTGAGGGCGCTCTCATAGACCGAGAAGGCCTGGCCTTCCGGCTCGTCCTCGACCCGCAGCTCGAGGGGGATGACCGGGATCTCAGCTCGGTTTCCGCGGCTGTCGATCACTGCGATGCGAAGCTCGAGTGCAGCGGAAAACCCTTCCGCCGTGGGCAGGAAGCTGACCTCGTGCACGGGGATTCCGACCCGGAACGGCACCATGACCTTGCCGATGCCGGCTCCGGTCGGATCGCCCAGCTCGGTGGGAAGGCCCTCGGTTCCGGCGGTGCTGCCGAAGAGCAGAGTGGACTCCACCATCATCGACACTTCAGTCGACCGGGAAAGGTCCGAGAAGCTGCGCCGGAACCGCACATCGAGCCCGGGCCGACGCACGATGATGTCGATGTCATGGCCCTGATCGTCCCCCTGCCAGGTCGGGGTGAAGCCGAGCCAGTAGTACGAGCGCGTATCGTCGAGCACGCGCTCGAAAAGCGTGTTGGCATTGCTGTTGATCATCGCGCGACCACCCGTTTGCCGCGCCAGCTCACGGAGCGTGAGCTCCAGCTCGCGCTCACGCTCGAATTCCAACGTGGTACCCGTGCCCGGGCCAGTCGCGGCCGAGGCGTCGAGCAGGCTCGTCGACTGGGCGAACAGCGGCAAGTCGGCGGTGTAGAGGGTGTAGCTCAACCGGTTGGCCGTATCGACGAGCTGGCGGTAGATGTCCTGGCCGCTCGGAATGCGGGTGCTGTACGCGGTCCGGAACGGCTCGTTGACGACCCACTGGGCAGGGTTGTAGGGCCAGCCGCCGGAGAGCAGCATCATGACCTTGCGCCCCGGAGGATTGGCAAAACCACGCAAGGCGGAGGAAGCTGCCAGCACGATGCGCTTCATGTGCTCGGCAATGCGCAGGGCCTCGTCTTCCTCGTCGAGCGCGAGCTCGGGCACCACACCGAGCGCACCGCGGCCGAGCGGGTCGTTCTCACCGAGCAGATTGCGGGTGGCGCGGAAGTTTCGCTGTTCGGCGATCCGCTGCAAGCCGCCGCTCGCACGTTCCTTGGCGGCGGTCAAGACACGCGCCAACGTTTCCGGCGTCTGGCTCCAGCTCGACAACATTTCCAGCGACTTGCCATCGAACGCCACCACTGCCATGCGGTCTTGCGGGCCGAGGCGGGGAAGCTGCTCGATCACGTGGTCGAGAATACGGTTGCGGTCCCGCCGGATGGCGTAGAAGTCGTCGATGAACACCAAGAAGCTGGTGCCAACCGGCTCGCCGGGCGCCAACGCCGGCACCGTTCCCGAAGAGGCACCTGGCGCGATCGAGCGACCGCCGAGCACCTCGGTGAAGAACTCGACCGGAACGTCCTGCCCATCGATCGTGATGGCGAAGTCTTCGGGGGCCAGGTCGTGAACGCGCACGCCTTTCTTGTCGGTGACCACCACCTCGATGTTGACCACCCGGACGTCCAGGACCTCGGTGAAGATCCCGGGTTCGGAAGAAGGAGCCTGAGCGGACACAGCCGGACCCAGGCCGGCCAGGGCCATGAGCACGATGGCACGCGCGCTGCTCACCAGCCTCCGGCGCGCGCCCAGAGCACTTGCGTGAACGAATCGACGTACGTTTGGAGCGTCCATGGTGGTCTCCTCGGCCGAAAGGCCCTTGGATGGCTGGTGCAAGACGAAACGAAACAGCGGAGGCCTCTTTGCACACGCTCGCGCCCGTGAGGGTAAGAGGCTATGTCGACACGAGGCTTAGCGGGGCCTCGTCAGGGTGGCGCCGTCAGCGCGGCAACGCAACTTCGCGCGCGAGTAAGGTTCCGTCGTTCGGGTCGTAAACGGAAACCAGCAGACTCTTTGCCTTCCTCGGCAGTCTAACCTGCGCCTCGTGGGTCAGCACATCACCGCGTGCGGGCAGGCTCGCGCGCGTCAAGCGAAGCGGCATGGTCTTGGCTTCGTGCGCAGCTTCCCCATCGAATCGGGCCACCCGCAGCTCGAGATCCGCGACGTACTGCTCACCTTCCCGCCGCATGGTGACCGCGTCCGCCGCGATCCGAATGCGCAGGGGGATCTGCCGGCCCGCTCCGGCTTCGATCGCGATGTCGAGCGCCTTCGAGCCCGGTAGCGCCCGCTCCAGATAGGCTGCGCTCTCGGCCAGGCAGGCGATCTGCTGCTGGCGCGAAGGATCAGCCAGGCCGAGACGCGCCCGCACCCGGTACCGGCCGCCCGCGACATCGATCCGTACACGCTGGCGCCGCTGTTCGTGACGCCAGCGTGGTGTGAATTGCAAGCGATAGTAGCTCTCGACGTCGCGGGCCACTAGCGACAGGATCTTCCCGACCGAGCGAGTCTCGAGCAGAGCTTCACCACCGGTCTCGACGGCCAGCCGGGTGAGCATCTCGTCGATCAGCGGATCGATCGAGCCGGTGGGCTCGTTGGTCGTCCAGTTCGGCACGGCAACCGGGTAGAGCGTGTATTGCCGCTGATCTGCGCTCTCGACCAAGGGAGCAAAGAGAGACTCCGCAGCCTGGATCCCGGTGTACGGCCCCTTACCGTCGCCACGCATCACCACCCAGCGATCCGGCGAAACCTGCCAGCCGCCCGAAAGCAGAATCATTACGTTCCGCCCCTCGTCGGTGGTCGGCAGGGCATAGAGCGAGGCGGTCGCGGCGCGCATCACGTTGGCCACTTGGCCGGTGATCTCGCGGGCACGTCGCAGGCTAACGGCTCCCTGATCCGGCTGGGTCGAGCCGGTCAGGCCGATGCCGGCGAAGCTCCCGGAGGAATAGTGCACGGGCGGCGCCAGCCGCTGGGAAAGCTCGAACTGCCGCTGCTCGGCAAGGCGTAGCAAGCCGTGACTGGGCCGCCTGCGCGCCCGCTGCAGGGCATCGTCGAGCACCGGCAGCAGGCGCGTCCAGCCGGCGAGCACTTCGACCGTCTCGCCATCGAACGCCAGCACGGCCATGCGGTCGCGGTCCCCGAGCTCGGTGAGCTGCGCTCGGATGCCGTCGAGCACCCGGTTGCGCTGGGACGGGATCGAGAAGAAGTCGTCAATAAAAACCAGGTAACGCACGGGCAGCCGCGAGCCGTGCCCGATTTCTTCGAAGCCGTCGATCGGCACCGACTGCCCATCGATTTCGAGCCGAAACTCACCCACTGCGAGGTCAGGAACCGGCTCACCACGCCGGCCGATATGAACATCGATGACCGCAAGCTCGGCATCGCGCAGGGTCGCGGGCTCGGCTGCAGCCACGGCCCGCCGTGTTGCCCTGGTCTCGCGCAATCCCTGGGCCTCGACAACGCTAGATAGGAGCCCGCACACACCGATCAGAACCACGAACCATGCAGGACGCCACGCGCTGCCGTCAGATCGAGCCGTGGGCTGGTGGTAGGAGGTCGGTAGCGTCATCATCGAAGTGTGGGTGAGGAGGTTCTCGTCGCAGCGACGGGGCGGGTCCGTCGCTGCGATACCCAGAGAGTGTGCAAGAGCAATACCAAGGAACCGCGTGTGACGCGCCTGGGCCCGGGCCGCTGTCGGGGCCGAGGATTGATCCGCCGACCACCCGCACCCAGGAACCACTCTCTACGCGCCGTCCTCCGAGGATGACGTCCGCGCGCCCCAGGAGGACAGTCCTCCCTATCCCGGCCGGGCCAACGAGCGAGAGAAAAATCGCTAACCTGGCGGTTCGTCAAGCAGAGGTTGTGCCTCGCTACAGGCCGCTGGTAATCTGCGCAGCCACCGCACCACCCAACCGATCATTTCACGATGTCGACCTCAAGCAGCCGGGAACGGAACGCCCCGCCCATGAACCCCATTGCAATCGGGTTCACTCCGCTCAGCCTGGGCGGCGCTCCTGCTCGGCATCGCGCGGCCACCTAGGCTGCCAACGAAGAGATTCTCATGCGCTACAACCCGGCCGAAGTCGAACCCAAATGGCAACGTGTTTGGGACGAGCAACGCGTCTTCGAGACGCCCACATCGATCGAAGAGCTGTCTGCCAAGCCCAAATACTACGTGCTCGACATGTTCCCGTACCCCAGTGGCTCGGGTCTCCATGTGGGTCATGCGGAGGGCTATACGGCGACGGATGTCGTGGCGAGGTTCAAGCGGATGACGGGGCACAACGTGCTCCATCCGATCGGCTGGGATGCGTTCGGTCTGCCTGCCGAGCGGGCCGCCATGCGGGAGAACATCCACCCCGCAATCATCACCAAGAGCAACGTCGACAACTTCCGCCGGCAAATCAAGCGCCTCGGCTTCAGCTATGACTGGCAACGCGAGATCTCGACCGCGACACCGGACTACTATCGCTGGACCCAATGGATCTTTCTCAAGCTGCACGAGAAGGGCCTCGCCTACCTCTCCGAGGTGCCGGTGAACTGGTGCCCCGCTCTCGGCACCGTGCTGGCCAACGAAGAGGTCAAGGACGGCGTCTACATCGAGACGGGTGACCCCGTCGAGCGTCGCAGCATGCGGCAGTGGATGCTGCGCATCACGGCCTACGCTGAACGCCTGCTCGAAGACCTCGAGCTGGTCGATTGGCCAGAAAGCGTCAAGGAGATGCAGCGCAACTGGATCGGCCGCTCTGATGGCGCGGAGATCGACTTCCAGATCCAGGACCACGACGACGCCAGCTTCACGGTCTTCACCACCCGTCCGGACACGGTCTTCGGTGCCACCTATTGCGTGCTCGCGCCCGAGCACCCATTGGTCGAGACGATCACCACCGACGCCCAACGCGCGGCGGTCGACGCCTACGTTCGCGAGGCCCAGAACAAGAGTGATCTGGCCCGTACCGACCTCGCCAAGAACAAGACCGGCGTCTTCACCGGCGCCCACGCTGCGCACCCGGTCACCGGCGAGCCGCTGCCGATCTGGGTCGCGGACTATGTGCTGGTCACCTATGGCACTGGCGCCATCATGGCAGTGCCGGGCCAAGATCAGCGCGATTGGGATTTTGCCGAGGTCTACAACCTGCCGATCGTGCGTACGGTCGAGCCATCGGAGGGCTTCGACGGCAAGGCCTACACCGGCGAGGGACTGGCGATCAACAGCCAGTTCCTCGACGGCTTGGCGATCCCGGAAGCCAAGGCGAAGATGATCGCCTGGCTCGAAGAGAATGGTGCCGGTCGTTCCCGGGTCGAGTACAAGCTGCGTGATTGGCTCTTCTCGCGCCAGCGCTACTGGGGTGAGCCCTTCCCGATCATTCATCTCGAAGACGGCACGATCATGCCCTTGAGCGCCGATCAGTTGCCGGTCGAGCTGCCACCGATCGATGCCTACCGCCCAACCGAGGACGGCCGGCCGCCACTGGCACGCGCTGCGGACGACTGGTTGCATATCGAGCTACCCGATGGCCGCAAGGGTGTCCGCGAGACCAATACGATGCCCCAGTGGGCGGGCTCTTGTTGGTACTACTTACGCTACCTCGACGCCCATAACGACCAGGCCCCGTGGGATACCGAAGTCGAGAAGTACTGGATGCCGGTCGACCTCTACGTCGGCGGCGTCGAGCACGCGGTGCTGCACCTGCTCTACGCCCGTTTCTGGCACAAGGTGCTCTTCGACTGCGGCCTCGTTTCGACCCCCGAACCGTTCCATCGCCTGTTCAACCAGGGCATGATCCTCGCCCCCAGCTACCAGGACGCCAGCGGCCGCTACCACCCCCGAAGCGCGCTGCGCGAGGTCGACGGTGTGTTCTACCCGCCGGGCTCGGACGAGCCGGTCACGGCCAAAGTGCAGCGCATGGGCAAGTCGAAGCTGAACGGCGTCGATCCCATGCAAGTCATTGCCGAGTACGGCGCGGATGCCGTCCGACTCTACGAGCTGTTCATGGGCCCGCTGGAGCAGAACAAGCCCTGGCAGATGGAAGGCCTCGAAGGCATCTTCCGCTTCCTCGGACGGGTCTGGCGCCTGGTGGTCGACGACAACACCGGAGCGCTCAGCCCCAAGCTCGTCGACTGCCCGTGCGAAGACGAGCCCACGGTCTGGCGTACGCTGCACAAGACGATCAAGAAGATCAAGGAAGATACCGAGGGCCTACGCTTCAACACCGCGATCGCGCAGATGATGGTCTTCGTCAACGAGGCGACTGCGGCCGCTACCCTGCCGCGCGCCACCGTGTCCCTCTTCCTGCAGGCACTGTCGCCCTACGCGCCGCACATTGCGGAAGAGCTGTGGGAGCGCATCGGCCATGACACCCTGCTCGCGCAGGCAAACTGGCCCGATCACGACGCCACCCTGTGCGTCGAAGACCTGATCACCGTGGTCGTTCAGGTGAACGGCAAGCTGCGCGACAAGCTCGAGGTAGCCCGCGGCACCGATCGCGAGGAGCTCGAGAAGCAAGCCCTTGCCAGCGCTGGTGCCAAGCGCTTCCTTGACGGCCGCACACCCAAGAAAGTCATTGTGGTTCCCGACCGGCTGGTCAACATCGTCGGCTGATCATGTCCGGGCCCGCCCATCTCCTCGCGGATCGGCTGAACACGCTCCAGGAGGGCTTCCTGGTGGTGGTGACGGGCGCCGGCATCAGCGTGGCGAGCGGTATCCCGACCTTTCGCGGTACCGATCCGGACGCCGTTTGGAAGAAGGACGTCACCGAGCTCGGTACCTTCCGCTACTTCCGGCAAGACCCGGTCGGAAGCTGGCGTTGGTACCTCGAACGCTTTTCGAAGGTTCGCGGCGCCGCGCCGAATCCAGCTCACCGCGCCTTGGTCGACCTCGAGCGCTGGCACACGTCCCGCCGCGGGCGCTTCCTGCTGGTCACCCAGAACATCGACACCCTGCACCGCCAGGCCGGGTCCGAGCGTCTGGTGGAAGTTCACGGACGCGCCGATCGGGTGCGCTGCCCCAGCGACGGGTGTCGCTACGGCGCGCCCGCAGGCTCACTGCCGCGCGACGAGGTACCGATCGACCGATTCCTCGCCGATCCCACGAACGCCAACCTCCCCCGCTGCCCGGCCTGCCAGGACGTGCTGCGCCAGCACGTCCTATGGTTCGACGAGTACTACGGCGAGCACCAGGACTACGGCTGGCCGCGGGTTCAAGAAGCCGCCACCGGCGCCGACCTCATCCTCTTCATCGGCACGTCCTTCGCCGTTGGCGTCACCGAGATGTTCCTGCAACAGGGCATGCAGCGCCAAGTCCCGATGATCTCGATCGACCCCGGAGCCGCGCCTGCGCCCTACCCAGGCGTCGAAGTTCTGCCGGTCCCTGCCGAAGACGTCCTGCCCGACCTGGTCGCCAGGCTCTGAGGCCAGCTGCCTCCTTCCTCGGCCTGCGAGACACTCCGGACCATCAGAAGAAGCGTTCGGCGCCTTCGACGACTTCGACCAGCTCGATGCGGCCGATCGCCCACTTGCCGTCGAGCTTGCGCAGCTCGAACCCGAGGCGATAGTGCTCGCGGCCGCTCGGCCGGCCGTCGGACCAGGTGGCCCGGAGCACGGCGTCCGCTGTGGCCGTGGCGAACTGCTTGTTGTCGGCGACCGAGATGGCGAGATTGTCCCACGATGCGTCGATCTCTTCGGTGTTGTTCCGGTAGCCGGCGAAGCTGCGCGCCAGGCTGCCTCGGTCGCGGAGCTCGAGCCCGTAGGGCGGCAAGCTGATCACGAAGTCTGGGGTGAAGAGCTCGCCGACCCGGCGCCCGCGATCGGCCAAGGTAAGGGCGTTCTCAGGACCATCCTTGGCAATCAAGTCCGTCAGCGCTCCAAGATGGCTGGCGACCCGCTTTTCCTCACCTCCCAAACGCGAGAAGAGAATCACCCCAGCGACGACCGTGATCGCCGCGTAGAGAAGGTGGTGCATGCGGATGTTCATGATGTTCCTCCCGTTGATCCGGCATCTGTACCCTGCCCAGGCTCGAGCGCTGGCCCCACCAAACCGAGATAGCGACGCAGCCACGCGGTTCCCAAGTAGAAGGGTACGGTATCGACCATCGCGGTCAGCATCTTGAAGACATAGCCGGTCAGGATAAAGGTCCAGAGCTGCGGCCACACCGCGCTTTCAGCATCGACAGGCAGCGCTCCGGCATAGAAGTGGGTGATCGTGATGACGGCGAAGGTGTCGACGAACTGGCTGACCAGGGTCGATCCGTTGTTGCGCAGCCAGAGGTGCCGGCCGTTGGTCAGCCGCTTCCAGAAGTGGAAGAGGTGGACGTCGCAAAGTTGGGCGGCCAGGTAGGCAATCATCGAAGCGGCGACGGCCCCGAGGGTCAGCTTGCGCAGCTCGAAGAAGATCGGCAAACGGCCATCAGGGCCGGGCACGGGCTGATCGAAGCCGGGCAGGATGCCTCCGAGCCACAGAATGACCACCAACCACACGTTGCAGGCGAAACCGACCCAGACGAGAAAGTTCGCGCGCCGCCTGCCGTAGATTTCGGAGATGAAATCGGTGCAGAGAAAGGTCAGCGGATAGGGCAAGACCCCGACGGCAAGGGGCAGCGGAATCTCCAGGCCGAAGATCGGGAAGGACAGATCGAGGAAGCGTGTGACTCCGAAGATGTTGAGCATGGTCATCGAGCCGATGAACAGCCCAGCCAAGAGCATGAAGACTCGCTCGCGGCGGCGTGCGAACAGATCGCCCTCAGGAACCTCTCCAGCGTGATGCATAGCCCGGACCCTATGCCGCGGCGGGACAGGCGTCAAACCGCCCCGGTTCGTCGAACTCCGGGCGCCGAGCAGCGTATAGTCTGCATCGCCTACTGGCGGCCCCGGTCGCGCACCCGTGCGATCTGGGCATCTGACGCCCATCGCCCGTCCCCGGTGCGGTGAATCGCGTGAGGCGGACCAAGACCGTGCCTGAGAAACCACCACCACCGCCGCCGCCGCCGCCGCCGCCGCCGCCAGCTCAACCGCGGTTCAAACCACCGCCACCGCCACCACCGCGGCCGACCCGACCGAGCTCGCGATTGCACGACGTGAGTGGTCGCACCATTCGCTTCTTCCGTGAGTACACCGACGGTGTCAGCCAGCGCGGGCTGACCGACCTGTTCGACCGCGAGGCTACCCACGCTGTCACCGTGCTCGCCGGCTCCGATGTCACCAAGAAGGACGACAGCGGCCCGGCGAGAGTACTCAAGACGGCCTGGGCCGTCTTCCGGGGTCTGGCCTTCAAGCTTTCACCCCCACGACGCATGCTTTTCGCCGTTGCGTTGCTGCTGCCGATGCTCGGCCTGATCGACGTGGATACCCGGATCGGCAACACCCGCTTTGCGATCGACTTCTCGCCGATCTGGTTTCTGGGTGGTCTCGCGGGCATGACCCTGCTGCTTGCCCTCGAGCTGGTCGATCGCGTCCGGGTGCGCGACGAGATCGAGATCGCACGGGCACTGCAGCGCGACCTCTTGCCCCAACAAGCACCCGCGCTACCGGGTTGGTCGATCGCCCATTCGACGCGAGCGGCCAACGAGATCGGCGGCGACTACTACGACTTCATTCCGCTCGCAGACGGCCGCATGGCCCTAGTCG
>CALFAM010000271.1 GCA_937948815.1 uncultured bacterium
CGACGGTTCGCAATAGCCTCCTTGCGACAACCGGAGTGGCAATTGCCATTATTGGCTGGTTCATTGCCTCCTACTGGTTGAACGCCTCGGTCACACGCACCGATGCTGCGCACGTTCTTCAGAACACCAATGTCGATGACGCGCTGATCGAAGCGGCTGAGTCCTGGGCGGCAGAGCGGGTGGTCGTCAACGCCGCTCTGGAAGCGCCCGATCCTGCCGGGCTCGACGCCCGCCAGCGGATCCTCTCGGCACGACAAGCCTCCAACCGTGCATGGGAAGCCAGCGACAGCAGCTTGAGTCTGTTCCTGGAAGACCCAGACGTTCGGGCACGCCTGAGCCACGGTGACGAATACGAAGAGCTTCTCGGAGCCGTCCGTGAGGAACGGGCCGAGTTGGAGCGGCTGCGCAGCGATGTTGACGAGGCACTCCTCGTCTCCGCGGACCAACGAGACTTCCTTCTCTCCGCGATCTGGTTTCTCGAAGTCACCAAGCTGATCAATCGCAGCCAAGAGCTACGGATCGCAGTTCGCTATCAGCCGCGCCAGCCCGCGAGCCGCATCGAAGCCTTGCAGAACCTGGAGCACTCGGTCTGGCAGGTGACGGAGTTCGCGGCCCTCGAACGACATCGCATTGCCGGCCAAATTGCGTCTGGTGAACCCGCGGGCATCGAAGAGATGCAAGATCTCTCGACGCTCCGCGGGCGGCTCGAGGAGGTCTGGCGGGCCGTTGATCTCTACGCCCAAGCGGTTGGTTCCGACGAGAAGGTGGTTGCGGCAGCGGACACCGTGCAGCAGGAATTCTTCGGCCACTACGATGCGCTGCGGATCTCGATCCTTGACGCCAGCACGGAAGGCGAAGCCTATCCGGTCGACCTCGAAGCGTGGCTCGACGAATCGGAACGAGCGATCGACACCTTGAAGTCGCTCGGCCGTGTCTCGGGGGCCGAGTCACGTGCCTTGGCAGCCGAGATGGCTCAGCGTGGCGCGCGCCAGTTGCTGATCGCGACGGCCGTCCTCGTGCTGACAGCGCTTCTTGCGTTGGTGTCCTTCTGGATCGTCGTCTTCCGCATTACGCGCCCGCTCGAAGCGGTCACCGACGCCATGACCAAGCTGGCTGATGGCAAGGAGAACATCGCCATTCCGGTTAGCCAGCGCGGCGACGAAATCGGTCGCATGACCCACGCCATCAGCATCTTTCAGCAGAGCCAGGCCGAGAAGGCCGAAGTGATCGCGATCTCGAACGAGGCGCTCCGCAACCTCAACGAGAACCTCGAGGAGCAGGTGGAGCAACGAACCGAAGAGCTCGCTTCTGCCCTTGATGCCGCCGAGGCCGGAAGTCGCGCGAAGAGTGCCTTCCTTGCCAACATGAGTCATGAGATCCGCACGCCAATGAATGCGATCATCGGCATGACGCGGCTGGCACTCAAGACCGAGCTCACATCCCGCCAGCAGGACTATCTGCTCAAGAGTCAGGCGGCTTCTTCTTCGTTGCTCACGCTCATCAACGATGTGCTCGACTTTTCCAAGATCGAGGCAGGAAAGCTCTCGCTCGAGAAGATCGGCTTCACCCTCGAGAACGTGATGGACAAGCTGGCGACAATCGTTGGGCTCAAGGCGGGCGAGAAAGGGCTCGAGCTGCTGTTCGCCGTCGAGAATGACGTTCCCAACGAGCTTTTGGGCGATCCAACCCGCCTGGGGCAGGTCTTGGTCAACCTGACCACCAACGCCGTCAAGTTCACCGAGCGCGGGGAAGTCGTGGTTCGTGTCGCACTGGTCGAACGTCTCGGGGAGGATGTACGCCTGCGGATTTCGGTCGAAGATACTGGCATCGGTTTGACCGAAGAACACCGCAGCAAGCTTTTCCAGTCCTTCACACAGGCAGACGATTCGACGACACGAAAGTACGGGGGGACGGGACTGGGGCTTGCCATCTGCAAGCAGATCGTCGAGCTCATGGAGGGCGAGATCGAGGTGGCCAGCGTATTCGGCGAAGGAACGACGGTCTCGTTCACTGCCGTCTTCGGCATGCAAGAGGCGAGAGCGGCCCAGGCCATGCCGACCGAGCTTCGCGGCGCTCGGGTGCTCGTCGTCGACGACAACCGGGTCGCGCGCGAGATCCTCTGTCGCATGCTCACCTCGTTGCAGTTCGTGCCGGTCGCCGTGGCCTCGGCTTCCGAAGCGCTCGACGAGCTGGAGCGGTGCAACGACATCCCCGATGAAGACGCCTACGCCGCAGTGCTGATGGACTGGCGGATGCCGCAAGTCGATGGCCTCGAGGCCACCGAGCGCATCAAGGCCCATCCGGCGCTCTCGTCGGTTCCATCGGTCGTGATGGTCACAGCCTACGACCAGGACGAGGTCTCGGCCGACGCGCGTGCGGGTTTCCTCGACGGCCTTCTGGCCAAGCCGGTCAACGAGTCGGCACTTTTCGACAGCTTGATGGTCGCGCTCAATGGCCCGTCGATCCAGCACGACTCCGCTGCTGTGGACGAGCCGCTGGATGGCCGGCTGTCCGACGTGTTGGCGGGTGCGCGAATCCTGCTGGTCGAGGACAATTCGATCAACCAGCAAATCGCGTGTGCCATCTTGGATGAGGTCGGCGTCGAACCGGAAATCGCGAACAACGGAGAGGAGGCTGTCGAGTTGGTGGCGCAGATGTCCAAGGATGATCCGTACGAAGCGGTTCTCATGGATCTCCAGATGCCGATCATGGATGGTCACGAGGCTACGCGCCATATCCGTGCCCGCCACACGCCCACAGAGCTCCCGATCATCGCCATGACCGCACATGCGCTCGACGAAGAGCGCAAGCGATGCGCCGCAGAAGGCATGAATGCTCACGTGTCGAAGCCGGTCGACCCGGCTCTCATGCTCGAGACCTTGGCGCGGTGGGTCGAGCGTGGAAGGCGTGCCGCCGGCCGAGGTCGCCGGCTCCCGTCTCCGGCTGCGGATGTCGTGAACGACACGCCAGAAGCCACGCCAACGGCGCCCGATGCGCGCGCTTTACCAGGAACTCCGAACGGCCCCTCTGGAGCGAAAGAAGTGGTCAAGCAGAATGGTCAGAAGGTTCACTGCGTGAACGACGCTCTGGATATCGCTGATGGGATCCATCGGGTAGGTGGTGATGAAGACTTCTACTGGTCGATTCTCGAGGAGTTTGTCGAGACCGAGGCCGATGCTGCGAGCCGGTTGCGCGCAGCCATGGCGAATGGCTCGCTGTCGGACGCAGCCAATGTGGCCCATGCGGTCAAGGGCATCGCTGGCAACATCTCGGCGCCCAGCCTCCAACAAGCAGCCGGTGAGCTCGAGGCAGCCCTGCGACACCATGATCCTGAGAGCACGAATGGCGATTCGGAGACGGAGACCTACAGCCCACTCCTGCAGCGATTCGAGAGCTCGCTACGCGATCTCCTGGCGACCATCCAGGACCAAAATCCGAACTAGCCAGGGGCGTTCATGAGCTTGCGGCCTTCTTCACGTGCCTATCTGCCTCCGATGCGGGCCACGTCGCTGCGAAGTCCCCGGCCTCGCTTGGCTACGCGAGGGGCGCTCGGCCCTCGAGGCCCTCGTTCGCAAGTCATGCAACAACGAGCGTCTACATGATTGCGTCTTGTGCGCAATGAGCTCATCAGGTAAGGCACCTTCTCATCTCACTTCTCTACGGAGTCGGGGAGCTAGTGTCGAGTGTGCATCATTCATTCTGGGAGGACGGAAATTGACGAACAACCTACCAACTGATTCGCTGATCGGCTTTGATGCCAAGGAAATTCTTCGGAGCATCTTCTTGGAAGTCTTGCCGCGGGTCGAGCTTCGATCTTCGTTCTCGCATGTCGCAGGCGTCCTGACCGAGATCCAAGATCGCTCCCGAACGCTGGGGCAATCTGGGCGCACTCCGACGCTGATCTCCGTCGGAAAGGCGGCCGGTGAGATGGCCAAGGAGGTCACCAGCCGTTGCAGGTTGGTGAACGTTGCGGGCTTGGCCTGCTCGCCCTACGAGAACTTGAGTGCGCTTTCTGGGCTCGAGACGTTCATGGGCGGCCATCCGGTCCCCAATGACGACAGCGTGTCCGCAGCCCGCAGAACCATCGAGCTTCTCGAACCACTCACCGCGGATGATCTGGTCATCTTCTTGATCTCTGGCGGTGGCTCTGCTGCCTTCGAAGCTACCCTCGAGCCGACCATCAGTACGGCTGACCTCCGGGCAACCTACGACTTGCTTGTCGGCTGCGGCGCGGGAATCGAAGAGGTCAATGCCGTACGCAAGCACCTCTCCGCGGTGAAGGGGGGGCGGCTGGCCCGTATTGCCTACCCGGCACGGCAGATCACCCTCTTTGTATCCGATGTTCCCGAAGACCACGATTCCGCGGTTGCCTCGGGCCTCACCATGCCCGACGAGACCACCATTGGAGACACCTTGGGCGTCCTCGATGCCTACAAGCTCGACAGCAAACTTCCGCCCGCAGTGCTCGCGGCGCTGCGCTCGCCAGATCTGGCTGAGACGCCCAAACACGGTGATATCGCCTTCACACACTCTTCCTTTCACTGTCTGGTCTCCAATCGCGATGCACTCGAGTCGGCCCGCCACATCATCGAGGCGCGCGGTTGGCACTGTGAAATCGATACATCCACCGACGAGCTCAGCGTGGAGGCGAGCTCCAAGGCGCTCTTCGAGCGTGCCCAGGAGCTCGCGGGCCGCCACGAACGGCCGATCTGTGTACTGGCTGGTGGCGAGGTGCGGTCGGTGGTCAGAGGCCCTGGGCGCGGTGGGCGCAATCAAGCGTGGGTGCTCGACTGCGTGCCTCGCCTCGCGGGTCAACGTATCGCCGTGCTCAGCGCTGGGACGGATGGTATCGACGGAAACTCCGAAGCAGCGGGTGCCGTGGCCGACGGCTCATCACTTCGTCGTGCGCAGGCCTTGGATCTCGACGTCTCCGAAGCGATGAACCAGAGCGATGCCAATACTTTTTTCCGTGCGCTGCAGGACGATGTCGTAACAGGACCGACCGGCAACAACGTGAGAGACCTGCGCATCGTTCTTGCTTGGTAGCAGGCTACCGGCCCTCCGGGTCAAGATTCCCACCCCTGGCCAGAGTTCCCATACGAGGCAGCATCGCGTACGC
The DNA here is from genome assembly GCA_937948815.1 of uncultured bacterium. Taxonomy (GTDB): domain Bacteria; phylum Acidobacteriota; class Thermoanaerobaculia; order Multivoradales; family J023; genus J023. Next base: position 5,120 of record CALFAM010000271.1, read on the forward strand.
GCTGCTGCCTCGTATGCCATGTGCCGAGACGGTTAGAGCATTCCTTTCTGGCACTTGCGGTCAGGCGAAGACTGCATGGTCCTGAGAAGTCGAGCCGTTTCTGACACGTGAGAGGGGGCAGATTTCCTCTTGTTCAGATCGAAGATCGACTGGTAACGTCTAGTCATTCGAGAGCAGTCCGAGATGTAAGGCGGATTGCAATCCTGATTGTTTGTCATTGTTCTACTTTGGGAGAGATGATGCCTTCTACGCTGGAAGAATGCGTCCGCGTGGCGCGTCCCCTCTATCGTCTGGAACCTGACTACAGCACGCCTCGCTGGAGGCTTTCCGAAGAGCACCGCGCGCGCATGATGGCGCGCTTGGAGCTGCTGTATCCCGCTGAACAGGCGGAAGAGGCCCTCCACGACATCGAACGGGTCATCGCTGTCCACCAGGCCCACAAGACCACTGAGCTCGTGGCTGCGGAGAGTCGATTCGACCCACGAGATCGGTTCACCGAGAAGGACGTCATCCTCATTACTTACGGCGACCTCTTGGTCTCCGAGGATCGAACGCCGCTCCGAACGCTCGCCGACGTCGCGACGGTCTTCTTTCAAGGTCTGATCACCACGCTGCACATTCTGCCGTTCTTTCCTTATTCCTCTGACCGCGGCTTTGCCGTGCTTTCGTTTACCGAGGTCGATCCTGCGCTCGGCTCCTGGCAAGACATTTCGGAGATTGGCAAGACCTTTCGTCTGATGTTCGACGGTGTTTTCAATCACATGTCGAGTCAGAGTCGTTGGTTCCGTGAATTCGTCAACGGGAATCCCCACTACCAGGACTACTTCATTTCGTTCTCATCCAGCGATGCGATCGACGATGATCACCTCAGCCTGATTCTCCGGCCGCGGACGAGCAGCCTCCTGAGCGAGTTCGACACGCTGAATGGCCCGCGCTTCGTATGGACGACGTTCTCGCGTGATCAGGTGGATCTGAACTTCAAGAATCCAAAGGTCTTGTCCGAGATCGTCGAGATCTTGCTCTTCTACGTGCGCCATTGTGCAGATGTCCTGCGCCTTGATGCTGTGACGTATCTCTGGTCCGAGCTTGGTACTTCCTGCGCTCATCTCGAGGAAACGCATGCTTGCATCAAGCTGATGCGCGACGTCCTCGACGTTGCCGCGCCGGAAGTGGCGCTGATTACCGAAACCAATGTTCCTCACGTCGACAACGTCTCGTACTTCGGGAATGGCGATGACGAGGCCCAGATGGTCTACAACTTTGCCCTTCCTCCGCTCGTACTTCAGGCGTTTCAGCAAGGGGACGCCACCAAGCTGTCTCGCTGGGCTAATACGCTCGAAGCGCCGTCCGAAACCACAACCTTCTTCAACTTCCTCGACAGTCACGACGGCATTGGCGTCATGGGTGCGCGGGGCATTCTCACCGAGGAAGAGATTCTGGCGATGGCCCAGAAGGTCGAGGAGCACGACGGGCTGGTTTCCATGAAAGCCAATGGTGACGGTTCTGTCAGTCCCTACGAGCTCAACGTGACCTGGTGGAGCGCACTCAATCGGGAGACGACGGAGGAGTCCGAAGAGCTCCAGATCGATCGGTTCTTGGCATCTCGAGCGATCGCTCTCAGCCTCCGTGGCGTTCCCGGTATCTACTTGCTCGGTTTGGTCGGTAGCCGCAACGATGTCGAAGCCGTTGATCGTAACGGATCGAAGCGTGACATCAATCGCACGGCTCTCAAGGAAGAAGAGCTGATGGCCCTCTTCTCCGATCCGACCACCGTGACCGCACGAATCACCCGCCGACTCATCTACATGCTGGAGAAGCGAACCGCACATCCGGCGTTCCATCCGGCCGCGCCGCAGTGTGTGCTCGAGATGTCGCCATTCCTCTTTGCCGTCTTGCGCATCGAGCGAGAGGGACGCACGGGGGTGCTGGCATTGATCAACGTTACCAGTGAGCTGATCAGTGCGGCGATCGATCTGTCGCGATACGTGTCTGGCGAGTCACGCCTCATTGACCTGCTGGGTGAAGAGGCGTTTACCATTCGTGACGGCAATTTGAATCTGTCTCTCGAGCCCTACCAGACCCTCTGGTTGGAGGGCGAATTCGCTCAACCCGACGCCGAAGAGCTGGAAAACTGACGTCCTTCGAATCGAACTGACTGGGAGGTTGCAATGACGGTAGCGCAAGTAGAAGCACAGGGTATCGAGACCATTCTCTGCAAGGGTCGCTTGGATGCGGCAGCCGCGCCGCAGATTCGCGGTGACGTCGATTCGCACCTGAAAGATGGGCACAACCGATTGATCTTCGACATGCAAGAAGTGAGCTTTGTCGACTCGAGTGGTCTCGCGGTCTTCGTCAATGCGCTCAAGGGTGCTCGAGCGGCAGGCGGAGACATCGCAATTCTCGGTCCGACGGCACCGGTCCGCTCCATTCTCGAGCTCACTCGTTTGCACCGAATCATGTCGATCGTCGAGAGCCGTGAAGAGGCCGTTGCCGCGGTCAGTGGTTGAGTGCGTTGGTCTCTACGGGAGGAGCATGGGATGGGTGAGCGAGGGATAGCCGCGTTGGCGCATCAGGAAGACTGTATCGGTCCTTCCCACTCGCCTTGGCTGCGCGGTGGCACCGTGATCTTCACGGACCTCGATGGCTCACTGCTCGACGAGCGATCCCATCGCTACGTGGCCGCAATTCCAGCGCTGCTCGATCTCAAGCGGGCGGGTGTTCCGGTGATTCCCGTGACGAGCAAGACTGCAGCCGAGGTGCGGCTCTTGCGCGAGGCGCTCGGGCTGGAAGGACCCTATGTCGTCGAGAACGGTGGAGCTGTGATTCTGCCGCAGCCGGATGGGACCGAACAGCGGCAGGTTTTCGGTCGCGCCGCGGGCGAAGCGCGTCGATTCCTGATTCGGCATCGCGAGCCTTTTGGCCTCTGTGGTTTTGGCGACATGACCGCGCAGGAAATTGCGACATTTACCGGGCTGAGCCGAGAGGCCGCGCACCGAGCAAGCCTGCGTGAGTACACAGAGCCCTTCCTGATGACTTCGCCGGCTCGGGCTCACGAGCTGGACAAGCTCGCGCGGCAAGAGGGCTTTCGGATCGAGCGGGGCGGGAAGCTCTTCCATCTCTCGGGGCAGCACGACAAGGGGGTAGCCGTCCGTTGGCTCCTGGCAGATGCCGCCACGCAGTCTCCGACGGCCGTGCGTTCCATCGGCATCGGAGACGCGCCGAACGACCTCTCGTTCCTGGCCGTGGTGAATGAGCCGATCACGATACCGCGGCCTGATGGACAGCATCTTCGCTGGCCGTTGGACCGCCCCATTTGGCGTGCACCCCATGCTGGTAGCCGTGGTTGGTCTGCCGCCATTCGTCGAACCCTCGGCATCCCCAGTACAGAGGTCTTGAGGCGTGAGGCGGCTTCGCCCGTCAACCGCATTGCGTGAAAGGTAACAGAGCTCGATGTCAGATTTCTTTCAGAACGGCAACATCACGACGTTGGCACGGCTCGGTGATCGTCCAGTCGAAGCGCTCGAAGACGATCTGCGTGCGTTCGCATCGGACTGTCGGGTGGCGTTGGTCCTTCCAGCCCTCTACTCAGAGTTCGAGGGTGTCGCGATGCCGAGGATTCTCGAGCGTCTCGAAGGTGCGGACTATCTTTCGAAGATCGTGCTCTCGCTGGATCGGGCTTCGGAAGAGGAGTTTCGGTCGGTTCGCCGACAGATGCGTAGCCTGCCTGTCCCAACCGAGGTCATTTGGAACGACGGTCCTCGAATCCGTGCGGCGCTCGAGGAGATCGATGAGTGCGGATTGCAGGCGTATCCACAAGGCAAGGGCCGGGGTGTTTGGTTGGCCCTCGGCTTGACGCTGGCGGCTGATGATGTCGACGTGGTGGCTTGTCACGACTGCGACATCGTCAACTACCGACGAGAGATGGTCGCTCGCCTGATCTATCCGCTGGTCCATCCAGAGCTCTCGTTCGACTTTGTCAAGGGCTACTACGCACGCGCTTCACAGAAGCTCTACGGACGTGTTACCCGGCTGTTCTTTACGCCCTTCGTCCGTGCTGTCATGAGCGTGGTCGACGACACCGCCCTCCTTCGGTTTCTCAACAGCTTTCGCTATGCCTTGGCCGGCGAGTTCGCCATGACGAGTCGCCTGGCGCGCAGAATTCGCATCGCGCCGACGTGGGGGCTCGAGGTCTCGGTGTTGGCTGAGGTCTATCGCAACAGTCGCGCGGAGAGCGTTTGTCAGGTAGAGCTGGCAGAGTCTTACGAGCACAAGCATCAGCGCCTGTCTCGAGAGGATGCAAGTGGTGGGCTGAATCGCATGGTCGGCGAGATCGCTGCGAGCTTGTTCGGCAAGCTCGCCCAGGAAGGTGTCGTTCTCGACGACGCGACGATGCGGGCGCTGCCGGCACTCTACCTACGACGAGCGCAGCAAGCGCTCGACCAGTTTCAGGCAGTTGCATCGATCAACGGGCTGCCCTATGACCGTCACGCAGAGGCGAACGCGATCGAGACGTTTTGCCAAGCACTGGCGAAGGCGCAGCGGGCCTTTCGTGAACAGCGGCACGATCACACGACGTTGGCCTCGTGGTTGCGCGTTCCGGCAGCTCTTCCTGGCTTTGGCAAGCGGTTGCGCGCTGCGATTGCAGCTGACAATCCGCGCCTTCGCTCGATTCCGAAGATCGAGCAGCTGGCGCAGCCTGTGGCCACGGCGAGCTCATGGTGAGACCGGCCGACATAGGGCGGTGGCGATGCTCGGGGTCGGCCTGGGTGCGCCTCACCGGCCTTGCGCTCTTCGTCAGCTTTGCCGGCTCGGCATGGGGAGGCACGGCAGGCACGGATCCCTGGCAGGTGACGGGCAATTCCGAGGTTCCTCAGCGAATCAGCCTCGAAGGGGCTTGGAAGGTGTTGCCGGCGCGGCTTCGACCAGCAGCGATGTATGCGCCCTCGGTCGACGATCGGTCGTGGCACGAGATCCACGTTCCCGGGAACTGGTACGTGGAAGGGCTCGATGTCTCGGGTCCGGTCTGGTACCGAAAGCGCTTTCCAGCGCTCAGCGGCGATCCGGGGCAACTCACGACGCTGGTGTTCGAAGGGGTCGACTACGCGGCTGATGTTTGGCTCAATGGTCACTATCTCGGCTTTCACGAAGGCTACTTCGCCCCGTTCGAGTTCGATGTCTCGGGCCTGCTCCGGGCGTCTGGCGAGAATCTGCTCGCTGTGCGTGTCGACAGTCCGCTCGAGCATCCCGGCCCGAGCTGGTCGCTTCACAAGCGCCTGGTCAAGGGCATCTTCGCCCACCACGATGCCCGTCCCGGCGGGGCGTGGTCCGCACGGGGTCAGGAGAAGAACACCGGTGGGATTTGGGCTCCCGTCTATCTCGAGACGAGCCATGGGGCCCGCTTCTCGTCATTCGAGCTTCGCGCCCAGCCTGGCACATCTCCGAGGGATCCGGATCCGGACGCGACGTTGATGGTCGGCATGGGACTGTACGGTTCCGTTCTCGAGGCAACGCCGGTCGAGATCGAGCTTCGGGTCGAGCCCGAGGGATTTCTTGCTGACCATCGGCCGTTCCCACCGACACGGATCCCGTACATCCTCCGACCTGGAGCGCAAGAAGTCAGTACTGGAATCAACTGTCCGGGAGCCCGTTTATGGTGGACATGGGACCGTGGTGAGCCTCGGCTGTATCGGGTAACTGCCCGTGTGTGGGAAGGGCGTCGGCTGCTCACGATGCGCACGGCCCGAACTGGCTTCCGGGCAATCGCTTGGCAACCGGATCGCGGGTTGCTGCGGCTCAACGGTGAACGCCTCTTCCTGCGCGGCACGAACTACATCGGTACGCAGTGGTTGAGCGAGATGAACGCGGAGCGCTACGGTGAAGATCTTGCGCTCATGCAACGAGCCCACGTCAATGCCGTCCGGGTGCATGCGCACGTCGCGTCCAAGAGCTTCTACGAGGAGGCGGACCGGCGGGGCATTCTCATTTGGCAGGACTTCCCGTTGCAATGGGGATACGAGGAGACGCCGGAGCTTCATGGTGCGGTCATGACCCAGGCGCAGGAGATGGTGCGCCATCTCTTCAATCATCCGTCGATCATGATCTGGAGTGGTCACAACGAACCACCCTGGGATGCCGACTGGATGCAATACAAGTACGCGGACTACGACCCGCTGCAGAACGAGGCGCTCGATCGGGATCTGGCGGCGACACTTCGTCGGGCGGATCCCACGCGACCCGTGCATGCGGTGTCGTCGACCGCCGAGCACCCTTGGCTCGGCTGGTACTCCGGCGCTTGGACCGACTATCGCGAAGCCGTGTCGCTGCCGCTGATCACCGAGTTCGGTGCCCAGGCTCTGCCGGATCTCGCCACGCTTCGCACGTTCATCCCCGAGCATGCGCTGTGGCCAGAGACGGAACAGGACTGGATGCCGTGGACCTATCACAACTTTCAGCGCAAAGAGACTTTCGAGATCGCCGGTGTCGAGGCTGGCACGAACGTACGTGAGCTCATTGCCAACACCCAGCAGTATCAGAGCGATTTGATTCAGCTCGCCGGGGAGTCCTATCGCAGACAGCGGTTTGCGCCGGTGGGCAGCATCTTCCAGTTCATGTTCGTCGAGTGCTGGCCGGCGATCAGCTGGGCGGTCGTCGATCACGTGCGCCGTCCCAAGCCGGGCTATTACGCGCTGCAGGCGGCCTATCAACCCGTCCTGCCGAGCATCGAGTGGACGCGACGATCGTGGCCGCAAGGCGAGACGGGGGAGATCGTGCTGTGGGTGATCAATGATCTCCGCGAGAGCTTTCCGAACGCTCGGCTGCGCCACGCCGTTCTGGCGGGTGACCGCGTGATCTCGGAGGCGGAGCAGACCATCTCCGTGGCCGGCGATGCCGTTGCGCGGATCGGCGCCGTGACGGACCTGCCACAGACGCCTGGCGCCTACGAGCTCGTCGTATGGCTGGAGGCGGCTGGCCTGGACGGACCCGCCACCAATCGCCTGGCATTCCAGATTCTCGGCTCGACCGAAGCGCTCGAGGCCAACGTGCTCGACCCTGTGGCGACGCCATTGCCGGATCCCGATCAGGCGACCTCGGCGAAAGAGGAAGCGCCGGCTACCCTGGCACCCTCAGCGGGAGGCTTCGGCTGATGCGTTGGATCTGGCCGGCGATCGTCCTCGTCCAGGCGGGGCTCTGCGGCGCGCTCGGCGCGGCGCCCGATCCTGACGAACCGCTGCAGGCCGAAGCTACGGCGGAGGCGGCAAACGCACCCCTGGCACGCATCGTCGTCGATCGGGTCGGCTACCTTCCCACAGAAGGCAAGCGGGCACTGGTGGTCGATGCGGGGCTCCGGAACGTGCTGACCGCCGAAGTGGTCGACGCGGCGAGTGGAAAGGTGGTTCATCGTGGACGCCTGGGTGGAGAGGTCGATGATCCCTGGTCGCCCCATCGCGTGGCCACCATTGAATTCGGAGCCCTAACAGCACCGGGGACGTACCGAATCCGCGCCGGTGAGCTGCTCTCTCCTCCGTTTGCGATCACGGACGATGCCTATGCGAGCGCCATGCGTTTGCTCATGCGCTCCTATTTCCTGCAGCGCTGTGGTGTCGCCCTGGACGACGAGGAATCGGGTCTTCGGCACGCGGCTTGTCATACCGGGGATGGTGTGCTGGCCATGGGTGACCGATTCCGCTCGGCGGGCGCGCCGTGGCCAGCGGTTGGCGGCTGGCACGATGCCGGAGATTTCGGCAAGTATGTGTCCACCACCGCGGTGACCATCGCCCGTCTTCTCGACGTCTTCGAACGTGACCCCGAAGGCATCAGCGCGATCGAGCTCGGCATCCCCGCATCGCCGTCCGGCCTGCCCGATTGGCTCGAAGAGACGGCTGTGGGAGTTCGCTGGTTGCTACGGATGCAGCGCGAGGATGGTGCGGTCTATCGCAAGCTATCCGG
>CALFAM010000272.1 GCA_937948815.1 uncultured bacterium
ATCTCGCCAGCCTGGCTGCCATGGGTGAGCGACTGGCGGATCGTCTGCGCGCGGGCGGCTGAAACGCACCCGACCGATCGCGTCGCCTTGCGCACGCGGCCTCTCGAGCGGACAGGTGTGTGCGGTGGCGATGACACGAAGCGCCGGCTGCGTGATCCCATCCGCGGCTGGCCAGCGTCGAACGGCTGGCATCCGCCTTGCTCTACCTGAAACCAAACGCGACGGTTTCCGAGTATTCCCGCCTTCTGGAGCCCTCGCCTTTCTGTCGACCTGGCACGGACCGCTGGTGAAGCATGCCCCGGCGGCATGCCGGGGTCGGGCGACCACGGAGAGAGGAATATGAGCCCACGCATCCGTTTCGAAGCGCGATACCCCCGCGTACGCTGGCATGGCCCGAGGCTGTCGACCCGACGCGGGAGCCGGGCCCTCGCCTCGACGCTTCTCGGTTTGGCCCTCCTTGCGCCCGCGGCCCAGGCTGGCCGCCCGTTGGCCGGGACAACCGACGGCCCGATCGAAGTGTTCGTCGATCGCGTGGCCGTCGATCTGATCCATGTCGACCTGGTGGCCACGGATCGGGCGGGCCAGCCAGTTACCGACCTTGCGGTCGGCGACTTCCAGGTTTTCGAGGATGGCGAACCGGTCGTGATCAGTCAGTTCGGCTCCGCGAAACACGAAACGTCGGGATCGGCGCGCGGGGCCGTGCCAGCCGATCGCCCGTCGCTCGAGCTCGTGCTCTTCGTGGATCACGCGAACACTCTGCCGCACGACCTGCAGCGCATCGTGGAGCAGCTCGAGGACTTCGTCGCGACCGAGGTGAAGCCGAACGACGCGGTCATGGTGGTGTCGTTCGACGGCGGCGTTCACGTCGAGACGCCGATGACGACGGACCCGGCGCGGCTGCGTGCGGGCATGGCGCGGTTGCGGGCTCGGGTGGAGCATGGGCAGGCCGGTCAGTTCGTCGGTTTCGCGAGATCGTCGCTGCTCGGCCCGTCCCCGGCGCCCGTACGACCCGGGCTGGAGAACGAGGGCTGCGCGGACAACCTGCTGCCGACGTTCGCCGACTACGCCGCCGTGGCCTACGAGCACGTGACGCAGACCCTCGATGCGCTGCGGACGGTCATCGACTCGCTGGCCACGACCTCGTCACGCAAGGCGTTGCTTCTCGCGACCGGCGGCTTCCCATCGCGGCCCGGCGCCGAATACCAGGCCTTGATCAGCACCTGGTGCCCGCGACACTTCCACGCCGATGACGCCGAAATCGACGCTCGGCCTCTGCTGAAGGCGCTCGCCGAGCACGCCAACAGCAACCGGGTGACGGTGTACGGCCTGCACGCCAGCGGCGCCTCAGATCCTGCTGGGCGGGCGCCGGCCGCGGTGCGCCAGGTTCGTCAGGGCAATATTCGTGATCCGCTGATCCGTCTGGCGCGGGCGACGGGTGGCCTGGCTGTGCTCGGCACGGGCGATTTTCGAGCGCCCCTGGCGGCGATTCGCACCGAGCTTGGGCACGCCTACAGCCTCGGCTACCTGGCCCCGTTGCGTCACGATGGCGCGGCACACGCGATCGACGTCCGAGTGACGCGTCCGGATGTCGCGATTCGCTACCGCCTCGGCTACCGGGATCAGACGCTTTCGGAGCGTCTGGCTGACCGTACCCTCTCCGCATTGTTGCAGGCCGAAGAGGACAATCCTCACGGCGTGGCCATCGAGGTCGGCTTGCTCGAGCCGAGCACGCGCAAGAAACGGTTCGAGGTCCAGTTGGCGGTTCGCATCCCGCTGGCCGACGTCACGTTTCTGCCTTCGGCCGAAGGGCCCGCCGGCAAGCTGCGGTTGCTGCTCGGCGTGCTCGACAGCGAGGGGCACATGCGTGAGCTGAGTGAGGAACCCCTCGCCCTCGGTCTCGGGACCAGTCCGGTCGACGCCGTGCGTCGCTTGAGCTACGTGCACGATGTGCCGCGAATGTCCTTCCGTGCGGGTGAGCAACGGATCGTTGTCGCGGTCTACGACGAGCTATCCGAGAACACCTCATTCGTCGTCCAGACCCTCGATATCCCGGGGGAGGGCGAAGCGATGGCATTGCGGCACTGATCGCCAAGGCATGGGTCGCTTCGACCGCGGCTGGGTTCGCGGAAGGGGCGAATGCAGCACCGGGCGCTGGCGTAAGATGAGGTCATGCGCCTGATCGTCGCCTGTCCCACCTGCAAGCGTCAGTACGATGCCGCGTCGCGGCAGCCTGGCGATCACTTCCATTGTGCTTGTGGTGAAGACCTGGTGGTCCGGGCACCCAAGGGGCACGATGCGTCCGTCGTGCGGTGCAGTGCTTGCGGTGGCCCCCGAACCGATGACGATCGCTCCTGCGCCCATTGCGGCGCCACCCTCACGCTCCACGAGCGGGACCTGCACACCGTCTGTCCGGGTTGCCTGGCGCGAATCAGTGATCGCGCGTCCTTTTGCCATCACTGTGGCCTGTCGATCGTGCCCGAAGCGATCGCCGGCGCGACGACTACACTCGGCTGTCCGGTGTGCGGCGACGGCGTGCACCTCAGCAGCCGACAGTTCGCCACCTCCGAGCACACGATGGCGGAGTGCAAACGCTGCGCCGGCTTGTGGCTCGACAAGGCGGTGCTCGCGACCCTCGAGGCCCGTGCTCGTGAAGAGCAGCCAACCGACGAAGTGGGAACGGTCGCTGCCGTCTCCGAGAGGCCTCTGGCGCGCCAGCAAGGGCCGCTCTACCGGCCCTGCCCAGTGTGCCGGAAGCTCATGAACCGGGCGAACTACGGACGCCGCAGCGGCGTCATCATCGACCGCTGTCGGCCCCATGGCGTGTGGTTCGACGACGACGAGCTGACCCGTGCTCTGCGCTGGATTCGCGAGGGCGGGGCACGCGCGTCGGCACTGCGAGACGATGAAGAGCAACGGCAGCGCGAGCGCCTGGCACGCGTCAATCGGCCCCCACCGATCAGCTTCGAGCCCGGTACGCCCGTGGGGGGCGGCTGGTCGAGCTTCGTCGGTGCGTTGGTCGGGCTCGGTGCCAGGTTTCTCGACTGAAACAGCTCACGCGGGGCCGGTATGCCGCGTCTTGACAGTCATGCCGCACTGCGGTAACTTCGGGGTGAGCATGCCGCGCTACGGCATAGTCGAGCATGCTCAGTAGGCGCAGCCGAGCGCGTCAGCACACGGTGCGACGATCTCGACGCTGAGCCACGAATTACGCTGTGCCACGAATTCATCTGCGACGTCGTCCAGCCCGCCCCGCCGGTAGTACTCGGCGGCCGTTGTCGGCGACAGGAGAGACCTCATGATCCGCGTCATCAAGCGTTACGAGAGCCGCAAGCTCTATGACACCGAGGAGAGTCGCTACGTCTCGCTCGAAGACCTCGCCCAGTGGGTACGAGAGGGACAGGAGATCAAGGTCATCGACAATGCCTCGTCCGATGATGTGACGTCCCAGATCCTGACCCAGGTGATTCTCGACGAAGGCAAGCGTGGAACGTCTTTCTTGCCGACCGAGCTGCTTCACGAGCTGGTTCGGGCCGGTGAGCGCGCCTTCCATTCGGGTGTCGAGCAAGTTCAGACCAAGGTCGACACCCTGGTCCAGAAGTCGATCGATCGTCTCGGTCCGGTCCGCCAGGCGCGGGAAGAGATGGCGCTGCTGCGGGAGCGGCTGGTCGATCTGGAGAAGACCCTGATCGGTCTCGACGAAGTGACCGCCCCGGCTGAACCCGCGGCAAGCGCTTCTGCAGGCGCCGACAAGGCTGCCACGGAGCCGAAGAAGGCGGCGAAGAAGCCGGCGGCCAAGCCGGCCCGCAAGAAAACCGCACGCACCAAGACGGCTGCTGCCAAGACCACGGCTGCCAAGACCATGGCTGCCAAGACCACGGCTGCCAAGGCTCCGGCCGCCAAGAAGGGGCCTGCCAAGGCAGAGCGTGCCACGGGCGCGGCTGCCGCCAAGAAGCCGGCCGCGACCAGCCGTGCCGCCGAGAACGTGAAAACCAGCAAGCCTCAGGCGAAAGCAAAGAGCGCCGACTGAGGCGATTCCGTCCGTCGGACCACGGTGACCCGAGACGTCACCCGAGCTGACTCATCAGGAGATTGATCATGACGAGCTCCAAGCGAATTCCCCAACCGGAAGAAATCAAGGCGTCGGCCCAGCGAATCTGGTTGGCGGGCCTGGGTGCCCTGACCATGGCCGAAGAAGAGGGCAGCAAGCTGTTCCGCAATCTGGTCGATCGCGGTGCTGCATTCGAGGCCCGTGGCAAAGAACACGCCGAGGACATCCGTGAGCGTGTCGAGGAGCAGGTTGACGAGACCGTCGACGAAGCCCGCTCCAAGGCCAAGGAGTTCCGCGACACCGTGCGCGAGCGGGTCACGGAAACGGCCGGTCGCGTGAAGTCGGAGGTCGGCGGCATGCTCGGCGGCGTCGAGCGGCAGGTCGATCGTGCCGTATCCAGCGCCTTCGAGCGCGCCGGTGTACCGACCCGCGAAGAGATCTCGGTGCTCAGCACGCGGATCCAAGAGCTGACGCGCTTGGTCGAACAGCTCAAGAAGGACACTGCCAAGTCGTAGGCGGGGCTCCGTCACGACGCCATACCCACTCGTTCGACCGGAGCCAACGTGGCCAGAGAATCGTCAGATACCCAGGGGCCTGCCAACACGGATCCTGCGAAGACGGATCCCGTAGACCCGGGCGCTGCCAACGGTAGTCCGTCCTCTTCGCATCGCCGTCCGATCGGCCTCGCCCTTGCGGGTGGTGCCGCCGGCGGCGCGATCTACGAAATCGGAGCGCTGCGCGCCCTGGACGAGGCGATTCCCGATCTGACGATGAACGACCTCGACATCTATGTCGGGGTTTCGGCTGGAGCGTTTCTCGCCTCGTGCCTGGCCAACGGCCTGTCGACAGCGCAGATGTGTCGCGCCATCGTCAAGCCGGAGCCAGGCGAGCATCCCTTCGTCCCTGAGATGTTCTTCCAGCCAGCGGCCGGCGAGATGGGGCGTCGCCTACTGCGCGTTCCCGGACTGCTGGCCGAAGCGCTCAACGGTTACTTCACGGGCCGAGAGCGCCGGCTGCGCGACGCGCTCACGCTTCTCGGCCGTTCGCTGCCGGTCGCGATCTTTCAGAACGATCCGATTCGGGAGTACATCCGGCGGATCTTCTCGATCAAGGGCCGGACGGACGACTTTCGGCAGCTCCCCCGTGCCTTGCGCGTGATCGCCACTGACCTCGAGTCGGCGCAGTCGACCCGCTTTGGTGAGCCGGGCAACGACCAGGTGTCGATCTCACGCGCCGTCCAGGCGAGCACGGCATTGCCAGGACTCTATCCGCCCGTCGAGATCGACGGGCGGCTCTACGTCGACGGCATCTTGCGCAAGACCATGCATGCATCGGCCGCGCTCGAGTGGGGTGCAGAGCTGGTGTTCTGTATCAACCCCATCGTCCCGGTCGACGCGCGCAAGGGGATCCAGCAGAACGAGGTACCGCCCGGCCTGATCGTCGATCGCGGTTTGCCGGCTGTGCTCTCCCAGACCATGCGTACCTTGATCAACTCGCGCATGCACCTCGGGCTCAAGGCCTACGAAAGCCGCTACCCCGAAGCAGACGTGGTCTTGCTCGAACCGTCCCGCGACGACTACGAGAGCTTCTTCTCCAACATCTTCACCTTCCGCTCGCGTCGGGCAGTCTGTGAGCGTGCGTATCAGACCACCCGTCGCAACCTGCTCAGCCGCCACGAAACCTTGGCGCCGAAGCTCGCCGAACATGGTCTGCACCTCGACCTCGACTTCCTCCGCGACCCGAGCCAGCGCCTGTGGGCGACCGTGCTCCCGGGTGAGGACGAAGAGGCTGCCGAAGCGGAAGGCCGTGGCAACGATGTCCCCCTGACCGGCGAGCTTGCTGCAGCGACCTCCGCCGAGGTCCTCGAAGATCTCGACCGCGTCCTGGCCCGCGCCCGCAAGCTCGCCGCCGCCAACCAGTAGCGCACAAATCGCCGCCCACCGTTGGACGCGTGGCTGTGGCGCCCGCTTCGGCGCAGGGTTCGCCGATCCGATCTTGCCCCACTGAGACTCCCCCTGGCTCTCGCGTGGTTGGTTTGGCAGCACTGTCCAGGAGGCCGGCTGGTAGCAAGGTGGGCGCATCTCCGCTTCAGTGAGCGGGTGTCCGTCTACGGCGTTTCGCTCGCAGCGACCTTCTGTTCGATCTTGCTGAGGTAGTCCACTGATGCTTGCTCGGCGGCGTTTCGCCGCTTCAGGCGGTCGTCCGCCAAGTCGTTGCGCAGGCTGCGGTAAAGCTCGACAGCGGTGCGCAGAGCTCGGGCACAAGAGACCGCCTCGTAGGTGGGGACGGTCTGTGCAAAGGCGGCCTTCAGATCGGGGGCGCTGGTCTCGAGTTTGCGGACGCCGGTAGGCTGGGCCCCACGGCTCTGGAGGGCGAGGGGGCCGAGGGCGCGGTCGCGCAGGAAGGCGAGGAAGCCGATGGCTTCGAATAGCTCGCCGCGGCCGATCTTGGCGGCGCCGTAGTGTACCCAGACCCAGAAACGATCTTCGATCCACTGCATTTCCGGCTGGGGGAAACGGGCTTCTTGCTGCGCGAGGACGACGGAAAGGCGCTCGTCCCGGGCCCAGAGGATCTCTGCATCTTCGACCCGGTCGGCTGCGTCGTCGAGGCTGACGAACTTCAGGTCGACGTGGAGAAGCGGTGGCCCGTAGAGGCAGATCAACACGCGTGGCTCGCCAACGTGCTCGCCGGTGAATCCCGCGAGGTAAGGCCCTAGGCTGGCGGCGATCGCCTGGCGGTCGGCCATCACCGCACCGAAGGCCGCCGGTTCCACGGAGATCACCAGATCGACATCGCTGTAGGCGTCCATGGTGCGCGCGAGGTACGAGCCACCGATCGTGACGCCAACGATGCGGTCATCTTCCTTGAGGCGAGCTAGGGCCCGGGTC
>CALFAM010000273.1 GCA_937948815.1 uncultured bacterium
TCGCGATGGTGCCGCAGGAGACGTTCCTGTTTTCCGACACCATCGCCCGAAACATTGCCTTCGGCGACCCTGAAGCAGACACCAGCCGCATCCGCAAAGCCGCACAGATCGCCGGCCTGGAGAACGACCTCGCATCCTTTCCAAAGGGACTCGACACCATGGTCGGTGAGCGCGGAATCACGCTCTCGGGGGGCCAGAAGCAGCGTATCGCGCTGGCCCGGGCCATCCTGCGCGCGCCCCGAATCCTGCTGCTCGACGACTGTCTCTCCGCCGTCGACACCCAGACCGAGGAGACCATCCTCCGCAACTTGCGGACGATTCTGCCCGGACGCACCGTGCTCTTTGCCTCCCACCGCATGGCGGCTGCTCGGTTGGCGGATCGCATCATCGTGCTCGAGGATGGCCAGATTCGCGAGATCGGAAGCCACCAGGCGCTGATTGCCGAAGGTGGCGTCTACGCTGGGCTCTATCGTCGCCAACAGCTCGAAGCCGCTCTCGCGGCAGCATCGTGACGCCCGAAGAGGGACCGACATGTCCGACTTGATTCTCGCCTCCGGCTCACCGCGACGTCGCCAGATGCTCGAAGAGCTCGGCTACCGCTTCGTCATCGTGCGACCCGATGTCGATGAGACCCCCGCACCCGGCGAGGCGGCAGCCCCCTATGTCGAGCGCCTGGCACGCGCGAAAGCCGAGGCCGTCGCGGCGCGCGCGCAGCCCACCGCAAGCGTCAGCGCCCCGGAGCCCCCGCGGGTGGTGCTTGCAGCCGACACCGTGGTCGCCCTGGACGGTGCCCTGCTGGGCAAACCAACCGACGACGACGACGCATCGCGCATGCTCGAGATGCTTTCCGGTCGTGAACACGATGTGCTGACGGCCATTGCCGTTCTCGCCCCGGGCGAGCCCTGTCGGACCCATGTCGAGCGTACGCGGGTTACGTTCGAGTCCCTCGATGCAGACACGATCCGCTGGTACGTCGCCTCCGGGGAGCCTCGGGACAAGGCGGGGGCCTATGCCATCCAGGGCTTGGGTGCGGTCTTTGTCGATCGGATCGATGGGAACTACTCGAACGTCGTCGGCTTGCCCTTGCCCGCCACCCGTCGGCTCTTGGCCGGCGCCGGTATCGGCCTCGAAGCGCGAACCATGAGCTCCTGACGCCCCTAGCCGCCATCAGCCCGACCCTGCCGAACGTCTCGCCAAGTCCCTGATCGATGCCGCTACACGGTCCTCCACGACGGCATAGTGATGACTTCTGCGGTGATAGGATCGGACACTGATGATCCATCTCCAGTCGTTGCCGGCTGCCCGCTGGCCCCACGTCTCGCCAGACTGCCCGTGCTCACCCGCGGGAGGGTCGCGAGTCGGAGAGTCCTCCCGATGAGCTCAAAGACACCGCCTCGCCACATTCTCTTCAACCAGACCGCCGAGATCTTCGCTTCGGATACGGGCGGCTCGTTCGTGTTTCCGCTCATCCAGCCAGACGGCAGCGGCTCGGTCGAAACGCTGCTCTATGACGAGATCCGGCTCGTTTTCTCGGTTTGGCATCCATCGAGTCGGCGCGCCATCGATCTCGATCGGGCCTATGCCGAGCTGCGGGGAGCGTTCGAAGAGGAAGAGACGCACTGGATCAAGCTCGCCGAGATCGAGCCTGTCGTGCCGCCGTACGGCGCTGGCGACCGATTCGATGGCTGGATCGTTCTACCCATTCTCGGGGCACGAAGCGCCTTTACCCTCTTTGGCAGCGGATTCGAACCGCGGGCGCGCATCCAAATTCGCGCAAGCGCCTACCTGGTGCCCTGAGGAACGTCCCGTGCGCCGTCTTGCCAAGCGATCGATCGCGCACTGCGGACGGACCCATCGGGCTCTGCTCACCGATCGGGTTCGTCTTGGCAGTGGGAATCCAAGCCCATGAGCTTCGACGTACGTCAAACGGTGTCGGTAGGAGCGCCTTCTACGGTAGTCTGGGAGCTGCTATCCAATCTCGAATCCTGGCCGCGCTGGTGGACGGACTGCAACGCGGCACGCCGGAAGGATCGGAAGCCACTCGCCGAAGGTTCGCAGGTCGAGTTCGTACTCCAACCCGGAGGACGCGAGCGGACCCTGGTGGCAACCGTCGATCTGCTGACCGAGGGGCGTGGATTGACCCTCGTCGCACAGACGATGTTCTTTCACGCTACGGTAGCCTGGCAGCTTAGAGAGGCGCCACAGGAGACGACTCGAATGAGCGCCCACGGCTCGTTCGGTGGGCTGGGGAGCGGCCGGCTGGGGGTCGGTCGTGAGCTTCTCGAAGTGAGCCTTCGGCGGCAAGTACGCGGTCTTTCGCAGGCTGCCGAACGACTTGCTTGATTCGACATTCGCGTACCCCTTCGGGGGATAGACTCATCGCGGCACAATCCCTGCGGATCCTGCGCTGCGCAGGGTGAACGCGAGCTACAATGGGGGGGCTCGTCGTATTGCACTCGAGCGATAGGACGTCCGAAAGGAGCGAACGCATGCGCTGCTTCGAGAATGTACGACCCATGAAGCATGCTCGCTTGGTATCCGGATCGTGGATCGGCCCGGCGGTTCTGATGGCCTTGGTCTGGTTCACGAGCGCAGCCGTCCCCGTCGACGCGCAGTCTCGCGGCCGGGGTACGACGGTCCATTCCGGCGCCGCGAAGTCCACGACCACCACGCGACCCGTGGGCCGCTATCGTGATCACGGCCACGTTCGCGGTGGCACGGGCGCGCGGCCGCAAGCCCAGCCCTATCTCCAAAACAACCTCTCCGGCATCCTGCCACCCGGATTCGGTGGCCACACGTCTCAGCCTCGAACGCACTTTCAGCATCGGCGTGCACCGCATTCACGGGTCTACGGCCAGCCTTACGCGCAACGTGCGCCACAAGTCGTCTACGTTCCGGTTGGCTACTACCCGCAGCAGCGCCAGCCGGATCCGGTAATCGTGATCCAGCAAGCGCCACCGCCCGTCCAGCAGCAGCCCGTAGTGGTGGTCGAAGCGCCACCGGCGGTCATTCCGCCACCGCCGCCGGCACCACCTCGGCCGACGTCGAACGAGCCCGGCGCCATAAGGTTGTTGGTCGAGCCGGCCGATGCCGAGATTGTGCTCGACGATCGGCGCCTGGGGTTGGCGGGCGAGGTCAAGGGTCGTCAGGATCACAGCACCCGGCCCGGTGTCCATGTCTTGGAAGTCACACACCCTGAGTACCGGGCCGAACGCCTGGTTTTCGCGGTCGATCCCGAGAGCACGGTTCAGCTGGTCATCGACCTGCGCGAAACCCGTGCCTCGCGACGCACGCGAATCGAGTAAACGGGACGAATCGCTCACGCCCGACAGATGGGTCGAGAGGTGGTATGGCGCTAGGGGAAAAGCGGCAGGACGCGAAAGCCGCTACAGGTGCGCCTGCGCCGATCACCGAGCTCGGCCCCTACCGCGTCCACGAGCGGCTGGGCAGCGGCGGCATGGGCGAGGTCTACAAGGCCTACGACGATCGCCTGGAACGATGGGTCGCCATCAAACGGATTCGCCCGGACAAAGAAGAGGCGGCCGAGCACCGTAGCCGGCTGCGTCGCGAAGCGCGTGCAGCAGCCCGCCTCAACCACCCGTCGATCGTCCACGTCTACGACATCTTCGAGGATCGCGACTCGGACTGCATCGTCATGGAGCTCGTCGAGGGCGTCGGGCTCGACAGGCTTCTCCAGCACGGGCCGATGGATCCCTTCCGGGTCGCGGAGATCGGCCGCCAGATCGCGTCCGGGCTTGCCGAAGCGCACGAGAAGGGAATCTTGCATCGCGATCTCAAGACCGAGAACGTGATCATCATGCCCAACGACCAGCCGAAGATTCTCGACTTCGGCCTGGCCAAGCCCATGATCCAGGGCGATCTCGATTCCACGCTCACCGGCAAGGGGCAGGTGGTCGGAACCAGCCGAACCATGTCGCCGGAGTACGTGAGCGGCGACGAGGTCGACCACCGCAGCGACCTCTTCTCCCTCGGCGTTCTGCTCTACGAATCCGTGACCGCCAAGTCACCATTCAAGGCCCACAACACCCTCGCCACCCTCAAACGCGTCATCCTGCATCGGCAACCGCCCGCGCTCGATCTCAACCCCGCGGTCCCCGAGGCTTTCTCGAACCTGATCGACCGCCTGCTCGAGAAAGAGCCCGCCGAGCGTCAGCAAAGCGCCGTCGAGGTCGCGGAAGCCCTCGCGGTCCTCACCGGCTCCTCCTCCATCGGCTTCGACCGCCCGGGAAGTACCGGCAGCTTCGCCGTCCTCCCGCGCCAGGCACCACCCAACCGATGGTGGACCCCCGCCCTCGTCGCCATCGCCGTCGCCATCGGCCTCCTCGCCGCCTGGTTCATCACCAGGAGCACCCAGCAACCCCCGCCCGCGTCGGTCGAAGTGGCGGAGTCCTCGACCGTGGTGCTGGGTGAGTTTGTGAATCGGACAGAAGAGGAGATCCTTGACGAGACGCTCGACTATGCGCTTCGGGTCGGCCTGGAGCAGTCCGAGACCGTGAGCATCCTCTCCCGGAACCAGGTCGAATCTAGTTTGCAGCGCATGGCCCTCGCTCCCGACACGCCCATCGAGCGAGACGTGGCCCTCGAGATCGCTCAACGTGAAGGCGCGATCGGTGCCATTTTTGGTCAGATCGCAAAAGTAGGCGAAACCTACGCGATCAATGCCGAGATCGTCGAGCCCGAGTCGGGAAGCACGCTCTTCGCCACAAGTACTACCGCAGAGAATCAAAGCAGTGTCTTGGCGAAGCTCAACGACATCGTTGCTGACCTGCGCCGAAACCTTGGGGAAAGCGCGGCTGGGGTCAAAGAAGGTCGGCCGC
>CALFAM010000274.1 GCA_937948815.1 uncultured bacterium
GCTGCGTCGCGACCTTGCGCCGCCAGGCTTGCACCCAGGATGCCCTCTGCCTGCGCGATTCGCCAGTGATCGTCTCCGAGCCGGTTTCGGGCACGCGGGAGGATTCGTCGCAGATCGGTTTCGGCCTGAACCGGCTTCCCATTCAGCACGCGGGCGTGGGCCAGCCGAAGCTCGGTGTGGAGCCTGCCGGGATGGTCAGAGTCGGGCCCGCCCAGCTCCGCGAGCGCCTGTTCATACAACGTTTCTGCCGCTTCGAAGTCGCCGATCGCCACCCGCAGCCCGGCCAGGTTGACAGTGGTCTGCGGGTCGACGAAGTCATCGCCGAAGTTGAAGCGCTGGACGGCGATGAGCTCATGGTAGACGGCTTCGGAAGCAGCGAAGTCACCGTTTCGCCGCAGGGAAAGCCCGAGGTTGCTCAGCGGATTGATCAGCAGCGGGTGTTTGTCACCGTGGAGAACGCGTCGGGCCGCAACCGCCATTCGCTGACGCGCGGCCGCCTCGCCGTAGGCACCTCGCCCGCTCGCTACCACCCCCAGGTACTCGTAAGACAGGGCTTCTCGAAGTTTGGAGTTCGGCAGGGAGCGGGCCAGCGCCAGGGCTTCCGTGGCCGCCTGCTCGGCTCCATCGAGCTCGGAGCGGAAGCAGAGCACAGAGGCGAGCCGGATCAGCGGATCGACCAACTCGGCACCATCCGGCGACGCCATCGCTTGCGCCTGATCGAGCAAACGCCGCGCCAGGGCTTCCGCTTCGTCCAGCTTGCCCTGCGCGGCCAATTCGTAGGAAAGCAGCCCCATCGTCTCCATCACGTCTGGATGCTCTTCGGGAAGCACCTCACGACGGAGTCGCAACGCTTCGCGGAGCTGCCTTTCGGCCGTCTCGTGTTGGTCGACCGCGCCGAGGATCGCCCCTGACGTATGGAGCAGCTCGGCGCGCACGATCGGCTGGTCCGCGAGGCGCGCATCCAACAACGGCAAGCTCCGTTCGACCGCTTCGCGCACGGTCAGCTCGGCTCCAGGCACGACGTAGGGATTGCTCAGTTGGAAAATCTCACGCACCAACGACGCCACCTGTTGCTTGCGATCTCGCTCGAGGCGCGCCTGATCACGTTCGCCTGCGACCCGGGCCGCCTGCCAGGACATGGCCAGAGCGAACGCGACGACAAGAACAGCGAAGGCACCCGTTGCGAGCACGGCCACCCGATGGCGTCGCGCGAACTTGGCGGCACGGTAACGCCAGGTTCCTTGACGCGCGGCAACTGGTAAGCCGGACAGATAGCGATCGATGTCGCTGGCGAATTGCTCGACGGAGCTGTAGCGTTCGCGTGGGGTGCTGCGCAGCGCCTTGAGCACGATGGCATCGAGGTCACCGGCAAGGGTGTCGCGCAGGCGACTGAGCCTCCCCGTCCGCCTGTCGCCGGTTCGCCGATCGTCAGCCGAGCGCGGATCGCCGCCCGCGTCGGACTCGTCAACGTGCCGGACGGCCAGGCTCGGGCGGGTCGGCTCGGTTTCAGTGACCAGCCGCTCGATCTCGCTCGGGGAACGGCCCGAGAAGTCGAACGGCAAGGAGCCGGTGAGGAGCTGATAGAGCACCACCCCAAGCGAGTACACGTCGCTGGCCGTGGTCGTTCGTTGCCCGCGGATCTGCTCCGGGCTGGCATAGCTCGGCGTCAGGGCTCGCTGCCACGTTGCGGTCGGCTCGAGCCCGTCACCGACGAGATCGGGATTGATCAGCTTGGCGATGCCGAAGTCGAGCAGGCAAGGCTCGCCATCGTCTGTGGTGAGAATGTTCGACGGCTTGAGGTCCCGATGAATGACCAGGTTCTGGTGGGCGTAGGCGACGGCTTCGCACGTCTTGCGAAAGAGCACCAAGCGCTCGGGCACGCTCAGGCGATTGTGGCGGCAGTATTGATCGATCGGCTGTCCTTCGACGTACTCCATCACGAAGTACGGACGGCCCTCCTCGGTGGCGCCGCCGTCATACAGCCGCGCGATGTTCGGATGGGTGAGACTGGCCAGAATCTGGCGCTCGACGCGCAATCGGCGGCGCAGGAACGCGCTTTCGAGGTCACGGCGAACGACCTTGACGACGACATTGCGGTGGAAGGCGTCGTCATGGCGTACCGCCAGGTACACGGTGCTCATGCCGCCTTGACCGATCTGCCGCACCAATCGATAGGCGCCGAGATCCTGAGCGGCTTCTTCCTGGCCCACAGCCGGTCGATTCGACATCGGCTGCGCAACGTCAGTCTCCACTGCGTGGGAGCCAACAGCGTCCGTGGCGCCCGCGATGACCTCGGCTGGGCGGGCAATGGGCAGGTCGAGGAGGGAGCTGGCCCGCTTGTCAGCTTCTAGCATCCGCTCGACTGCGGCGAGCAAGCTCGCGTCACCGTCCGTGGCCGACTCGAGATAGGCACGGCGTTCTCCGGGCGGTCGGGCGATCGTCTCCTCGAAAACCGCCCACACTTGCTGCCAGCTCACGGCAGGCTCAGCGTCAGTCACCCTCGATCACTTCCTCTGGCAAACTCGTGATCGTCTCCTTTCCTCTGACGGAACGACCGCCCCGACCACAAATCGGCCGGGGGTCGAAGAGACCGGAAGCCTACACGGTACCAGGCTCCGTGCAGGCTCGGCTTGCTTCTCGGTCATGCCCGCAGCAAACCCTCCCGCGTCACCTCACTGGTCGACGCAGACGAACGTGCCCTGCGGCAGGACATAGCCCTCGATCGTCGTGATGCACCATTCCCGACACGTTTGCGGCCCCGTTGGATTCTGCGTCGTGCAGAAGCCTGCATTCTGGTGATTGATGGACGCCTGGGTGATCAACAGGTCATACGCGCCATGCGGCGGCAAGGCCAACGCCGCGGCAGCAACTCCGACGATCAATGCCATCAGCAATGCCGAACCGAAGAAGAGCTTGCGATGGGGGCCACGATAGATATTGGCTGCGATGGATTCGTAAAGCTTCATGAATTACCTCCAAGGTGCTGTACCGGCAGACGTAGATTCTCCGCCTGCGCTTCTGGTTATCCCCCTCCCCCGTATACCGAGCGACATGCCAGCTTGTTTCGGCCCATGCCGCCTCGGTGCACCGGGTGAGAAGCCATCCCCGGGCCGGAATCGCTCCTCTATTGGTAGCGGCGACATCGCGCGTGCAGATGGATCACGGCGGGTGAAAAATGCTCGCCCACGTTCCTCGGGTGGCGTTCATGCGCCGTCATTGACAGCCAAATAATCCACCAGCCACGCACGCGCGGAACGCCATCGCCGGGTCACTGTCGCGATCGACAGATCCATGACCTCGGCGATCTCCTTGCGTTCGAGTCCCCCGAAGAAGCGCAACTCGACGATCTCGGCACGCTGCGGATCTTCCCGCTTGAGCTGCCCCAGCGCCTCCTCGAGGGCCAGGATCTCGGGTGCAATCGGGCTCGGTGAATCGAGTACGTCCTCGAGGGAAATGGTCAGCGCATCACCGCCACGCTTCTCACGTCGTAGGTGACGGGCATGATCCACCAGTACCCGCCGCATGACCCGGGCGCTCATGGCGTAGAAATGGGCACGATCCTTCCAGCCAATACGATCGAGCGCCGCCAGCCGGAAATAGGCTTCGTGGACCAGGCCGGTCGTGCTCAGCCCGTGTCCAGGCCGCTCGGCGCGCATCAGGTGCCCGGCGATCCCCTTCAAATGCTGATAAACCAGCGGCATCAGCGCCACCAACGCGTCCTCGTCGCCCGCCCGCCAGGCCAGGAGTAGACCCGTCACCTCCTCTTCCAATGATGTGTTCATGGTGCCTGAGAATAACGCACCCCGTCGCCAAGCTCTCTCCCTCCAACCATCGGAGGCCATCTCTCCTCGATCCAGCGGCGAAGCTGGGTAGCGCAAGGGGCGGCCGGGGCAGCCGAAGACCTCCACCGCGCCGCCCTCCGAACTCCCAAGCACCCGCGGCAAGGTGTCGGTGTTCAGGGTGGCTTGGCCGCTCCAACGAGGCGTATCGTCAGGGCTTTCTCAAACGGCCCATCAGCCGGCATCGTCGTCGGCCTGGCATCGCCGTCGCATCGTTGCCTCGCACCACGCCATGGCCGACCCGGGCGATCGAGTCGAAGGAGTACCCCGACTGAATGCCAGAATCGACGATGCATTCGGCCTTGGCGACACCGGCCAGCCCCATGGCGCGGCGCCCTCGATTTGCAGACCGTGGCAACCGCAGACGTTCTGTCGCGATGGACGACAGCACGACAGAGCGAACCGATGCATCAACGGCAATCTTGCCCCCGGGAGCACACGGTGCATTCGATGGCGACCCATTCGTTCATCAGCGATCCATGCGTCACACAACCCACGCTTGAATCGCTCACGCCACAGGTCGCCCGGAGAGCCTGCCCCCTTTTTGTTTCATCCTTGGCGGGATCTCGAGACTGACGCCGTATCTCCAGGCAAGCGCTCGCATCCTCGCGACGTGACATCGAGACGCATACGTCATCAGGAGATCCCATGAAGCAGCCTTTCTCTCGAACACTTCTCCTTGCCTTGCTCTCCGTCTTCCTCTTCGCATCGAATGGTTTCGCCCAGGTCGTTTGGCCTGTCAGTGGTACGGCAGCGATCGACAACGTCGACAAACCTTTCGGATTCCGGATCCTTTGCGGTGCTTGCACCGACCCCGACGACGCGGATTTCCACCGCGGCATCGACATCAAAGCACCGAAGGGAACACCGGTGTACGCCGTGTGGCATGGCGAGGTCGTCCGCATGCGCAACGACAACTCGACGAGCCCGCTACCACGCTTTGGGAAATTCGTCGTCGTGGCTCTCGACCCGATCGTCCGTACCGACGGCACCGTTCTCGACAACCACAAGGTCGCCTACCTTCATCTCGACTCGGTGGCGGCCGGGCTCACCGTCGGAACCACGGTCCAACCCGGAAAACAGCTCGGAACCGTGGGCAACAGTGGAAGTGGAATCAACACCGTCCATCTTCACTTCGACTACTACCAAGGTTCTGAAGACCAGTGGATCCGTCGCCAGGAAGCTCGCAACCCGCTGGAGATTCTCCCCCACACCAGCATCACGCCCACCGTCACAGCAACCAAGCTGTCGAATGACACCTTGCGGGTGACTGTTCGCCAAGACGACGACTCGCTCGAGATCGTCGGCTTCCAGGTCGCGCACGACGGCTGGTCGACTTTTCACGGCTACGACCCCATCGAGATCGACTTCAACGAGAAGGACGGCATCAATCCGAGTGACGAGGACGAAAACCCTTATGAATCGACCACGTTCCTGCCCAAGTACTTCAACAACAACTCCAGCAGCTACGAGCTCAAGCTCGACTTCGACGGCGACTGGACCAACGCCACGTCCCTGACGGTCACCCTCACCAGCGCCACGGATGTCGACTACGTCTTCAACGTGGCACTCTGATCTCCAGCTCCTCAGAACATCTCGGCTCACCACATCTCGGCTCAGAACACCTCGGGCAAGCGCATCTCGGTGCAGCAGGTCCGTGCCAGCACGGCCCGGGCTGAGCAAGCCTGGGCGACGGCCCCGCGGCACACACGGCGCGGGGCCGTTTCGTGCCCGATCGGCAACCCTGCTGACAGAAGGCTGTCAGCAGCAGTCTGTAGGCTTCATGACACCAGCAGTCGTCCGCGAACCATGGGCTCGGGCCCGCGGATCGCTTCAAGCCAACGCCGCCTCCCCCGAGCGATGCCATGCCCCATCACCATCACACGATCGACTACATCGAAATCAACGTCCTGAACCTGTCCGAAGCAAAACGCTTCTACGAGTCTGCCTTTGGTTGGGCGTTCAACGACTATGGCCCGGCCTATGCCGGCATTCGGGGCGCCACGGAAGGCGAGGTCGGCGGGTTGAGTCAAACCGACAGCGTGCGCGCCGGAGGTTCGCTCGTCGTGCTCTACTCGACGGACCTCGCCGCCAGCGCTCAAGCGGTACAGGATGCCGGCGGCGCGATCGTCAAGGAGCCATTCGCCTTCCCCGGCGGCCGCAGATTCCACTTCGAGGACCCGTCCGGAAACCAGCTGGCCGTCTGGTCCGACCGCTAGCAGACCACGGTGGCCGTCCGCTACCGGCGAGAGCAGCGAGCTTCAGAGTCGAATCGAGACCGAAGTCCGCAGGTGATTCGCCCGGGAGGACGCGCTCGTCGCGCGACACGCGGTTCCCTACCCACCAACAGCCACCCGCCAACAGCCGGCAGGGCGATCCAGCCGGTTGGCCTGGCCGATGCCCGAATCGAGCTCATCGCCGAGCAGCGGGGCAAGAATTCGAGACGGCCGATCGGCGCCGGCTGCCCTGACCTGACCAACCGCGCGGAGCGCGCTCCCGAGCCTGCGCAGGCGTCGCGCAACCACGCACGATCACCCATCTGGATGGCCCCATCTGGATCGCCAGGGTGGCAGGTGTAGCGTTCTCTTGACAGCCCCCTTCGATTTTCGTTCGAATTGCCGCATCCAAACTCGCCAGGAGGGCGAACGCTTGGCTGGTAGTGGCAGGTTTCCCGGACGCTTGCATGGGAAACATGCCTTTCTACATGAACTCTCTTTTTGAGGAGTCCTGGGTAATGACCGATACGAAGACGGAAAACGAGAAGCAGGTCGGTGGTGTGGAAGGACCCACTGACGTTTCGCGCCGTGGTTTCCTGCAGGGAGCGGGTGCGCTGGCAGCCGCCACGACAGTCGGCGCGGGCAGCGCGCTGGTGACGCCGGAAGCGGCGTCGGCAGAGGTTCTCGGCCCGCTCAATCGCCGTAGCCGACAGTTCAGCGCCTACCGGGTACGCCAGCGCGCCGCGCGCGTTTTGGTCGAGCCGAATATCGTCGAGCAGCCGTGCAGCGGTGACGAGGATCTCTACGCCGACCGCCGCGCCAGCTTTTTCAAGACCCTGCCCCAGAACAGCCTGGGTGAGGTCGACGCCAACGCCTACCAGGCCTTCCTGGATGCCCTCGAGAGCGGCAACCCGGCCGACATGGACGCGGTTCCCCTGTCACCCGAGGCCGACCGCCGATTGGCCAATCCGCTTGCCTCCTATGCCTATGAGATGACCGGTGGCGACGCCCACAGCTCGCGCATTCCGGCGGCTCCGGCCTTCACCAGTGACTTCCAGGCCGTCGAGATGGCCGAGGTCTACTGGCAGGCCCTGACCCGCGACATTCCGTTCGGCGAGTACGGCACCGACGCGACCGTCGCCGCAGCGGTGGCGGATCTCAACGCCTTCTCCTCGTCGATCGGCCCGACCGAGGGCGGCAATATCACCGCTGGCACGCTGTTCCGCGGTGAGACGCCGGGCGACCTCATTGGTCCGTATCTGTCGCAGTTCCTCTGGCTGGGCTTCAACTACGGTCCGACGCCCATCGAGCAGCGGTACTTCCGTCCGGTCAACGGCGACGACTTCATGCTCGACGTGAACGAGTGGCTGTCCATTCAGCGTGGCGCGGCACCCGCGACGCCGATCACGTTCGAGGGCTCGCCGCGCTTCCTGCACGACGGCCGCGGTCTCGGCGAGTGGGTCCACGGTGATGTCAGCTTCCAGGCCTACCTCAACGCCGCGCTGATCATGCTCGGCTTCGGTGGCAGCGCACTGAGCGACCGCAACCCCTACAAGACCAGCACCAACCAGGGTGGCTTCGTCACCTTTGGCGCCGCGCAGATCGTCGACCTGGTGACCAAGGTTGCCGGCGTCGCGCTGAAGACGGCGTGGTACCACAAGTGGCTGGTCCACCGTCGTCTGCGCCCCGAAGTGTTCGGCGCGCGCGTCGAGTTCCAGCGCAACGGCACCAAGGACTACGGCCTGGGTATGGAGCTCCTCAACTCGGACTCGGTCACGCGCCTGGTCAATGCCAACGGCAACGCGCTGCTGCCCATGGCCTTCCCCGAGGGCTCGCCGACCCATCCGGCGTACCCGGCCGGCCACGCCGCCATCGCGGGCGCCTGCTGCACGGTGCTCAAGGCGTTCTTCAACGAGTCCTTCGTCATCCCGGCGCCGGTCGAGGCGGCGAACGACGGCTCGGTGCTCAACAACTGGGGCGGCGCCGATCTGACCCTTGGCAACGAGATCAACAAGCTCGCTGCCAACATCTCCCTCGGCCGCGACATCGCCGGTGTGCACTACCGCACCGACGGCATCGACGGCATCAGCAGCGGTGAGCAGGTCGCGATCGACATGCTGCGTGACTACAGCATTGCCTACGCTGAGAACGCAGACGGCTTCGAGCTCACCCGCTTCGATGGCCAGCGCATTCTCATCTCGGGCGGCGAGGTCACCAACCTCTGATCGACCTGGACGGCGACGCTGCACTGGCGTCGTCGTCTCTCCTTCCTACCGCGCCTCTCCTGCTTCCTGCCCACCCTGCCCTGGCCCACTGCTTGCGACCGACGGCGCGTCGCATCGGCCTCGCTCCAGGCTAGAGCCCGCCGTTCGGGCGCCAATTAGATCGGTCATACTCGGCCGGCCGCTGCACGGACGCAGCCGCATCGAACACCGATGCCCCTCCTCCTCTCTCATCGCCATCGCTTCCTCTTCCAGTCGATCGCCAAGAACGCTTCGAGCACCCTGCGGGCCGAGCTCGGCCACGATCGGTTCGCGGCGGCCGAGATCGCCCTCGCCGACGTCGAAGCGGTGACACGGCGGCACTACTTCACGTTCGCCTTCGTGCGCCACCCCGTCACCCGCTTCCTGTCCAGCTATCAAGAGATCTCGATGCGCCTCGAGCAGATGCCGACCCAGGCTTCGGCATTTGCCTTCGCCGCGCTCCCCGATCGTCCGGAGCGACTGCAAGCCTTTGTCGATCAAGCCGAGCAGGCGCTCTGGGATCCCCACATCGCCCGACAGGTCGATTTTCTCGCCGGTCTCCACCTCGACTTTCTGGGACGCGTCGAATCCCTGCAAGAAGACCTCGCGACAGTCTACGATCGGCTGGGCTTGGCCCCTCCGTCTGTACTTCCCCACCGACGCTCTCGTCGTGCACGCGCCCAGGTCCATGGCTACGAGCGATACGGGGTCCGCGAGCGAGATCTCGCCGCCGACACCCGAGACCGCATCGAAGCGCTCTACCACGCCGACCTCGCTCTGTGGCGTAGCGTGACCGAGCAACCCAAGCGGTGCAGTGCGCGTACCGATTCGAAGCCGTCCGCGACTGGACCCACGACCTGGCAGCGTCCTCGGATCGAGTGATTGGGTGGAGGCGAGCGAACTGCTACTTCGAAGCCCCGGAATGATGGTTGATTCGCCCCTTGCGCTCGGAGATAATGCCTTCATCAGCGAGAAGTTAGGCGTTCCAAACGCGTTTTGCTCGATCGAACCTCGGTCGAGCTGGAGATAGGCAACATGAGTGACGACAAGCGAAGCAAAGACGAGCTCCTGGATGAGATCACCCGGCTGCGTCGCCAGGTTGCCAATCTCGAAAGCACGAACGAGCCGGCCGCGGAGTCCGAAGGCGGCGAGCCTATTTTCGGCGGCCAAATCACGCGCCGCAATGTGATGGCGGCGTGGGTCGCGCCCGTGATCCTGTCGATTCCGGTCGCCAACCGCGCCGCGGCCCAGACGCCGTCGGAACCCGGACCTGGGACGGTCGTCCCGACCTCGAGCCCGACGGGCATTACGCAAAGCCCGACCCAGAGCCCAACAGGCATCACCCAGAGCCCGACAGGCGCGCCTACCCAGAGCCCAACCGCTGTACCGACGAGCTTCCCGACCATGGTGCCCACCCAGGTTCCCGTCGAGCTGCTGACGTTCGAGATCGACTAGCCAGCCGCTCGACGGCTGCGTGTCGAAGGAACCCAGGGTTTGGGAGCACCCGTTCCGGCGTGGTCGCGCCCTGAAGTTCGTGCGGTCGAGATCCACGGCCAACGCTCCCGATGGAGCGACCTTTGTCAGCTCGCCCTGCCACCCCAATCCGCCGAAACGGGCGCCACGTGGGATCGATGGCAGCTCGAGCTGGGCACCGATGACGGCCGATCCGTTCTCCGACAAGTCATCCGCGACCCCGGGGTTCTGCACGGACGCAAACGTCTGGTCGACCTCGAGTTGCACCGGTTGACCGGCGATGACCCTCGCCAGTTCATTCTCAACAGGCGCCGCAGCGACGAATCCTGGGCTGAGCCGATCACCGGACCCGTGCCGGCCGCCTTCCGGCGCCGCTACCGCGACCTGCTCACCTGGGTCATGAGCCTCGAGGTGCCGCCGCGCAGCGTATCGTTCTGCCCGGTCGGCGGCCTCGCCAACCAGCTCTTCCAGGCCGGCGCCATGCTCGGCTGCGCCCGCCGCCACGGCGTGCCGTGGGTGTGCGCGGCGTGGAAGACGAGCTCGCCGTCGATGATCGCGCCTCGCCCCACCTACTGGGACTCGATCTTCCCGGCCTTCGTGGGTCGAGCCGAAGGCGTGCGCCCCGACCCACGCAGCCAGCACAACTACGCCGATCCGACCTTCACCTACACACCAATCCCGATGCGCCACGACCACCAGGCGCTGTGGGGACACTTTCTTTCCTACAAGTACTTCGAAGCCGAACGCCCCGAGCTCCTCGACTTGCTGTACAGCCACCAGCCGCTTCAGGACGAGGTCGATCAAGCCTTCCACCGGATTCGCGAATCGCTACCCGGGCCACCTGGGCCGATCGTCTCCGTCCACGTCCGCCGCGGCGATTCTTTGCTCAACCCGACGCTGACGCGCATGAGCATGGCCTACTACGACGAGGCCATGGCGCGCTTCCGAAGTGACCTTCCGGGTTGCCGTTTCGCGATCTTCTCCGACGACATTCCCTGGTGTCGTGAATCCTTCACCCGCGAGGACGTGACCTTCGTCGAAGGCAACCGCGACACCGTCGATCTCTTCCTGATGGCCCGCTGCCAGCACCATGTGATCGCCAATTCGACCTACAGCTGGTGGGGCGCCTACTTGAACCGAGACCTCGCCCGTCGGGTGATCTATCCGACGCCTTGGTTTGCGGGCATCAAACGCCGGCGCGACATGAGCGACTTCTTCCTGCCCGACTGGCAAGCCCTGCCGGTCCGCGACCCCTGATAACCCAACCGACCGTTCGCATTGTCGCGCTGGGCAAGCGCGGCAGCCGCGACGCGTGGATCTCTCCGATCGGCGAAGCGCCAGCTTGCCCCGCTCGAGCGGGCTACGAAGCCGGCTTGAAGTGTTTGGCCACGCGTGTGGACCACTGCGTCGAGTAGGCGCCGAACCGCCCGATGATGAGCATCGGCACTGCATCGAGAGTAGGAGTCACACTCCCAATCACCCTACGCGGCCCTCGGGCTGCTGCCGTGCGCACCCCGAACGTCGAGCGCAGCAGCGAGTCGGCTTCCTTCTGCGGAGCCATGCGAAAGACCCGTTGCTACGTTCCGTTGCTGCGTTCTGTTGCCGCCGCGCAAGCTGCTCCTTTGCATGGCTCGCCGGCAGAAAGCCTGCAGCCGATAAAGCGGCTCGGGATCGTCGCGGCGAAATCACGAGAGAAGTCATGTGCAGCCTGCGCTCGCAAGGTGGTCGGCGGAACGCTGCGGCCGACGGAGGTCTCTCGATGGTAGAATCAGGCCTTCCTTCGGATCACGGCAACCATGGGCAAGGTGTTCGGCATCGGCATGTTCAAGACCGGCACCACGAGCCTCGGTCACGCACTCGGGACGCTCGGTTTCCGCGCCCACGCTCGTTTCGTGCCGTTGCTCGCGGACCTCTCCGCCTACTTCAACCTCGATCCGCGAACATTCCAGCCCCACGCACGAACCATCCGCCAGATGGCTGATGATTATGACGCGCTGACCGATGCCCCCTGGCTCTACCTCTACCGCGAGCTCGACCGCTGGTACCCGGGCAGCCGCTTCGTGCTTACCTTGCGCCGGGATGTCGAAACCCTGGCCACCAGCGAGCAGCGCCACTGGCAGCGGCACGGCCTGACGAAACGTTGGCTCAGCCAGCATCATGCCCCGCCGAGTCGCGCGATGTTCATCGAACGTTACCGTCGTCACAACGCCGCGGTCCTCGCGCACTTCGCCCACTGCCCGGACCGCCTGCTCACGATCTGCTGGGAGACCGAGCCCAACCCGTGGCAGCGCCTGAGCCGCTTCGTCGACCGCCCCACGCCCGGCGTGCCCTTCCCCCACCTCAATCGATCCGAGGCGCCTCGATCTCACGCGACACCGCCCCTTCCATGACCACTGTCGCTCCCATGACCGCGCCAACGATCTTCGTCACCATCGCGGCGTACACCGACCCCGACCTGCCGCGAACTCTGCGCCGCGCGCTCGACACCGCGCGCTGGCCGGACCGGTTGCGCTTCGGCATCTGCTTTCAGGCCGATCCGAAGGCACCGATCGACGTTGCGGCCTTCCGGCAGGCTCCCGGCTTTCGCTGGATCGACACCACGATTGACCAGAGCCAAGGTGGCCCGTGGGCGCGCCACATCTGCCAGTCCTTGTGGCGTGGCGAGCCCTACACGCTGCAGATCGATTCGCATATGGACTTCGAGCCGGAGTGGGATGCCCGCCTGATCGAGATGCTCGAAGCCTTGCCGAGCGAGAAAGCGATCTTGACCATGAACGCTCCCCTCTTCCATGAGACCCCGGATGGCCGCATCGTTCATCACAAGAACATGGGCGTGCCGGCGACCCGGGTCAGTGGCTGGGGAGAGGCCGCGGGCTGGGCCCCCTGGTTCGACTTCGGCCCACCCAACCAGCAGCAGGCCGCACGCACGCGCTTCGTCAACGGTAACTTCGGCTTTTCCCGCGGCATCTGGAACGTCGAGGTGCCGCAGGACCCCGGGCACTACTACTGGGGAGAGGAGTTCAGCATCACAGTGCGCTCTTTCACCTGGGGCTACGATCTCTACCTACCCGACGCGGCCCTGGTCTGGCACAAGATGCACGACGGTCCACCCCGCCGTCACTGGGAGCACGGGGAAGGCACCGTCGCGCGGCGCAACCGTGAGGGCCTGGCGCGGCTTCACCAGCTTCTCTTCACTGCCCAGCCCCAAGCCCTCGGCCCCTTTGGCCTCGGTCGGGTACGTTCTCTGCGCGACTACGAGATCTACGCTGGCTTCGACTTCCAGGGTCGGCGGGCGCATCCCGACGTGTTCACGGGCACCGCCCCGGACCCCGTGACCATCCACTCCACGTCCGACTGGGATGCGTGTTTGACCGAAGAACAAGCGCGCGCCCAGGGCTTTCTCGGCTAGTCCGCCGTGATGCTCCAACGCCGCGTGAGGAAGGCGGGCTAGTGGCTTTCTACTTTCTTCGTCATCGTCAGAAGCCACTCGTGGTGATCGCCAGTCCGAAGTGTGCCTGCAGCTCGCTCAAGCGCTGGTTCGTGGCCAGCCACGCCGTACCCGCGGAGCACCGATTCGCCCTGCACCGATGCATGATTCGGCCGCAGGATCTCGAACACCTGGTGGACCATGAGCGGGTCTTCTTTCTACACGATCCGCTCCGACGACTGGTCAGCTTCTACGCCCGCTGGGTCGTCCAGGCCCCGCTCGGCACGCCCCACAGGCTGCTCGACTCCTGGTGTTTCGCCGACCAGCAGCGACGCTTCTTTCTGCACGGGAAGACGTTTCGCCAGTTCCTCCTCGTGCTCCGTCATCTGCACGCCTCGGGACTGGCCCTGCAACATCACCTGCAGCCACAACTTCAGCACGTTCCACGGGAGCAGATCGACCGCGTCATCCTCATCGAGAACCTCGAGGACGGCCTCGATGATCTCAACCGACAGTTCGGCTTCAGCCACGCCGACGCGGTACCGCCGCGCGTCAATGTCACCACCTACGACCTGGAAAGCGACCAGTCAGTCATGGATCGTCCGCCAGCGTGGCTCGCACGCCACGGCCTGCCTGCGCCCGCGCGCTTCTTCGATGACGAGACCCGTGCCTTAGCCGAAATGGTCTATTCCGAGGATCTTGGTTTCTATCGTTCGCAGCCCGACGCACGTGGCTTGTGAGAACAGATGCCCGCCAGTATGCTTCGGCGCCCAGCGATGAGAAACCCAGAACCGAAAGGCCCAACCACGAAAGGCCCGGTGATGAAGAGGCTCGTGACGAAGAGGCTCGTGACGACGATCGACTCCAAGACCGGAGAGTGCGGGTGCTGAGCGACGCCTCAAAGCGAATTCGGCCACGGCGTCGCACGGACCTCGAAGCCTTTCCCGTCGCCGACGAGCTGGTGCTGGTCCCACCAGCGACCGATCAGGTCTTCGCGCTCAATGCGTCTGGTGCAGCCATCTGGCAGCTCTGCGACGGGCGCCGCTCACTGCTCGACATTCTGGCGGCCCTCGTAAGCCGCTTCGACGGCGACGACCTCGACATCCTTGCCGATCTCTCGGCAGCCCTCTTCGAGCTCCAGACGTTCGGCCTCATCGAGACCGCGGCTCCCGCGCTTCCTGCCCAGGGCGATCCCACCGCCGTGGTGCTCGGAGCTCCGCGAGCGCGCCCGGCCGTCCACTTCGTCTTCGGCGTCGAAGATCGCACCTACTTCCACTGGCAGCTTGCCATCCTCTTCGAATCGCTCCGCGGCCAGCTTCCTCCCGGGTGGAGTGTGGCGGTGGTGGTCTGTAACGGCCATGCGCCAGTCTCACCGGAGCTCACTGCGATCGCTGCGGCCTACGACGTGCTTCTGCTCAGCGGTGAGAGCCTCGGCGACCTACACGACATCGACTTCGCGGACGGCGGTGAGCGCTACGTACCGCTCAACCGCATCGAAGCGCTGGCGGTGATCGGCGAGCACATCCCGCCCAACGACGTCGTCTGCCTGATGGACACCGATACCTTTCTATTCGGCGACCTCCAGGAAGATCTCTTCCCCACCGACAACGCCATGGCCAAGAACTGGATCATCTCCGAGGAGAGGTTCTTCCAGTTTGCCACCGAGAATCAGCACGGCGTATCCCTTCCCAAGCTGCTCGAAGCATTGGGTTGCGCACAAGAGTTCAAGCCGGGCGGCGTCAGCGTCTTCCTCACCGGCGAGACCCTGCACAACCGCAAGGTCATCAAAGATTGCTTTCGCTTCGCCCAGGTTCTCTACCTGCTGGCCAAGATCAGCGACGTACCGCCCAAGGGCGTCTGGGTCTCGGAGATGGCCTGCTTCGCGCTGGCGCTGGTGCCCAACGACGTGCCGATGGAGCTGCTCGATGTGCAGCAGTTCGCGGTCCAGGAACCCGGGGTCGCCACCGTTCCCGAAGGAACGTTCTTTCACTACTACAACGACTTCAACGACGGTGGCGGCGGCCCGTTTCCTGGCTCGTCCTGGCACAAGCAGCTCTTCCACCACCGTGACCTGCTGCGCGAAGACCTGAGCGGTTATCGGGCCGCGGCCCAATCGCCCCTCGAGCAGCGATTCTTCGAGCTGGCTCATGACGCCCAGCGGAGGCTCCATGGCACCCACGACCCCGCCTGAACGGGCAACTCCAGATCAAAGGGTCCCGGAGCAGGTGGCCGTTCCGGGGCGGCCGGACCTGCTGCCGATCATTCCGGCGCCGCCAGAGCTCGACCGCGACACCGAAGCCATGCAGTCCAAGGCGCCGTTTTGCGGCCTGGGTTTCGCGCGCGGCCGGCTGGCGCCGCAGCTCCATCAGCGCATCCTCGAGAGCTTCCGCGCCAACGCCGGGCGCTTCCGCCCCGAGCCGGACATACCTTGGATGGGTAGCACCGAGCCCGCCACCATCCCCGCGCTCTTTTTCGAGGACCGCGCGCTCAATGCCGAGGTCAGCCAGGCGCTCAAGCCCCAGCACGAGGCTTGGTCGGGCATGGCACTCACGGAGTCGGCTTGCTACGGCATTCGCGTCTACCAACGCGGTACCTACCTCTACAACCACGTCGACCGCACTGACACCCACATCATCAGCTCGACGATTTGCGTCGACCACCAGCTCGACACACCCTGGCCGCTCTACATCGAAGACGTCGACGGAGGCGTTCACCAGGTCGACATGGCACCCGGCGAGTTCCTTTTCTACGAGGGCGCGCGCCTGCGCCACGGCCGCCCCTATCCGCTCGACGGCAACTACCACGCTGGCATGTTCGTCCACTATCGACCCGTGGATCTGGCGGCGCTGGCGGCCAATATGAAACCAGACACGATGAAGCAGTCTGCGGTGGAGCCAGAGGGATCGCCACGGTGAGACAGCTGGTCTATACCAACTACCAGGGCGGCAACTCGGGTCTCTCGAACGGCATCATGTCGATCGAGATCGGCGTCGCCCTGGCGTTCCTCACCAACCGTTTCCTGGTGCTCGACGGCAACATCTCACCGACCGCCAACGTGGTGCCCTACGGTGATCGCCTGGCCGGTGCAGAGCCAAGCCGGATCACCGACCTGATCGACCTCCCCGTGGCCTGGGGCGAACCCGAAGCCGTCGAGATGCCGCCGGGTCTCCCAGCCCGTGAGCTGACCGACCAACACCTGAGCGACGCCGTGTTCTACGCCCCCGATCGCCTCGACATCACCTCTGCCGAGGCCCAGGCCTTCGCCCGCGGTCGCCGGACCTGGTTGTCGGTGGGCGGCGAGCTGGCGGACGTGCCGATCCTCAAGGTGTCCGAGGAACCGTTGATTCCCGAGCAAGGGATCCACCGACGCAACCTCTCCTTCTACTCCTACTTCTTCTATCTCGACGACGAGAACCGTCGCTCGCTCTACCGCACGCTGGCGCGCATGCAGCCGAAGCCCGAGCTGGCAGCGCTGGCCAGCGACGTGGCGCGCGAACTCGGTGGATTCAACGCCGTGCACCTGCGGCGCGGCGACTTCAAAGTGACCTATGGCGTCACGACGCTCGATCGCCAGCCCTGGGAAGCTATCGAAGCGATGGACCACCACTTTCGGCGAGACGATCCGCTGGTGATCCTCACCGACGAGCGCGACGATCCCTACTTCGACGAGATCAAGGCCGCGTACAAGCGCCACGTCTTCATCGACCATCACATCCTCGACGCCCATGGCGATCGCTTTGCGCAGCTTCCCCACCGCGACGCCATCGCCCTCGCCTACCTGTCCCAACTCGTCGCCGCCGAATCTCAGGACTTCATCGGCACGATGACCAGCACCTTTACGGCGATCGTCCAGCGCTACCGCGGCAACCGAGGCCATGCGGAGTCGTTCAAGTTCTTTTGGAACGAGATCCCGGAGCCGGAT
>CALFAM010000275.1 GCA_937948815.1 uncultured bacterium
GGCGGCGCGACCGCTTCCTGGGCCGAAACCGGTGCGAGATCACGCAAGAAGGGGAGCTCGCTCAGGCCCAGGAGGGCCGCACCGCTCACCAGTCCCGTCTCGAGAAAGTGTCTCCGGGTCGTCGGTCGGTCGGCCATGGCGTCCTCCAGGGTGGCGAATGATGAGAGCACCAGCCTAGAAGCGGGCGCCCGGAGTCGTCCAGCGCAGCGGGCGCCCGCCCAGTGATCGTTACGGTGGCCTTACCTCCCAGGGCCGAGCAAGGCTCAGTCACCAGTGAGAGTGGCTTTTGTGAATCAGGACCAACTTGGTGCGACTTGTGGTAGCGTTTTGCAGTTGTTGAGACGGGTTCTCAACAGGAGCCGTCAACCCGCGCGATGTGCTCTTCACGCAGCAACGCATCTGTTATCGACCGAGGCATCGAGGACGTTGACCCAAGCCCCGAACCACGACGTTCCGTTTACCGATCTGCAGGCTGGTGACCGTGCCCGCTTGGTGGCCGATACCCTGCGTGCGGACGACCGTGACGCCCTGGCGGCGCTCGGCCTGACGCGCGCCGTCTCGTTCCGTGTGGCGCGCGCTGGGGATCCGTGGATCGTCCAGGTTCGCTCGACCCGGATCGGGCTCTCCGCCGCCGCTGCCCGCTGCCTGCGCGTGGTA
Source organism: uncultured bacterium (assembly GCA_937948815.1). Classification (GTDB taxonomy): domain Bacteria; phylum Acidobacteriota; class Thermoanaerobaculia; order Multivoradales; family J023; genus J023. The sequence goes on from CALFAM010000275.1 coordinate 658, forward strand.
CCGGTTTAGCGTTTCTACCAAGCCTGTTCATCCATGCTGGATCACGTTTCACCACCGCGTGCCGCGCCGATCGCGCGCTCTGAACCGCCTCGCATCGCCTTGCTCGGCAACCCCAACACGGGCAAGACCACGCTGTTCAATCAGCTTTGCGGCTTACGCGCCAAGACGGCCAACTTTCCGGGCACGACCACCGACGCGCGTCTCGGTCGCGCGATGGTGACGGATGGCATGCCGCCGGTCGGGATCACGGATCTCCCGGGGATTTACCGGCTCGGCCTGGCCGCTCCCGAATCGCAGTTTTGTGCGACGGTGCTCGCCGGGGGCGGGCGCGTGCCGCAACCGGATGCCCTCGTCGTCGTGCTCGACGCCACCAATCTCGGGCGCAACCTCTTTCTGGCCGCGGAGCTACTCGCGCACGGGTTGCCGACCGTGGTGGCGCTGAGCATGGTGGATCTTGCCGAGGCACGCGGACTGCAACTCGACATCGCCGCCCTCGAAGTCGAGCTGGGTTGCCCGGTGATTCCGGTCATGGCCCGCCGCGGCGCAGGACTCGACGGCCTGCGTTCGGCCATGGCAACGGCAGCCGAGCCCGCCGCGACCGGCCCGACACCGCGCGCGCTCCCGGATTCCGCCGACGTCGAGGCCGTGGAGGCTTGGGCCGATCAGGTGGTCGAGCGCAGTGTCGACGACGCGAAGTCGGTACCGGAAGACGCGCTCACGGAGCGTCTCGACCGAGCCTTCACCCACCCGGTGTGGGGGACCGGCATCTTCGTGGCGGTCATGTTCGCCTTGTTTTGGGCGATCTTCCGCTTCGCGACCGTGCCGATGGACCTCATCGAGGCGACCTTCGGCGTGCTCGGTGGGTGGTTCGGGACCGTGTTGCCGGAAGGCAATGTTCGCGACCTGATGGTCGATGGCGTGGTCGGCGGCATTGCCGGCACGGTGGTCTTCCTGCCGCAGATCTGCTTGCTCTTCTTCTTGATCAGCCTGCTCGAAGACACCGGCTACCTGGCCAGGGCCGCCTTTGTGATCGATCGTCTGCTCAGCCGCTTCGGCCTGCCAGGTCAGGCTTTCGTACCGCTGCTGTCGAGTCATGCTTGTGCCCTGCCGGGCATCATGGCGACGCGCTTGATTCCGGACCGAAAAGACCGGCTGGCGACCATTCTGGTGGCGCCTTTCATGAGCTGTTCGGCGCGCTTGCCGGTCTATGTGCTTCTCACCGGCCTGCTGTTCGCAGGACAGCCGACGCGGGCGGCGCTGGCCTTTGCCGCCTGCTACGCCCTCGGCGCCATCGCTGCACTGGGCAGCGTCTTTCTGTTCCGACGTTCCTTCTTGCGCGGCCGTTCGCGACCCATGTTGATGGAGCTTCCGTCGTTCAAGGTTCCCTCGGTGCGCACGGCGTTCTATGCGGCGATCGATCAAGGCGGCCGCTTCTTGCGCAAGGCGGGAACGATCATCCTCTCGATCAGCGTGGTCATGTGGTGGCTGTCGGCCTTCCCCAAGGTCGAGCCGCCACCCGAAGCCGCGGCGCTCGAGGCAGAGGCCGAAGCGCTCGGTGTGGCGCAACCCGAACGTGCCGCCGAGCTCCGTGCCGAGGCTGATGGCCTGACCCGGCGCCACGACCAACAGCGCAGCTTCGCGGGCCGGATCGGCAGCGCGATCCAGCCGGTGTTCGCGCCCCTTGGCTACGACTGGCAGCTCACCGTCGGCGTGCTCACGAGCTTCGTGGCACGTGAGGTCTTCGTCTCGACCATGGCCGTGCTGCTGATCGGCGACAATGATCCCGACCTCGAAGACCGCGGCGTCCTCGACCGCATCGCCAGAGCCGAGCGAGATGATGGCTCGCCCGTCTTCACCACGCCGACCGCCGCCAGCCTGCTCGTCTTCTTCGTGCTCGCCATGCAGTGCCTGCCGACCTTGGCGCTGACCCGCAAGGAAACGGGTACCTGGGGATGGGCCGGCTTCCAGCTCGCTTACATGACAGCAGTGGCCTACGTTGGTGCCTTGGCAACCTATCGCCTCTTGCTTCTCGCGGGCGTGACATGAGCTTTCCGGTCACGGATTGGCAGTTTTGGCTGGTGACCGCGGTCGCGGGCTTCGGCCTCTGGAACCTGATCAAGACGTTTCTGCCGAGGTCGTCGACGTCCGGAGGATGCTCGAGTTGCGAGACCTGCGGACCCGCTGCCGCGGCGCCGACCGGCCCTGAGTTGGTGTCGCTGGGTGGCAGCCAGGGGCGTTCGCGAGACCGAATCACCAAAGAATAGGACCCGACGAAGCGACCGCGGTCGCGGGCGGTGTCAGGGCGCGGTCGCAGTAGCGACTCTGTCCGCGACGGCGATGCCGTGGTGCTGACAGAGGTCCCGGAAGCCGTTGTGGTTCCAACCGCGGTCGAGCAGCGCGCGGGCGGGGCCGGTCGCCTGCTCGATGTTCCCGAGCTCGAGCAGAGCACGCACCCGTGTGTCGAGGAGGTAGGTGTGGTCGGTGGCGTCGGCCGCGAACGGTGCCGTGATCGTGGTGACCTCTTCCCACGCGACTGCTGCCTGGTCGGCATTCCCCGCAGCGCGGTGTGCACTGCCGAGCTCGAGGAGGTTGAGGCCGAGCTGATAGGTGATCTCGGCGTCTGCCGGATCTTTCGTGAAGACATGGCGAAGCTCGGTCAGGGTCGGGGTGAGCAACTCCAGGCTTTCGGTCGGCCGCCCTTGAAGTCGTAGCACCTCGGCCAGGATCGCGCGGGGCAGGGCGAGGCCGATCAGCAGGTTGATGTCTTGGGGGGCGCCCCTGCGCATGCGTGCGGCGATGCCCTCTGCTTGGCGCGCAGCGGCCTCGGCGCGATCGAGCTCGTCCACCTGAATGAGCAGCGCCGCGCGATGGATCATGGCGCTCAGGCGGCTCTCTTCGACCAGTCGCTGAAGGTCCTGCAGATCCTCTTGATCTTCCGCGATGCCGAGGTCTTCCGCGGTGCCACGGCCCTCCGCGCGCTGTGCCTCAGGGTCGAGCTGCTCGGCGAGGTGCCGAAGCACGGCGTCGGCATCGTCGAGCTGTGCGGCGGCCTCCACGGTCAGGCTGAGCGCCTCGTCGAATCGTCCCTGGTCGTAGAGCAGGACGCCCTTGCCATTGAGCGCGTCGAGGGCGAAGAGCGCGATGTCCAGGTCCATGGGATCGTGCTCGCGCCAGGCGGCGACGCGCTTCAACACGATGTCCCAGGTGGCGGTGGCCTCTGCCTGCGCCAGGCCGTCGCTTTGGCTCATCGCCAAGCTGCTGAGCGCCTCGAGTGTCAGGAGCCTGGCGTCGCGTTCGATGTCCGGGTCGTGCTCAGGGTCTCCCGGGGCGTCGATCTCGGGACCGAGGCCGTCGAGGATGGCGAGCTGGCGCTGGCTGGCCCGTTGCGCTTCGGCCATCTTTCCCTGGCTGGCCAGCACCGCGGCGACCGACTGCAACGCCTGCGCGTGGCGCAGCCGCTCGTCGAGCGAAAGATCCTCCCCGGCGCGCTGCTCGTAGTACGCGAGCACTTCCTCGGCCACCGAGGCCAACATGCTGACCTTGCCCACGGGGGCGAGCTGGTCCCAGAGGTCTTGCAGCATGAAGGTGGTGAGGGATTCGGACTGCGCTCGGGCCACCTGGGCGATGGCGCGCTCGCGATTGGCGCGCCTCAGCTCGACGTCGCGAGCAACGAGCCCGGCGATCAGGGTCAGGCCGACGAGCATGACGGCAATGACCGGACCGCGGTAGCGACGAAGCCACTTGCGGAGCCGGTAGCGCGGAGTTGCCGGGTGAGCTTCCACGGGCAGGTGCTGACGCATGCGGTCGAGCTCGGCCACCAACTCGGCAGCGCTGCCATAGCGGTCGTCTGGATTGCGCGCCATCGCCTTGAGCACGATGTAGTCGAGCTCGAGGCTGATCTTGGCGCGGCGCGACGACGGAATCGTCTCGCGCTCGAAGGTATCTTCGGTTTGGGTGGTGGTTTCCTGCGGTAGGTGGCGTGACGGTTCGGCCCCTTCGTCCCGAGACATCTCTTGCGAAGCTTTGCTGGGGGGTTCGGGCGCGTCGCCGCGGACCATCTTGCGCAACAGCTCGAAGCCGTTGGCCACGAACGGGCCGCGGCCGCTGAGCAGCCGGTAGAGAATGATGCCCAAGGAGTAGACGTCACTGGCCGTGGTGACCGGCTCGCCGAGGATCTGTTCGGGGCTGGCGTAGCCTGGTGTGAGAATGGGCCGCCCGCTCTCACCCGTGACCGTGCGCGGCGCGGGCTCGGTTCGCAGCAGTCTGGCGATGCCAAAGTCGAGCAGCTTGACCGTTCCGTCCGGGCAGACCAGGATGTTTCCAGGCTTGAGATCGAGGTGAACGACCAGGTTGCGGTGGGCGTAGGCGACCGCCGCGCAGACCTGATCGAAGAGCGCCAGGCGCTGCTCTAGACCGAGCTGATGGCGGCGACAGTAGGCCGTGATCGTCTCGCCTTCGACATGCTCCATGATCAGGTAGGGCGTGCCGTCTTCCGTGGTGCCACCGTCGAACAAGCGCGCGATTCCAGGATGGGACAGGGAGGCGAGAATCTGACGCTCGGTGCGGAAGCGCGCCTGCGGCACGGCGCCGTGGCGGATGCGGAGCGCCATCTTGACCGCGACTTGCTGCTCGAATTCGCCGTCGACTCGTTCGCCCCGGTAGACGACGCCCATTCCGCCCTGCCCGAGCTCGGCGACAAGCTTGTAGGGCCCCAGGCGCCGTCCGAGCCAGTGATCGAACAAGCCCGCCAATTTGTCTGCTGGCTCGTCGACGCCGCTGTCGTGGGAAGCCGAGGACGCTCCACCGGGGCCGGAACCTGCATCCGCCCGATCGGGTCCGAGGCCGGTCGGGTCGTAGTCGATCGATGGCGCGAGGCCCGCCATCGAGGGGCGAAGCTGGGGGATATCCGCCTGCTCTGTGGGGAGATCCTCGGGGTCGGTAGCTCGACCGTCGCGCTGCTGCTGCGCCTGGCCCTTGTTTGGCGTGTTCGCAGTGTTTGGCGTGCTCACGGTTGGATGCTCGATCGGATCGTGCTCCGGATGTCGGGAGGCTGGAAGCCGACGACACTACCGCTGGTAAATGGTGCTGAACAAGCCAAATAGCCGTGGGCAGAGAGAAGGCTTTCGGTTCGGCCCGTTCTTCTTGGGCCGAGGAGGTCCTGGATGCGTCGACAGTGGAGTCGAGTGCCCGTCAAGTCGCGCTCGACCCGGATTGCGTGCCGGTATCGAAGCGTGCTTCGAGGCCGGGAAGGTGCGACGCGAGAAGCTCGAGACGTTCCGCGAACCAGCCGCAAAGTGCTGCGCGATCGGCGATCGAGGCTTCGATCCGCAGATACCCTGGCTCATCGTCCGCAACCCAGGTGCATTCGCCCTCCGAGAGCCCGAGGCGCTTCGCGTGGGCGCGGCCGAAGCGAAACCAGGCACGCGCATCTTCGGTCGCGTCGAGGCTGTCAGCGTCGCGAAACAGAAGATAGATCCGGGCACGCTCGTGGGGAATCGAATAGCTGATGACGACCGCGGTGCGGGATGCCCCCACCTCGGCGTTGCCCCAGTGGCGACCGCCGATGTTGAAGAGCTTGGCCGCTGAGCCGCGATCCGCGAGGAACGCTTCGAGCTCGTCCCACTGGCTCCGATAGGCCTCAGCGCGATCGGTGTTGCCGATCTGGCGGGTCGCGGCACGTACCCGCTTGAGCCAGCCGTTGGGCCGCACCACGACGTCGAAGCGCGGTGCCGGGACCGAGTCGCCGATCCGCCATAGCTCCACGCGCACGCCGAAGAAGTGAAGATCTTCACCGGTCATGCGGTTGAGCCACTCGAGGGCGGCGCGATGCTCGTCGAGGAATCCGATGCTCAGCCACACCACCACGCCAGCGTCGAGGGCTGCGGCATAGGAGATGAGCTGGCCGAAACCGGCGTGATCGGAGGCGGTCAGCTGGCTCTCGATCAAGACGAGCTGCGCCGAGCCGGTCTCGCGACAGAGCAGATCAGCCCGATACGGCCCGGTCACCCCATCGGCATCCTCGACCACGAGTTGGGGCACTTTGAGCGCACGGGCCAGCAAGTCGAGGTTCTGTTCCTCGGCCAGCCAGGCTTGAAAGCTTCCCGCCTCGCCTTGCCAGCAGGTATCCGGGTCGATGCGTTCGAGATTGCCAAACGTGGTCATCGGCGCTCCTCGCGGCGTGGCAGGGTGTCCTCGTGCGCGTGGTCAGTGAGGCTGGTCGAGGTTGGCAGTCGCCTTGGCGATCAGAAAGTCGAGATCGCCTTCTCCGGCGACGGCCACCGAAGCGCTGCCGAACCGGATGTCACGGTAGCCAGCCGGTGCGGCGGCGCTCAGCCGCGCGTCCAGGCTTCGGCTGAGCCGGGCTGCCACGCTCTCGGTGCGGGTTTCGCTGCAGCCCGGAAGGATGAGCAGGACCTTGCTACCCGAGAAGCGGCCGGCCCAATCGGTCGTCCGAACTGACGTGCGCAGTACGTCGGCAGTTTGACGGAGAAGAGCGTCTCCCGCCTCATGGCCGCTCTCGCGGTTGACCATCGCGAGGTCACGCAGCGCCAGCAAGGCGACACCGACCGGACTACCATCCCGCTCGCTGATCGCCAGCTCCCGTCTCAGGAAGGCGATCGACGCGGCGCGACTCCACAGACCGGTCAGGCCATCCTTCATCGTCTGCGCTTCGAGCACAGCAGCGGTTTGGTCGAGCTTTTCGCGCAGGGCGAGGGCCCGGCGCGCGGCGATCATTCTCGCTTCCAGGTTGTTGGCAGCAAGCGGAAGCCAGATCACGTCATCGATCTCGCCATCACTCATGGCCCGCAAGACCGCCTGTTGAGCCTCGATCTCGGCCGTCACGATGACGTGGGTCGGCGCCCGTTCCTCGGCGGCCCGCACCTTTTGACAGAAGGCCGTGGTGGCTCCGGCCTCGCCGTTCCAGCGCATGATCAGAACCCGCGGCGGCCGGCCCTGGTCCAGGCGCGTGAGCACAGCCACGCTGTCGTCGTGGGTCTCGGATTCGAATCCCAGACGCTTCAGGTGCCGCTCGAGGTACTCCTGGGAGGCCTCTTCTTGCTCAGCAATCGCAATCAGCATCGTGTTTCCCGCAAACAGGATAGGCAATCACGTGTTCTGAAGCAAGTTTTGCGCCAACGGAGGGGGCGCATGCGGACCATCGCGCCGCAGCGCATGGCCTTTCGGCGCGGGTCGCGACGCGAATCAGCCGCCCCGTCACGAAGGCGTCGGTCCGGCGATCGGTCTGACGCGCGGTAAGGTCGGGGAAGCATGGGCGGGGACGCGCCAGGCAGAGCGATACCAGTCCGAGAGATTCCAGCACAGGAGACATACACCATGGTTCAGGCTTACGAAATCCTCTGTGCCGAGGTTGTCCAGGCCAGCCGGCGGCTGCGCCGGGAGCCCGCCTTCGCGTTGACGGTGGTGGCCGTCTTGGCGGTCGGCTTGGGTTTCGCCATCGCGTTCTCCACCGCGCTCTACCGGCTCATGGTGGCGCCGCTTCCCTATGCCGAGCCCGACCGATTGGTGGTGGTGACCGAGGCGCGGCAGGATCGACGCCCACTCGGGGTCTCGCTCGCCAACCTGGAGGACCTGCGTCTGGCGCCCGGTCTCGAAGGTCTCGCGGGCTACCGCCGACGCAGCTTTGGTGTCGGTCTCGAAACCACCACGTCGGTGGCCTCGGTCGGGATGGTGACGGGAGATTTCTTCTCGGTTTTGCGCGCGCCGTTCGCCCTCGGCCGGGCCTTCGACTCGGAGGAATCGCGCGATGCCGCGCCCGTGATCGTCCTCGGCGACCGACTGTGGCGCAGCGTCTTCGCAGCGGATCCGGCCATTCTCGGACGGACGGTCGTGCTCAACGACGTACGTCATGCGGTGGTCGGTGTGCTCGATGGGCGCTTTGCGTTCGACGGTGGTGGCGCACCGTTCGCGGCCTTTGTGCCGCTTCGGCACCAGGACTACGGCCACGCGCGCGGCCTGCGTTCGCTGGAGACGATCGGCCGGCTGGAGGCCGGCACCACGCGTCCTGCCGCGCGAGCTGCCCTGGCAACCATCGCCGATGGCCTCGCGGTCGCCCATCCCGCGACCCAGCGAGACCACACCGCCCTGGTGCTGGATCCCCGGCAGGCCTGGCTGGGCAGCAACCGCCGGCCGGTCTTGATGCTCGCCTCGGCCGCCTCGATGCTGTTGATGATTGCCGTGATCAGCGCTGCCAACCTTCTGGTGGCGCGAACGGTGGCGCGATTGCCCTCTGTGGCCATGCGCGCCGCACTCGGCGCCGGCCGCCTCGGCGCCAGCCGCGGTTTCGTGATGGAAGCACTCTTGCTCAGCAGTGCCGGTGCGGGCCTCGGACTGGCGGTCGCTGCGGGGCTGTTGCGGGCCCTGCCCACGGTCGTGCCTGCCCTGGGTGGTCATGGTGACGGGGCCCTGGCAGATCTACGGGTCGATCTCGTCGCAACGCTCTGCGCCGCGTTTCTGCTGGTGGCGACCGCCGCTGCGCTCGCTGCGCTGCCAGCCTGGCTCACGCGCCGTGCCGATCTCGCATGCCTGCTCAAGACCAGTACCCCTCGGCATGCTCTGCGCGCTCGCCTGCGTGCTGCATTGGTGGTGGGGCAGGTGGCAGCGAGCACCATGCTGTTGCTGGGCGCGACGGTTCTGGCGGCGAGCTTTGATCGCTTGGCGCGCGTCGACCCCGGCTTCGAGGTCGCAGACCGGGTCAGCTTTGGACTCGGTCTGCCTGAGTCTCGCTACGATGAGGCGGCTCTGACCCTCTTTCACCAGCGCTTGCGCACGGCGCTCGCCGCGCGCCCTGGCGTCCATGGCGTCGGCGCTGCCGCCAGCTTGCCCCTGACCGGACGTGGCTTTCGCACACGTTTCGAGCTCGGTCGGAGTCCGGGAGCCGCTGCACAGGGCGATCCCGGTCGTGCGGCGATCAACGTCATCAGCCCCGGCTACTTCCAGGCTCTGGGCATCCCGCTGCGTGCTGGCCGTGCCTTCACGAACGGTGACACGATCGGCGTCGAGCGGGTGATGCTCGTCAACGAAGCCTTCGCGCGTGCCTATTTAGAAGGCCCGACCAGCGCTCGCCCTGCGCCCGCGACGGGTGGTCCGGGTGATGCGACAGGCCGCCCCATCGACGTGGGTGAGGCGAGTGGCTCGGCGAGCCAGTGGGTCCGTCTCAGCTGGTTCAGTGACGCGCATCCCCGGGACGTGCCGTGGCGCGTCGTTGGTGTCGTGGGGGACACGCGCGAAGTCGCGCTCGAAACGGCTGCCACGCCGACGGTCTACCTCTCCCTTGGCCAGTTCCCGGTCGAAGGGGCTTCCTATGTCGTGCATGCCGCACCGGGCGCGATCCATGCGCGTGACGTGCAAGGCGAAATCGATCGTCTCGATCCAGCGCTCCAACAGGTGGCCGTGACACCGCTTCACCAGGTGCTCGCACGGAGCCTGGCGGATCGTCGCCTGACGCTCGTTCTGTGCCTGGCACTGGCTGCCACCGCCTTGTTGCTGACCGCGATCGGCTTGCACGGTCTGATGGCGTTTCGCATCGGTGAACGACGCCTCGAGATGGCGCTTCGCCGGGCCCTCGGTGCCCGCGCCGCGCACGTGCTGCGGTTGGTCACCCACGACGGACTGCGCTTGACAGCGGCTGGCGCTGGTCTGGGCTTCGTCGGATTTTGGTTGCTGCGGGACGGCATCGAACGGGTGGCCTTCGGCGTCACCGCAACTGATCCGCTCGTCGTGCTGGCGGTCGGAGTTGTGCTGTCGGTGGCCACCTTGTTGGCCTGTGTGTGGCCCGCTTGGCGAGTCCTGCGGACCCAGCCGAACGACGTGATTCGTCACCAGCATTCGTAGGTGGCGTCCGCAGGAAGCACGAATGTGATTGCTCGACGTCCACCGCCCAGCCGACTGCCCTGGGTGTATTTCACGACCGCTCATCTTTTCCTGGCTGCGGCTGCCGGTTTTCTGATCGTCGAGCCGTCTTCCTTCGTGGGCTTCTTCTACCACCCACGCATGATGGTCGTCGTCCACTTGGTGACCCTCGGCTGGATCACCCAGGCGATCCTCGGCGCGATCTATTGGGTGGCCCCGATGGCGCTCGGCTTTCGCCTGCCGGAGAACAAGCTCGACTGGGTTGCGTGCATTTTCGTCGCCAGTGGAATCCACGGCATGGTCAGCCACTTCTGGCTCGACAGCTACGGCGGCATGGTGTGGTCTGCCCTGACCTTGGTAGTCGGTGCCAGCTTCGTCATGGCGCGCATCGTTCGGGGTGTGGTCTCGGCGCGGCTGCCGCTCGGTGTCCGGCTGCACGTCGTGCTCGCGTGCGTCAACCTCCTGCTGACTGCGACGGTCGGGATTCTGGTCGGCATGGCGCGCTCCAGGCCGATGTTGCCCGCCGCGACGCTCGACAACGTTTTTGCACACCTCCACCTCGGCGCGCTGGGCTGGGCAACGATGATGGCCATGGGTATTGGCTACCGGCTGCTTCCCATGATGCTGCCGTCCGCGATGCCCAAGGGGGCACCCCTGGTGCTGTCGGCGATCTTGCTCGAAGTGGGCGTTCTGTGGCTGGCGGCGAGCTTTCTGTTCGCGCTTCCCGGACGGCTACTCGCAGCCCTGGTTCTGGTCGCCGGCATCGGTGTCTTCTTCTCGCGCGTGATCTGGATGCTGCACAACCGGCGGGCGGCACCAACCGATCGACCGGCTCGTGATTGGGGGCGCTTGCACGCGGCCCAGGCTGGTGTCTATTTCTTGCTGGCGATCGTGCTCGGCCTGGTCCTGGTCGCGGGGGTGCTCGATCCATCCGTGGCCCTGCGTTGGGCGCCGGTCTACGGCCTCGTCGCCTTGCTCGGCGCTCTCGCCCGGCTGATCGTCGGTGTCGCCTGCTACATCTTCCCCTATGCCGTGTGGCTGCGGACCGCTCATCAGAATGGCTATCAGCCGATTCCCCCCGCGCCGCACCTCTTGCCGCAGCAGACACTTCAGGCCGTCGTGTTCACCCTCTGGACCCTGGCCGTTCCCTTGCTCGCAGTAGGCCTCTATGGCGAGTGGACGCCGCTCGTCGCCGCGGCGGGTGCGATGCTGCTCGTCGCCGTGGCGCTCTCGGCGTGGCACATTCGCGTCATGGGTCAGCGGGCACGGGATGGGTCAGCGGGCACGAGCCGTGACGAACGCGCCCGCTGAGATCGGATCATCCGACGATCAGTTGTAGATCATTGTCGGCGAGATCGATGGTTGCCAGCTCACCCCAGCCGAAGCGCAAGCCGTCTTCCTCGACCCCGTCGCCGAACAGAATGCCGCCTTCGTTCATGCGTGAAGTGATGCGGAGGCATTCGTCTTCTCGCACGCTGCCGAAGGTGAGATCGGTTCCGGTTGTGACACTGGGGTAGGCCTCTCGAACCAAGAAGGCCAGCCGGCGTTCGTCGTGCTCGGGCAGGTCGATCGCTGCACGATGCTGCAACTGGATCGAACGGGCCCAGCCGGTGGCGCCCGTGCCGGTGGTGACGATCACACCCGAGGAGGATTGACGCTCCTCGGTATCGCCAACGCTCAGGCTGTAGCGGGCGCTTTGATGCGTCTGGTGGCCGACGAAGATCTCGTTGAGCGCGAGCAGAATTTGACCATCCTGAAGCCGCGCGCGGACCATGGAACGCGACTGCGTGGTGACACGTCCTTCGACCGCGGGATACAGGAGGTCGTCGATCGCTTCGACTGGGAACGGCACCAGCACGCCGACGTTCTCTTCGGGCTCCGGATTGATGCCGAGCACGGATTGGCCTTCGAGGTACTTGGCCACATTGGCGACCAGGCCGTCGCGACCCACCACGACGATCGTATCGTCCGGCTCGAAGAGAAAACGGCTCAGATCTTTGCGCGCCACGCGGCTGCGTCGCCAGTCCACCGGGATGGCAGCGACGACCCGGCGCAGCGCGGTGTGAAATCGTTCGTGGCGCAGCGTGAGGTAGTCGATCGTCTGGCCACGGGAGGAGAGAAAGAAGGCAGCCTGAGCCCGCGTACCGTGACGCGCGAGAAGAAGCTCGTACTCCGTCTCGCGCGTCACGATCACGACGCGCGGTGCCTTGGCCTGGGACCGGCGTTTCATGTCAGGTCCCCGTCTCTACTTCTCAGCCAGGCGCTCGGTGCCGGCCGCCAGCAAGCTGGCCAGGTGCGTGCTCAGGAAGTCCGGGCTCAGGTTCAAGTGATCGATCTGCTTCAGCTTGCCCGCGAGCTCCTTGGCGGCCAGGGCCATCAGCGTGGCGGTGGGCAGTGTGCGATAGGCGTCGAGCCGGGCGGCTTCCGTTTCGGCCCGCGCGCCACCAACCTGCTTGATGCGATCCGCTTCGGCTTCGCCTTCGATTCGTGTCGCCTGGGCCCGGCCGCCGACTTCGATGGCGCGTGCGTCGACTTCGTCCTGCGCGCGCCGGCGCTCGTTGTCGCCCTGCTGTTCGATCAGCGATTGCTCGCGGCGCGCCAGCGCGATCCGATTCTGCAACTCGTTCTCGGCGATCGCCCGTTCGTTCTCGACCGCGATGGCCCGTCGCTCGAAGGTTGCGCGGTCCGCTTCCTGTTGCAGGGATTCCCGGGTGGGGGTCTGGAGCGCCTTCTCGAGCTCGGCGGTCGGGCTAACACTGCTGACCTGGACCGCGTTCACCGCGACCCCCATCTCCTGAAGGCTCGCGATGGCGCGCAGACCGGACTCGAGGTGTTCCTGAATCGCGGCCAGGCTGCTGGTGGTCAGTGAACGGACATCGTGGCCCGCGAGGTAGCGCGCCGCGATCTGCTGCGCGTGACCAGTCATCAGGCTGGCCAGCTGGTCGAGGGGTTCCTTGCTGTAGGTGCCGCGCGCCAGGTCGATGCTGAAGTCCACGCGGGCACCGAGGGTTTCGGGCTCGACGACGCGAAAGTCGATCGTTCCCTGCACCGTGATGTCTTGGAAGTCACTGGAGCGTCCGTGGAACAGGAAGGGGAGCTGCCGGTCGTCGACCGGAATCTCCGCCACGCTGGTGCTGATCGGATGAAAGAAAAATGTCAGTCCACGACCACTCGCCACCAGCTTGCCGGCGCGGAACCGCAGCACATGAAATCCTGGCTCGCTGCGAAGGTGTCGGACGAATAGATACGTAGAGATGTCAGCCATGGTCATTCTCCTTGGTTGGGGTCGATCGAGGCTATAAATAGAAGTCGAATCCGGCCTGAGCTTTGTCGCGGTATTGCTGCTCGTCGAAGCGATAGAGCCGCGCCGCGCGGTGGGAGACGCCCTGCTCGACCTCGTCGAGCTCGGACAGGACGTTCATCGCGAGGATGCGCCGCCGGAAGTTGCGCTTGTCGAGGGTCTTCTCGAGCAAGATCTCGTACAGCCGTTGGAGTTGGGTGAGGGTGAACTTGGCGGGCAAGAGCTCGAATCCGATTGGCTGGTAACGGACCTTTCCCTTGAGTCGCTGCAATGCCAGCTCGAGGATTTCTTCGTGATCAAAGGCCAGGCTCGGAATGTCGTGGATGCCGAACCAGGCGGCGTCATGAGCGTCCGTCGCGGCGTGGATCCGGTGATCGGCGAGCTTGACCAGGGCGTAGTACGCGACCGATACCACCCGTTCCCGTGGGTCGCGGTCGACCCGCCCGAAGGTGTAGAGCTGCTCCAAGAACACCCGGTCGATGCCGGTCTCCTCACGCAGCTCGCGCCGCGCAGCTCGGTCGACCGTCTCGTCGACCTGGACGAAGCCTCCGGGCAATGCCCAGGCGCCGCGATAGGGGTCGAGCCCGCGTTGGATCAAGAGCACACGAAGGTCTTCCTCGTTGAGATCGAGGCCGAAGACCACGCAGTCAACGGTGAGAGCGGGGCGGGGGTAGTCGTAGCAATAGGACATCGAATGCTCCTTCGTGTATCTTGAACACGAAGATAGTGTACGGATTACACTTTGTCAAGAGGCAAGGCGTCGCAAGGCGAGGGAATCCCTCGAAAGCGGGCTCGAAGGTGGGGGGCAGGGAGTGGTGAGCGGGTGCGACGGTGAAGCGCTGTCGTCAGGGGCGGATCGCTTCCGCTCCTTCGGGCGGATGCTCGCCTTCAGCCGGAGAGGTTTCTGCCGCGCTGACGTTGGCGACAGCAGCGCGCAAGAGCTCGGCGGCACGCCGCCGTCCCGAGTCGATCGCGACGTCGAGGGCGGTATCGCCTTCGCGATTGCGCACGGTCGTGTCCGCACCAGCCGCCAGCAGGAGTCGAATGTTCTCCAAGATGCCCCAGCCCGCGGCGTGGTGCAGTGCGGTATTGCCCTTGCCGTCGACCAGGTCGAGATCGATCTCCTGCCCGAGGAAGTGCTGCAAGACACGCGATTCCGAGCAACTCGCGCCGTGGTGGAAAGGTGTCGTGCCGTCGGCGGCGCGATGGCCGACCGAGGCGCCGTGTGCGAGCAGCAGCGCGACCGCCTCCACATGGCCGTCCTTGATGGCGTCGAAGAGAGGCGTCGCGCCTTCACGGTCCTCGAGGTCGACGGTCGAGACGTGAGGAATCAGGGCCTGGAGGATCTCGAGGTTGCCACCGTAGGCTGCCAGGTGCAGCAGGCTCTGGCCGGCCGAATTCGCGCCCAATTCGCGGGTCGGATCGAACAAGAGGCGAAAGACATCGGCTTTGGCGGCGAAGGCTGCCTCGTGAACCGGCCGATAGCCGGCATGGTTGGCGCGTCCCTCGCTCACCTGTGACAGGGCCTGGACGATGTCGAGGTCGCCCCGGCGCGCCGCGAGATGGAGGGGGGTCGTGCCCTCCGCGTCTTGGGCATCGCCGTCGCCCGCTGCGGCCACGAGCTGCTCGATGGTCGGCTTCGATGCTTGATCTGCCGCCAGATGAAGGGCCTGCTTCCCGAGATGGTTGCGCGCGTCGACCGGATCGCCATGGCGCAGCAGCTGACGCGCAACGGCGGCGTTGTCGAGTCGCGCGCACTTCATCAGCGGGGTCTCGCCGTCGTCGTCCCGCCAGGGAGCTGGTTTGCTGGGCAGCACGTGCGTCACCAGGTTCGGATCCGGCTGGTAACAGGTCCAGTGGATCGGCAGGAAGCCGGCGTCATCTCGGGCGTCGCGGTCCGCGCCCGCGTTCAGCAGGTGCTGTACGAGCGGGCCGCGACCCAGCCGAACCGCGAGATGGAGCAGCGGTGGATGGCCCTTCGGCGGTGCCGCGTGTTGATTGCCCAGCTGCTTCAGGGTGTCGAGGTCATTGCGCACAATGGCGTCTACGGCGCGACGGTAGGGGTCGTTCCCGATGTGCTGCGGCCCAAGGGGGCGGATGCCGTCGGCGAAGCGGGTGAGCGCTTCGAGCAGCGGATCGCCTGCTTGTTCGCCCAGGAAGAGCATGAAGGGTTCGTAGCGCTGGAGGTCGATGCGGGACGAGAGCTTCCAGTAGAGAACGCCCGCGAGATCGGCCCGTCCTTGGTTCCAGAGCTGGTGGAGCGCACGCATGGCGAGGGCACGCTCTTGCGGCTCGATCGGCTGAGCCGACCAGAAGAACGCCCGATCGTTTTCGGTCAAGCCGTCGGGATCCCAGAGCGGGATGAACCCTTGTGAGCTCCATGGTGCGACCGTCACGCCTTGCCAACGCGTGTAACCCAGCTCCGTGAACACCACCGGCTGGGTGAGCTCGTGAGTCGACCGGAAGGCGTCGATCTTGGCGAAGATCTCCTGCCATGCGTCGGTGAGCCCGGCCTCGCTCAGCGGCGTTTCGAGGCTTTCGCGGAGTGGGAAGTAGGCGTTGATTCCGATGAAGTCGAGAGCATCCCAGAAGGCGACTTCGTGGTAGTTGTCGAAGTTGGCGGCGAGGGTCAGCCGGCCGGAGAAGACGTTCCGCGCACGCTTGGCCACGTCACGCCAGTGGGCTTCGAGCAGCGCACGACGCTGATTGATTGCGGCCAGGCGATCGGCGAGCTCGGCTTCCGCGTCGCTTTCGGGAGCGGCACTTCGGTCGGTCGGCTGGTCGGCGAAGGTGTAGGTCGTGGCCCACGCGCGCTCCGCTTGATTGCGGGTCCTGAGGAAATCGTCCAGGTTTGCGAAATCGCCGGCCCCCATGCTCAGGCGTAGGTCTTCGGTGAACAAATGGGCCGAGCGCCCGACCAGTTGTCGCAGCCGCTCCTGGCTGGCGTCGTCGAGGTAGTAGTCGGCCAGCCCGGGCACCTCGTCCACCGGTAGGGTCGCCGCCAGGGCGTTCATCTCGCTGGCGATGCCCAAGACCTCGACGCCCTCCTGCTCAGCGATACGCCCCCACTTGACGACGAAGTCGGAGTAGGTGCGGAACCACGCTGCGGTCGCCTCTTCGGTCTCTGGGTAGGTCAGCCCATGCCAGAGAAAGCGATTCTCGGGCTCGTTGTGGTCGAGCGCGACCCGCAAGATCAGGACGACCTGGAGACCGTTCTGCCGTGCCGCGCGGATCTCGCGCAGCACGGCCGGCTCCTCCTCGGCGTACCACAGCTTGGCCGTGTTCCAAGGGCCCTGGTGGGCGTAGACCGTCACCTGCACCGCGTTCATCCGGTTCTGGTGGAGCGCCGCCATCCACCGTTGGTGATCCAGCTCGTGGGTCTGAATGCCCCCCAGCAGGAAGGGCGTGAGCGTGGTCTTGGCCGGTGTGTTCACGTTGGGGGCATCTTGTGCGCTGGCTGCGGTCGGCCCGACGGCCAGGCCCAAACAAGCCAGGCCCAAGCAAGCCAGGCCCAAACAAGCCAGGCCAAAGCAGGCCAGGCCCAAACAAGGGGGCTGCAGCGCAACGGCGACGGAAAGGCTGGTGTGTCTCATGATCGGCTGCGGTCTCGAGCTGGCGGAGAGGAAGGAAGAAGAACCCCCCGAGAACGCTTCGAGGCGTTTCGGGCGCGGCGAATTATATGCAGGCCCTCGTGTCTTCGTCGCTGGCACCCCGCGCTCAGGTTTCCCGATTCTCGGTCTGTAGCGATTTGCCCAGGGATCGCCGCCATGTCCCCACGAGGATCCGGACCGACAACAAGCTATACGGCGCTGCTACCCGAAGCGGTTGACAGACGCCTGTGTCACGGCGATAATCATCTCGCTACAGATGTGGCGAGATTGTGGCGCAGATAACCGACGTCACGTCCTGGCCCTGCAAGCTGATCGCACAAGCTGACCGTGCCCCCTTGGTGGTCATGGACAGCTTGCAGGGTGATTCGACGGCACGAACAAGAATTGTGGATGAACGCGGGCAGCGCGTCGTCTCTCGGGAGCAAGATCGCATGACCACGGCAGAACCACGACCGAGCCTCCCAGCCTTCACGCGGCCTGAGCTCGATGTCATGAAGGCACTCTGGCGCGAGGGCAGGCTGGGCGCTCGCGAGGTCCACGACCGCGTGGGCGCGCACCACTCCTGGGCCTACTCGACCACCCGCACGACCCTCGAACGGATGGTCAAGAAGGGGCTGGTGCACAAGCAGGAGTTTCATGGGCTCTACGTCTACGCGGCGGCCGTTTCCAAGGCGCGCGGCCTGGCCGGCATGGTGCGCGACTTCGCCGAGAGCGTGCTCGAAGCAGACTATGCGCCCGTGGTCTCCTTGTTCGCCGACGCCAACACGCTGAGCCAGGCTGAAATCGACGAGCTCAACGCGGTGCTCGAGGAGGCGGGCACGGGGGATGCCGAAGGCGACCCGACAGGAGGACGCAGATAATGGCGCTCGAAGGCTTGCTGAAGGACCTCGGCTGGCTGGTGGTCGCTTCGACCATCGTCTTCCTCCTGGTCGCTACGATCAACCGCTTCCTGCCGCGTCGTGTTGCGGACCTCCGGCACGCGCTCTGGGCGCTGGTCCTCGTCCGGCTGCTCCTGCCGCCGTCAGCAGCCTCGCCGTTCAGCATCTGGCAGCTCGCCGACGCATCGCGTCTCGATTGGCCTGTGCTCCTCACCTGGGGCGCCGATGCCGAAGTCGCCTCCGCGCCGACCGCCGTAGCGCCTGTCTTCCACGGGGCGCTGCAGGTCGTGGCAACGAGCTCACAGCCCGCCGGCGCCTCGTTCGTCGTCAGCCTGCTCTTCGCGCTTTGGATGGTCGGCGTGGTGTGGACCGGCGCTTCTTTGTTGTCTCGCCGCTGGCGCTTCCGCCGATTGATCGCCCAGGCCCGAACCATCAGCGACGGGGCCGCTCGCAGCTTCGCCGATGCTTGGAGTCAGCGCTTTGGTCTGCGGCGCACGGTACGGCTCGTGACCTGCGAGGCTCCGGTCGTGCCTTTCACCCTCGGATCGGTCCGGCCCGTGATCTTTCTGCCGGCGAAGGTCGTCGAGTCGGACGACCGGAAGCTGGTCGAAGCGGTGATCGCTCACGAGCTTGCCCACGTCAAGCGCTGGGACGATCTGTGGCTGACCCTCCAGCATCTCACGCAATCGCTGTTCTTCTTTCACCCGCTGGTCTGGATGACCGCCCGTGCCATGGGCGATGAGCGTGAAATCGCGTGCGACCGGCTCGTACTCACCTCCGGGTGCATGTCGGCCCGGTCCTATGGTCAGTCTCTGCTGCGCATTCTCGGCCTCGAACTGAAACCAACTGCTGTCGCTGCTGCGGCGGGCAATCACAGGAAATGGACCATGCGTATCCAGCAAATCGCCAATACCCGCGCCACCTCACCTTCGCGAACGTTTCCGACTCTGTTGGCGGCCGCCGCAGTCGGAGCGGTTCTCCTACCGGTCGCGGTGACCGGCGAGTCGGGCCCATCTGACCCGAGCCCGCCGGCTTCGGAGATGGTCCTGGCGGAGGCCGGAGCCGCGGTTCAAGGCCTGCTGACACCGGCTGTCATGGCCAGTGCGGGGCAGCCGGTTCTCGATGACCTGATGCCGGGCGCCAAGGTCACCTCGGACTTCGGCATGCGTCGTCATCCGATCGACGGCGACATGGTTCACCACGATGGCATCGATCTCAGCACGGGCGACGAGTCGCCGGTCTTCGTGCCACGCGGCGGCGTCGTCGAGGTGGCGGAAGAGAACTACGGCCCGGACGGCAAGTACGGGACCGTTGTGATCGTCGACCATGGGAGCGGCGTCAAGACCTTC
>CALFAM010000276.1 GCA_937948815.1 uncultured bacterium
TACCTCGGCTTGCCGCGTAACCTCAACAATTCGAACCGCCGGATGCGGACCCGCATGTCCGGTGGTGTGGGAGGGGATGGCCGGGGATGATCCCGGCCGCCCCTATCCCGATTTTGGAGGGCCAGTTTCTGGATTGCGGGAAGATGGAGCGTAGACGCTGCGCGCTCGGGCTCCGTATACTGCCACCGAGATGAGAAAGACTTCATTCTTCGCCCTTCCCGTGCTCGGCCTGCTCTTGGTCGGCATCTACGCCTGTGACAGCTCCAACCCGGTCGCGCCCGGCGGCACCGTGCTCACGATCACGGCGACCCCGACGCTGATCGGCATCACGGGCTCCAGCTCGGTTATCCGGGTCACTGGATTCCGTCCCGACGGCAATCCGCTCAATCCCGGCACCCAGATTACGTTCTCGACCACCCTCGGCACGCTTACCCAGGGCCTCGTCGAGGTGGACAGTCAGGGCGTCGCCGAGACGCGGTTGGTCAGCACCGGGCAATCGGGTGCCGCCATGATCACGGCCTCCCCGGCCGCCAGCGACGTGATGGCGCAGATCATGGTGACGATCGGCGACGACGACACGTCGCGACCGCAGCTCACCGTGACCGTGACGCCCGCCGAGCTCGACATCAACGAAGATGCCGATGTGGTGGTCGACATCCGCAACGCGGACGGATCGCCTTTTGCGGGCTCGGGCCAAGTCACCCTCACGACGACCCTGGGTTGCTTCGGTGGCGGAAACGCCAACTGCCCGACGCAGATCACCCGCAGCATCAGTGGCCAGAGCCGCATCGTGGCGCCCTTCAACTCCCTCGACGAGGCTGGCACCGCGACAATCCGCGCGCTGCTGGGCTCGGCCGAAGCCGAAGCCATGGTGGCGATCGACGTCGAGCGGCCTCAGCTCCTCATGACCGTGAATCCGAGCATCATTCCGGTCGGCGGCTCATCCGAGGTGCAGATCCTCGCCCGTGACGTCAACGGCACGCCCTTGGGCTCCAGCCAACGCATCCGTATCGTCGGAGATCTGGGTGTGATCCAGCCAGAGAACGGCGGTGGCGAGGTGGACGCAGTGTTCACCGACAGCAATGGTGAAGCAAGAGCCCGTTACGTGGCCGGGGATCGCGCCGGCACTGGCACGGTGACCGCGACCCTCGGTACCAGCGACGCGGTCATGGTGAGCATCACGATTCGCGACGCAGTTGGCAGCCTCAACCTCAATCCGAGCGTCAGCAGCATCAATCGCGTACCCGAAGGTGTCGACATCGGGTTGTCAGCCACGGTTCTCAATGCCCAAGGTGATTCCATCGGCGGTGTGCTCGTGAGCTTCTCGGCGGAGGTTGGCTCCTTGAGCACGCCGAGCGGCAGCGCAACGACGAATCCTCAGGGCATCGCGACGGAGACGTTGACAGTGACGGAAGAGAACGTCATGAACATCCCCGAAAACGGGACATTCACGATCACGGCGCAAGCCACGAGTGAGGGCGCGACCGTGAGCGAGACCGTCACGATCACGGTGACGGGAGCTCCCTGATCGCAACCATGTCATCGGGCTGAGTAGACGGGCCGGCTCGACGAGAGTCGGCCCGCTTTGTCTTTTGTCCTGCTATACTCCGGCGCGCTGCGAGCACAACTGACGGTGCATGAGCACCAAGGCGCAGCGCCGGATCGCTGGCGTAGCTGGAATGGCTGAATCTCCCAACACCTCGCCCCGCCTCGACGAGCTGCGTCAACGCTGGGAGGACAACCCGGATTCGCGGGTTTTCCTTCAGCTTGCCGAGGAATATCGTCGGCTGGGGCGCCTGCAAGATGCCGCAGCAGCCCTCGAGGAGGGACTGGAGCGGCGGCCCAACGATGCTGCCGCGATGGTCGCTCTCAGTCGCTGTCGGCTCGATCTCGACGAAGTCGGTTCGGCGATCGAGCTGCTAGACGGCGTTTTGGCGATCGATCCTGCGCACATCGTGGCCAATAAGCTTCTGGTCGATGGCCACCTGCGTCTGGGTGACGCGGACAAGGCCCGCGACCGACTGGCCTTCTATCGCTTGCTGAACGACCGCGATCCAGAGCTCGATCACTTCGAGTATCGACTCTCTCGCCTGGCCGCCGGCGCGAAGGAGCCGGGCTCGGACCTGCTCTCGGTCGCCGACAGTGACAGTGAGCCTGAGACCGAACCGATCATCTTGCCCGTCACCGACGAGATTGCCGTCGAGGCTGCGTCGGAGGTGGCGGCGGTAGATGAAGCGGTCGACGAAGCGCCGGAGCAGGATGTTGAGCTGCCGAACGAGCAAGCTCCGCCGATGCCGACGGCGGCTCTCACCGAGGCAGCCTCGCCAGAGGGCTCGCCAGCAGAGACAGCATCGGATTTGGCTAGCCATGCAGAGCATGAGCCTTTCGGCAAGCTCCCCGTAGCCGCCGCGGCTCTCCCTCACGTCGTACTGGACGACGGCCCCTTCGACCTTTCGCGATTGTTGCTCCCGGCGTCGGTTGCGCCAGCAGCTGTCGTCGAAGCGGAGGTGGCTCCGACAGGAGAAGACACAGCGGAAACCGCGGCGGGCCAAGACGCGACCGATAGCGTTCCCGATCTGCCGTCCGACGCCTCGCCTTCGGCCCCAGAGGAACCTCCGGTAGCAGAAGACGAAGCATCGTCGGGTGCCGGGTGGGCTGCTGGCGCAGCACTGGCTGGCGCAGCCCTGGCCGGCGTTGCGGGTGCCGCTGGCGTTGCGACTGCGGGCGCTTCGGAGTCGACCGCGGAGTCGTCGCCATCCGATCTAGCTCTAGCCGATGCTGGGCAATCGGAGGAAGTCGCGGAGGGCGAGCACGAGCTGGCCACGATCGACGAAACGGGGCTCGGCGTTTCAGCGGACGACCAGCTTGCCCCGGCCGCCGAGTCGACGGACGAATCATCCGATCGGCCGACAGCGGAAGCCGTCTCAACGGAAATCGAATTCGAGTCTGCAGATGCTGCAGCCGCGCCAGCAGTCCTCGAAGAGCCTCCCGAGCACGCGTTGCCGGTTCCGGAGGTTGGCAACGATTTCGAGGCCGAGACGCGAGACGCTGTTGTCGCCGATGCGGCAGATGCCGGCGAGGCTGAGGTCCAGTCTTCGGACTCGTCCATGGCGGCCTTCGAAGAGGTTGCCGAGCCCGAGGATCCGGCAGCCATCGAGCCGTCACAGGGCGAAGAGATCGGCGACGAAGTGGCAGCCTCTGAGGTGCCGGCTACGGTGGCCATGGCCGAGATCTACGAGCAGCAGGGCTATCGAGACGAGGCGAAGCAGGTTCTCCATCGCATCTTGGAAGCCGATCCGGCGAACCTCGAAGCTCGCGCGCTGATCGATCGTATCCAGGGTACCGAAGAAGCGGCCAGCCCCGAGGAATCCGAACCGACGCCCGAGCACGCCACCGGACCGGACGGTGATGTGATGGAGCTGGATTCCGAGGCGGAGACTGCAGAGCTGCCGCCTATCGCGTCTGACGATGACGCGGCTGCGGACGACGCGCCAGATCAGAAGGAAGCTCCTCGATCACTGGTGGTGGCAGACCTTCTCGTCGGTGCACCGCCGACCGGAACGACCGCACGCAAGACCCACATGCTCGAGCGCTACTTGGAACGAATTCGGAGCGGGCGGGCCCGGGTGGAGCAAGATCATGTTCAATAAGCGCCTCGAGGGTTTGGCTTCACGCGTCGGCGGCGTGATGGCCGTGAGTCTAGTGGCTGCCGACGGGATTCCGGTTGTGACCGTTCCCGCCAAGCCCGAGATCGACATGGAGCTGCTCGCGGCCGAGCTGATGTCCCAGGTACAAAGTGTCGACCGCAACCATGCCGAGCTTGGTGTGGGGCCGGTACGGGAGCTGACCGTGACCACGGAGCGGGCGCGTGTCAGCGTGGGTGCGATTGGTGATGGCTACTTCTTGCTTCTCGTACAGGACGCTAATGCTGGCCAAGGCCGGGCTCGCTACGAGCTTCGGCGTGCCATTCTCGACTTTGAACAAGACCTCGCCTGAGCTCGTTACGACATCAGGCTGATCGGCCGTATGCGCCGGCCGCGGTACGGGGGAACCTACGGACGTGCTGACCTACGACCAAATCAAAGAGTTGATCGAGCTGGTGTCTCGCCACGGCCTACGTGGGTTCGAGATCGAGCGCTCTGGCTTCCGTTTCAAGATCGATGGGCAGTCATCGGCCGAGACGGTCGTCGGAGGCCACCCGCCACCCGCCGTAGCCGCCTTCGCGCCTCCTCCTCCGGCACCCGCCGCTGCCGCAGCGCCCGCGGTGGCTGCGCCTCCGGCACCCGTCGCTGCTGCCGAAGCGGCCCCTGCGCCCGCGGAAGATGCTCACGTGCTGACGTCGCCCATTGTCGGGACCTTCTATCGGTCGCCTGGGCCGGACGACCCGCCATTCGTCGAGGTGGGAGACAAGGTCGAGCGCGGCCAGGTGCTGTGCATCGTCGAAGCGATGAAGCTCATGAACGAGATCGAGTCGGACGTCGACGGCGTGGTCACCGAGATTTTGCCCAAGAATTCGCAGCCCGTCGAGTTCGGCGAGCCACTCTTCCACATTCGGACCTGACTGGCAGGCCGAGCCGGCAGTCCACCGGTTTTAAGGCCGGATGGGCCGCTTCGCGCTTCGGTCGCCCGAGATGGCATGTTCAAGAAGATTCTGATTGCCAACCGCGGTGAGATTGCGCTGCGGATCATTCAGGCCTGCCGCGAGCTCGGCGTCGAGACGGTTGCCGTGCACTCGACTGCGGACCAGGACAGCTTGCACGTGACGTACGCCCACGAGGACGTGTGCATCGGTCCGCCTCCATCGACCGACAGCTACCTCGCGATTCAGCAGTTGATCGCGGCGGCCGAGATCACGGGCGCGGAAGCGATTCACCCCGGCTACGGCTTCCTGTCGGAGAACGCCCACTTCGCGGAAGTGGTGGAGGAGTGCAAGCTCGGTTGGATCGGGCCACGGCCATCCACCATTCGACAGATGGGCGACAAGGCCAACGCGAGGCGTGTCGCGATCGGTGCCAACGTGCCGGTGCTACCGGGCTCGACGGAGCCGATCGCGACGGCGCTGCATGCTCAGCGCCTCGCGGAAGAGGTCGGCTACCCCGTCATCCTCAAGGCGTCGGCAGGTGGTGGTGGCCGCGGCATGCGGGTCGTCTATGAGCCTGCGGATCTCGCGGGCCAATTCAGCACCGCGAGTGACGAGGCTGAGAAGGCCTTCGGTGACGGCTCGATGTATCTGGAGAAGTATCTCGAAGCTCCCCGGCATGTGGAGTTTCAGATCTTCGGTGACAGCCAGGGCCGGAAGATCCACCTGGGCGAGCGCGATTGCTCAGTGCAGCGTCGCCACCAGAAGTTGATCGAAGAGTCGCCTTCACCGGTCATGGATCCCGATCTCCGCGCGCGCATGGGTGACGCTGCGGTCCGCCTGGCCGAAGCCGTGGACTACGAGAACGCCGGAACCGTCGAGTTCTTGCTGGATACCGATGGCAGCTTCTACTTCATGGAGATGAACACCCGCATCCAGGTAGAGCATCCCGTGACCGAGATGGTCATGGGGGTGGACCTGGTGAAGGAACAGATCCGAGTGGCGGCAGGCGAGCCACTGTCGTTTCGCGACGGGATGGCGCCCAGAGGCCACGCGATCGAGTGTCGAATCAATGCCGAGGACCCGGTCAAGTTCATGCCGTCGCCAGGTCGAATGACCGTTCTGCACCTGCCGGGCGGTCCTGGGATCCGGGTCGATACCCACGCGTATCAGGAGTACTTCATTCCTCCGTACTACGATTCGATGGTCGCCAAGCTGATCGCCCATGGGCGAGATCGGGAAGAGGCCCTGGCGCGCATGAGCCGTGCGCTCGACTTCTTCATCGTCGAGGGAGTCAAGACGACCATCCCCTTGCACCAGCAGATCATCGCCGATCCCCATTTTCGGAAGGGTGATGTGTCGACGCGATTCATGGAAGGCTTCCGCGAGCGCCAAGAAGCAGCCGGAGACGCGGATACGCGGTGAGTCAGCTGCGACTTCAGTCGTCTGCCTGTGAAGTGCCGCAGCTGTATGGGCTCGCCGACCTGGATACCCTCGGGGCGGCGCGACTGGCCGCCGCGGTGGCCGCGATGGCCCGAGGCGGGCTGCGCTGGATTCAGCTGCGCCTGAAGGGAGCCAGTGGCGCGCTTGCCTGCGACTTGGTCCGAGCCAGTTTGGAGGCCGCCAAGGCGGGCTGCGCCGAGCTGTGGATCGACGATCGCGCCGATCTGGCCGCGCTTTTCCCCCTGCTCGGTGTACACCTCGGCCAGCGTGATTTGCCGCCCCAGGCCGCGCGCCGATTCTTCGCCGCTGCCTTGCCCGGTGGGGAGAGCTCCAACCATCCGAGCCGCCGGGCGCCGCTGATCGGGTTTTCGACCCATTCTCGCGCGCAGGTTCGTGCGGCCAGTGCCGACCCCGCCGTCGATGTCGTGGCGGTCGGGCCCATCTTCGCGACCACCAGCAAGCAGAAACCCGAGCCGGTCGTCGGCCTGGACCTGGTTCGCTGGGCGCGAGAGAACACGGACAAGCCGCTGATCGCCATTGGCGGAATCGACGCTGCACGGGCACCTTCGGTCCTCGATGCAGGCGCCGATAGCGTCGCGGTGCTCGGCGCGCTGGGGCGCGGTAAGGATTTGGATCCGAGCGAGATCGAGGCCAACGTCAGGCGCCTGCGCGCCGCAGTGGAGACGACAAAATGAGTCGAGCCGAAACGTTCGCAAGCCGGTGGGGCCTGGTTCTCGCCACCCTCGGTATGGCAGTGGGAACGGGAAACATCTGGCGTTTCCCACGGATCGCCGCGACCAACGGCGGTGGCTCCTTCCTGGTCGCCTGGGTGGTGTTCCTGCTTCTTTGGTCGGTGCCGCTGATCATTGTCGAGTTCAGCTTCGGCAAACGCTCGAGGCAAGGCGTCGTTGGCTCGTTCGTCGCTCACGGCGGTCCTCGAAGCGCTTGGATGGGCGCCTGGGCCGCCCTCTGCGCGACCCTGATCGGGGCCTACTACGCGGTCGTCAGCGGTTGGTGCTTGCGCTACCTGGGGGCAGCAGTCACCGGCAGCCTGTCGAGTCAGGGGGCGGCGGCCGAGCTCTGGCATGGCTTCAACAGCACGCCTGCAGCCATGATTACGCAGGTCTTGTCTCTCGCGATCTGTGTGGCGGTCGTGTGGTTCGGTGTCCGCGGGATCGAGCGTGTCGCGACCATCCTCATTCCCTCCCTCTTGGTGCTGGTCCTCGTCCTGACGGTTCGTGCCGTCACCTTGCCAGGCGCCGAGCGCGGCTTGGCCTTCCTTTTCGGCGTCGACTGGTCCCGGTTGGCCGAGCCGAACATATGGCTCCAAGCCTTGACGCAGAACGCCTGGGATACCGGTGCAGGCTGGGGCCTGATCGTCACCTACGCGATCTACATGCGTAAGCGCGAGGATGTCGCGCTCAACGGTTTCTTGATCGGCTTCGGCAACAACTCGGTGTCGTTGCTCGCTGGCATCATGGTGCTGTGCACGGTCTTCGCGATCAATCCCCAAGCGCAGAGTGAGATCGTGGGTGCCGGAAACGAAGGCTTGACCTTCCAGTGGATGCCCGAGCTCTTCCGCACCATGCCCGGCGGTGACTTCTTCATGGTGATCTTCTTCCTGGCACTCTCCTTTGCCGCCATCACCAGCCTGATCTCGATGCTCGAGCTGGCGTCACGGGTCCTGATCGACCTGGGGATCACCCGGCGGCAAGCAGTCCTGAGGGTTGCGGGCCTGACCCTGATCCTGGGAATCCCGTCTGCGCTCAGCCTGTCGGTCTTCAACAACCAAGACTGGGTGTGGGGCGTCGGCCTGATGCTCTCGGGTCTGTTCTTCGCCGTCACGGCGAGCAAGTACGGCCTCGAGCGAATGCGCAAGGAGACGGTGAACGGAGAAGGCTGTGATCTTCGAATCGGGCGCTGGTGGGTGTTCGTGGTCGGCATGCTGGTGCCGATCGAGGCGATTACGCTCATCATCTGGTGGCTGAAGGATGCCCACGACTCGAATCCGGAAGGCTGGTTGTCGCCCTTTGGCAGCTACACGGTGGGGACCGTGGTGTTGCAGTGGGCGATCGCCCTGGCGGCGCTGTGGATGGCAAATGGTTGGCTGGCACGACGCACGATGGCAAACCGGCCAGCGGACGCGGAAGCAGGAGGTGAGCGATGAGCACGTCGGCAATCGTGGTGATGGTGGTGATTTGTGGCAGCGTCTGGGGCGGCTTCTTGGCTCTGCTGGTGCGCGCGATTCGCCGCGAAGGCAGCAAGCGCGGCCAGTGATCATGTGCCCGCTTCGCTCGGCTCCGAGTGCGGCCTGGCGTGCCGCGTTCCTGGGCGCCGGGCAGTCGCACCGCCGCCGTGCTACGGTGCGGCGGTGAGGCCGGTCGATGCGTATCTACCTCGTCGGTTTCATGGGAGCTGGGAAGACGACGGTCGGCAAGGGGTTGGCCAGGCAACTGGCGTATGACTTCCTCGACTTGGACGAACAGATCGGGTTACGCTCTGGTCTTCGCGTCTGGGAGATCTTCGAGCAGTTTGGCGAGGCTCACTTTCGGGCCCTCGAGCACGAGTGTCTCGCCGAGACGGCAAAGCTCGAACGAACGGTAGTCGCGACCGGCGGCGGTACGATGTCGTTCAGCAGGAATCGGAGCCTGATGACCCGTACCGGCGGTGTTTCGATCTGGCTCGATCCAAGCCTCGAGACGGTGGAGAAGCGTTTGGACGAAGCGGGCAAGGCGGCTCGGCCGCTCTTCGGCTCTGCGGAATCCGTACGGCGTCTCTACAAAGAGCGCCGCGATGCCTACCTTCGAGCCGATTTGCGGGTCGAGGTCGGGCCGACAGAGACCGAGGATGAGGTGACCGAACGCGTCCTCTTGACGTTGCGAGAACGCCATTGCGCTATTTGATCTTGTCTGACATGCACGGCAATTGGGAGGCCTTGGCCGCCGTACTGCGACATGTCCAGCACGAACGCTTCGATGTCACCCTGGTCTTGGGAGACCTGGTCGGCTACGGCGCGGGCCCTAATCAGGTTGTCGAAGCGATCAAAAACGATCTTCATGGCGAAGTCCATGTGATTCGCGGCAATCATGACAAAGTCGTGGCCGAGCTGGAAGACGGTGCCAACTTCAACCAGCCGGCGCTGGCGGCCGCGCGCTGGACCACTGCACGGCTGATGCCTGCCAACCTGCGCTACGTGCGGGAGCTGCCCGAGGGGCCGCAGCAGGTGGCGGACGACGTCTTCATTTGCCATGGCTCGCCGCTCGATGAGGACGCGTACGTCTTCTCGATCTACGACGCCTACGAGATCTTCACGCAATTTGATGCGCCGGTGGTCTTCTTCGGCCATACCCACATTCCGTCGCTCTTCGTTCGCCACGACGAGGGGATCGAGGTCGGGGTCGTGCAGGGTGAGAGCTTCCAGCTCGAGCTCGATCCAGAGCGTCGCTATCTGCTCAACCCGGGCTCCATCGGGCAGCCTCGGGACCGTGATCCGCGCGCCGCGTACCTGACGTTCGATAGCGAGACCCGCGTTGTCTCCTGGCACCGGATCGACTACGCGATCGACAAGGCTCAGGAGCGAATCGTACGCAGCGGTCTTCCCAAGGTGCTAGCCGATCGGCTTGCCTTGGGCGTCTGACGAGTCTTCCCACCGCCACCTTCCGGCGCACGGTAGGATGCCGACGCATGCGTAGGCTCTTCCTCCTTTCGTCGTCAGCACTGTTGGTGTGGTGCGGCTGTGCGTCGGCACCCGCGGCCGGACCGTCGACGACGCCGAACGGCTCCTCCGCGGTGACCCTCACGGAGACGGAGCTCGATCCCCAGGCGCTCGAGCTCGAAGCCATGCTCCTGCTGCTCGCAGACCGGCGCATCCTGGAACCCTTGGTCGTCGATCAAGCCATGCGTGCAGAGCCTGCGGTACGCCGCCGCCTGGCGCTGGTGCTCGGGCGCATCGCAGATACCCGTTCGAGCGCCACGCTCGCGGGTCTGTTGACGGATTCCGAGCCCGCGGTCCGCCAGGCCGCAGCGTTTGCTCTCGGACGCCTGCCGGCAGGCGATGCCAACGTCGCGGATCGCCTGCTGCGGGCCGTCCGCGACAAGGATCGCGAGACAGGGGAACGGGCAGTCGAGGCGCTGGCGCGCCAAGGGGTGACCCTGGCAACCGTGGTCGAGGTGTTGAGTGAGCTCGCACCGGACGAGTTGCTCGAGCGCTTGCTCCCTTCGTTGTTTCGCTTTCAGACCGATCCAGGCACGGGTCCTGCGGACCTTGGTGTCATCCGCTGGGCGGAGATCGGTCTCCAGCAAACGGCGCCCCACCTGCGACGCGCGGCAGCCTATGGTCTTGCACGCAAGGCGCATCCGGAGGCAGCGGCACCGCTACGTGGGCTGTTGAACGACGACGATCCGTGGATCGCGGGCTGGGCTGCTCGCGCCCTCGGGCAGGTCGGTGCGCGCACGGACTTCGACGCGTTGCTTCCGCTGCTGGCGCGACCCGAAGCAGGACCCGTGATCCAAGCGCTGCGCGCGTCCGGTGCCCTGATCACACGCGGCGCGGCAGCACCGAGTGACGCATGGCGCCAGGCGCTACGCGACAAGCTCGACGACCCACGAAGCGCAGTGCGCATCGCGGCTCTCGAGGTGGCCGGCAGCTTCTTGCGTGACGACGCGATCGGGCGGGCGCTCGTCGCGCGGGCTAAGGATGCTGCAGGTGGGCGCGAGCGTGAGCTGGCGTTGGTGGCGTTGGCGGAAGGCGGCGACCCGCGGGCCGCGGTGCTGATTCAGGATGCTGCACGTGATCCGGAGCCGGCTGTGCGGGTGCATGCCGCACAGGCCGCGGGCTTCCTCGACGATGATCAGCTCGTGACACGGCTCAGCGAAGACGAAGATGCAACGGTGCGCGGTGCCGCCCTGGGTGTGCGCCTGGCCGCCTATGCCGAGTCGCCGAGGGACGCGTCGCCGCTACCCGCGTGGGTGGGCGTGGCGCTGGCGGATCCGGATCCCGGTGTGCGGGCAAGGGTGTTGGATTGGGCTGCTGGGCATCCGATCGTCCCGGTCGATATGTTGGTCGAGACCGTCGGTATTCGCGATCGCCTGCTGATCACCCGAGCCGCTGCCGTGGCAGCCCTGCAGGCACGCGCGGAGACGGTGCCCTCCGAGCGTACCGATGCCATTGCGGCGCTCGAAAGGCTCACGCGCGCGCAGCCCTTCGCGGTGCGGCGAGCGGCCCGACTCGCGCTGACGGCACTCGGCCGTCCGTCCTCCGCACCAGGACCCGCCAGCCAACGTCCGGTAGCGGTCTACCGAGATATCTTCACCCAGACGCACCAACCGCGCTTCGTCGATGTCGAGACGACCCGCGGCACGCTCCGCCTGCGCCTCGCCTGCGCGGAAGCGCCGATGACCTGCCTGAGCTTCCTGCAATTGTCGGCTCAGGGCTTCTACAATGGGGTTTCTTGGCACCGTGTGGTTCCGGACTTCGTCGTTCAAGGGGGCGATCCGCGAGGCGACGGTCAGGGCGGCCCGGGCTACCAACTTCGCGACGAGCCGAATCTGCTGCGCTACGGCCGTGGCGTGCTCGGCATGGCGCGTTCGGGGCCGGACACGGCAGGCAGCCAGTTCTTCATCTCGCTCTCCCTCCAGCCCCATCTCGATGGCGACTACACCGCTTTCGGGACGGTGATTGCGGGCGACGAGGTTCTGGACGAGCTGGTTCAAGGCGACCGGATCTTGGGCGTCACAGAGGTCTCTTCTCCACAGGGCAAACGATGAGCGCGCGTGTCGCTCGCTGAGCCTTGTTGGAACAACTTGCAACCTTGTCCCTCCCGCATACGTACCACCGCAATGTCGAGATCGGCCGGGATGCAACCGACGGATGAAGCGTTGGTCGCTGCAGCGCTGGCCGGCACGATGGACAGCTTCACCGCTTTGGTGGAGCGCTATCAGGGCCGACTGGTCAACTACCTCTTTCGCATGCTGCGCAATGAGGAAGATGCCCACGACCTGGCTCAAGAGGTCTTCGTCAAGATCTACGGAGCGCTGAACCGCTTCGACGACCGGTATCGGTTCTCGACATGGCTGTTTCGCGTCGCCCAAAATGCGGCCATCGACCGTATTCGCAAGCGTCGCCTGAAAGTCGTGTCGCTCAACCGGCCCGAGACTGAGGAAGGAGATGGTGGTGAGTGGGAGCTGCCCGGAAATGATCCGACACCCTACCGAACACTGCGCAACTCCGAGCGTGGAGAAGCCATCCAGCTCGCCATCGACGACCTCCCGATCGAGTACCGAGAGCTGATTACGTTGCGGCACTACGGGGAGCTGTCCTACGACGAGATCGCAACGCTCAAGTCGATGCCGCTCGGCACGGTGAAGAACAAGCTTTTTCGCGGGCGTCAGATGCTCAAGGAGCGGCTGCGCGACTACCTGACCGATTGAGCCAGGATCCGATGACGACGGAGACACAGGGCCGAATCCGCGGCGCGGCGGCGCCCGAAGGGTAAGAAATGAAGAGCACCGATGAAGCAACCCTCCTGGAATGGCTCGACATGGAAGCCGATGGCACCCTGGCCACGGAGAACACGGCCGCGCTCCGCGATGGGCTGGCCGCGCGGCCCGATCTGCTCGGTGAGCAGCGCTTGCTCGGCAATCTCCACGCACTGCTCGCCGAGAGCAAGATCGACGTGCGTTCGGGTTTCGCGGCGCAGGTGACGGCCGCGCTTCCCGCGTCGTCATGGGCCTCGCAATCGCATCAGGCGTGGCGTCTGCCGCTGGCCGTTGCCGTGGGCTTTGCGGCCCTGGCGGCCATGCTGCTCGCCGGCACCAGCGTCCTCCAGGATGGCACGATCGGTACCTTTGCGGCTGTTGCTGACTTCTTTCAAACCGCCACGCTGGCGGGCGCTGGCATGCTCGGCGCCACCTGGCAAGGGGTGACCCTGGCCTTCGACGAGCTGTTGGTGACCTCGAAAGCGAGCTTGATCGCGCTGACGGTAGGCGTGCTCTTTCTCGATCTTCTGTTCTTGCGCATGCTGCGCCGCCGGCCACGCTCTTCGGTCGCCCACGCTGGGGATGACGCGACTCCGCTCGGCGGTGGCGACGGAGCTCGATGAGCTTGCCTCCGGCCGCGACACGGACGCCGGCTGCCACGCCGAGACGCGGCGCGACGCATGGTGTTCACACGGGCGCCAAGAGCTCACCAGCCCACGGTCGCCTCCGGCGCTTCTTCTACGCGCTCTTTCTGGCCACGGCGTTTCTTCTCGTACCGCCTTCGTTTGGTGGGCTGGGCGTGCTCAGCCTCGCGGCGCATAGCGGCGCTGCAGACTCCGAGGATGCACCGGCGGAGCCGGCACTGCACCTCGATACGGGCAGCATTGCCCGCAGTCGCCTGGTCGCACTGGGACGCGATCTGGTGGTCGAAGGGGAGGCCGAGAGTCACGCGGTTGCGCTGGGCGGCTCCGTGACGGTCATGGGTCGGGTCGAAGGCGATGTCATCGTCCTCGGTGGCAACGCCACGCTCGGCGAGTCGGCCACGGTCGGCGGCGACGTCTTCGTGCTCGGGGGCCGGATCGACGCTGCGCCGGGGTCCGAGATCAGGGGACGTTCAGTGGCCTACCCCGATGCCGCGGCCGCCTGGCTGACCTTGCTCGAAGGCCCAACGACCGGAACGCCGACCATGGTGGTGTTGGGCGCGAAGCTCGCGCTGCTGGCATTCTGGGCGTTGCTCGTCACCCTGCTCTTCGCGATCAGTGGGAGGGAGATCGTCTCCACGGCCGAGAGCGTTCGCGCGGAGCCATTCCACAATTTCGTCGTCGGCCTGACCGGCATCCTGGCCATGACCATGACCGCTGTCGCGGCCAGCGCATTGGTGGGTGCCATCATCGGCCTCCCGCTTCTCGTCTTGGTCTCCATGGTCGCCCTGCTGCTCCGCTTCTGGGGCATGGTGGCCGTTTTCCACGCGTTGGGGAGTTGGTTGCTCGATCGCACGCGCGGGCGCCACCGGGTGGTGGTGCCCGTGACCGCGGCAACGGTTGGGCTGATCGTCTTGGGCGCCGTCAAGTTGGTGCCTTGGCTCGGCGACTGGACCTGGATGCTGGCGACCTTCATCGGTGTCGGCGCGGCCATGACCACCAAGCTGGGACGCAACGAGTCCTGGCTGGCACCTGCCTGAGCGCACCGGCCCAACCGAATCCGCCTGGCCGCACCGGTCTACTGGGCACATTTGGGGGCGCAGTCCGGCGGCGTTCGGTTCTCGACCCGTCCCCGCCGTCGCCTCATCTTTTCGTCGACGTGAAAGGCTGTTCGGGGCAGGTTCCTTGACCCTTGGCGCGTGGTCCCGTAGTCTCTGATCGGTCCGGTGTCCGCCGGACAATGGGAGCACACGAACATGACGGACGAAGCAAATACGGACGGCGTCCGCACGGTCGGCGTCGTAGGTGCCGGCACCATGGGCCATGGAATTGCCCAGGTGTCGGCGCAGGCCGGGTACGAGGTGTGCCTGGTCGATATCGACGCTGCTGCGCTGGAGCGCGGCCTGGCGGGAATCGACAAGAGTCTGGCCCGGCTGGTTGCC
This sequence comes from uncultured bacterium, assembly GCA_937948815.1. GTDB lineage: Bacteria > Acidobacteriota > Thermoanaerobaculia > Multivoradales > J023 > J023. Next base: position 14,583 of record CALFAM010000276.1, read on the forward strand.
AAGGAGCGCCTGAGCGCGGAGGAGCGGGACGCTGCGCGTGCCCGGATCCACGGCGCCACAAAGCTCGACGCTCTTTTTGAACAGGATTTGGTGATCGAAGCTGCGGTCGAGAAGCTCGAGATCAAGCAGGCGATCTTTCGCCAGCTCGACGAAGGGTGTCGCGCGGAAACGATTCTGGCGACCAACACCAGCTCGATCTCGATCACCAAGCTGGCCGCTGTGACCTCGCGGCCGGAGAAGGTGATCGGCATGCACTTCATGAATCCTGTGCCGATCATGAAGCTGATCGAGGTCATCCGCGGCCTCGCCACGGACCAGGCGACCTACGACCTCGTCGAAGCGGCGTCGAAGCGTATGGGCAAGATTCCGGTCGAGGTTCACGACGCGCCGGGATTCGTCTCCAACCGCGTATTGCTGCCCATGATCAACGAGGCGATCTTCTGCCTCTACGAGGGCGTTGGGGATGCGGAAGCGATCGATCAGGTCATGAAGCTGGGTATGAACCACCCGATGGGACCCTTGGCGCTTGCCGACCTGATCGGCCTCGATGTCTGCCTCGACATCCTGCGCGTCCTGGTCGATGGCTTCGGCGATCCGAAGTACCGTCCCTGCCCGCTTCTGGTCAAAATGGTCGATGCGGGGCACCTCGGCCGCAAGAGCGGTCGCGGCTTCTATTCTTACGATTAAACGGAGGTCGTCTCCGCACGACGATCGGCGTCCGATGTATTGCCAAGTTTGTTCCGCGCCCAACCCTGACGACCAGGAATACTGCGTGCGCTGTCACCAGCGCCTGCTCGTGGTCTCGGGGAGCTGGGACGAGGAGGAGCTGGCCTGCTTCGAGTCGCAGGGAGACGAGCTGTCGTTCGACGAGCATCTGCTCGAGCGCATCTCGATCCTGGAAGAGGTGGTGAAGCGCACCACCGGCACCGTTCGTCAGATGCTGGGGACGATCCAGCACCTCGAGCAGAAGCTGCTCGTCAATCACACGGGAATCACGTCCTTGCGCGATGTCCTGGCTGCCAAAGGGGCGGTCGGGCGCGAGGAGTGGAGTGAGCGCTGGGAGGCGCAGCTGGAAGAGCAGCTTCTCGGCCTCGAGCGTCGGGAGCGTTTCGCTGGCGCGCGAACGGCGGTCGTTTCGCTCTTTGGCGGCGAAGACCGGAAGCCCTTTCTCTTTCTGCTCGACGAGGCGGAATACGCGCTGGTGTCGTGTGATGTCGAGCGGGCGATGACCGCCCTCGAATCGGCCTACGCGCTCGATTCGGAAAACCACGAGCTGGCCTTTCTGATCGGCGAGACGTGGTTCAACGAGGGCGACGCAGAACGAGCCCGGGGCTTCTTCGACCAGGTTCTGGTGGGCAAGCCACAGCACTACGAAGCCCTGGTCTACAGCGGCGTGCTGGCGCACGAGCTGGGAGAGACCGAGTCGGCGACCACACGCCTCGAGCAGGCCGTGGAACGCTTCCCCAAGGCATTCTTGCCGCATTTCAGTCTCGGAGCCGTGTACGCGGGCTCAGGACGCCTGGAAGAGGCGATTGCCTTGCTCGAGCATGCCAGCGCGCTCGAGCCCTTGCCCCAGGCGAACTACCTGCTCGGATGCTGCCTCTACCAGCTCGGGCGCACGACCCAAGCCATTCGGCGCCTGGAAGCAGCCGTGGCAGCGGATCCGGCCTTCGAGGAAGCCTTCCACGTGCTCGGTTTCGCCTGCTTGGACCGTGCCTGGAACCGCAAGGCGCACGAGGCGTTTCGCCGGGCGCTGCGGTTGGCACCCTCCCGCTTGCGCTTCGAAGAGCTGCGCGAGCTGCTGGACGAGCAGGCCAGCAGCGAATCCGCGGATCTCGAGAACGAGGGGCGAGCCGATGGCGATACGGCGAGCTGGTTGGCGCGTGCCAGGCGTGCACTGGCGGGCGGGCGAACGCGCAATGCCCTCTCCTGCTACCGACAAGCGCTGGCCCGCGAACCGGACAATCCAGCAGTCCTGGTGAGCTATGCCATGGTCTGCCTGGAGCTCGAGCGGCCCCGCGAGATTCGCGCCGTGGTCGACAAGGTGCTCGATCTGGCCGCGGAAGAGCGTTTACGGACCACGGCCTGCACGACGCTGATCGAGGCGTTGCGCAGCGAAGGTGACCACCGTGAAGGCATTCGCGTCGGGCGTCGTCTGCTCGCCGAAGGTACGTCGGACTTCACGCGGACGTTGGCCAATTACGAGCTGGCCTGGAGTCTCGCGGAGTTGGGAGAAGATCTCGACGAAGCGCTCGCCTGCGCCCTGGGTGCCCTGGACGCGGCACCAGACGAGCTGCGGCGCCTGCCGCTGGCGGCCCTTGGTTGGGTGCATTACAAGCGACGCGAGTTCGCACAAGCGGTGGATTGCCTGAGCCGATCGACCGAGCTGCTGCCGTCGCCGAGCAACCTCACCCGTCTCGGTATGGCCCTCCTGGCTTCGGGTGAGCGTGACGAAGCCCGTGACGTGTTGCGACAGGCTCGGCGGCTCGATGTGCGCACCGCTCCGTTGCGGGACCGGGTCGTCGAGTGCCTGAAGGACTCGACACGCCTGCTTCACCATTCCTCGGACGAGCCGCAGTAGGCTGCTTCCATTCCTCGGCGCCGCGGTGCC
>CALFAM010000277.1 GCA_937948815.1 uncultured bacterium
CACGCAAGCCGCGCGAGATGCGGGGTTTGACCTTGTCGGACATGGTTTCGGAAACCTCCAGGCGAAACGGCCAGCTGAAGCAAGCAAGATACGCGGGACCGCGCGCGCCGAGTATACGCAGTCGCCTCCGGCACCGCCAGCATGCCATTCTCGGAGAAACCCGTGCGGTCGGACAGACTGCTGGCTCGGACCGTACACGGAGTGCCATGGAGAACGAAAGGCACGAGAAACCATCCCGCACGCCGATCTGGATCGTTCTGCCTCTGCTCTTGCTCCGGGCGTTGGCGAATCCGCGAACCCTTGCCGCGATCGGGCTGATCGCGACGATCGGGGTGGTCGCGATCGCGCGCCGGGACGCCGGCAAGCTCGACGGCGTGGTCGGTAGGATCGCGCTCGAGATCGCCAACGCCGACCGGGTGCTCGGAGATGTCCAAACGCTGACCGATGCCGGCGAGCGTCAATCGGCTCTGGGTTTGTTGGTGCGGCTCGGCGTTCGCCGGCGCTCGCTGGACGAAGCGGCCCGCGAACGAGCAAGCTGCCTGCTCGGGCGTCTCACGCACGATGATCCCGAAGTCGACGCCGAATACTGCGACCTGGGCGCCCAGCTCTGGCCCCTGATTCCAGCCCTACGCGAGATCGACACGCCCGAGTTGCTTCCCTCGGGAACGACCGTCTTGGCCACGAGCACCGGCATGATCCGGAGCACAGAGACGTGGAGCCAATGGGGATGGTTCGTGCGCCTGCACAATCCGGGCGACGTGCCGACCACCAGCAGCGTTCAATATCGGTGGGAGGCCGCCGACGGAACGATCCTCGACGCCCGCAACCGCTTCGATCTCGAGGTGCCCTCGGGACGCGAGCGCATCGTCTTCGGCGAGCACGTGCTGACACCCTACGACAGCCGGGCAGTCGCCAGCGGCAGCGTAGTCGAGCCCCGGTGCCTGAAGATGGTCTTCCAGACCTACTGCCTCGGTGGCAGCGCGCTCAGCCTGCCGCTCTTCCCCGACGCCCAGACCCTGCCGCTGCCCACACGGCACCAGGTCGAGGTGCTGAGCTGGGAGGATGACCCGGGGCTGGTCGCGGTGGTGGTCGACCGGCAGGTGGTGCGGATCAACCGACTCTTCTCCGGCGAGGGCATCCAAGAGGGCTGGGATACCGTCCGAGGGCGCATCGAAGCCACCTACGGTCCCGGTCGATCGATCGGTTCGGTCGACGCAAATCGACCCGGGCACGAGCTTCAGCCTACAGATCCCACCCCAGAGATGCCGACCCTCGAGATTCCGACCCTCGAATGGCGGCAAGAAGGGTGGCATCTGCGTCTCTTCTGGCTGCAAGCCTGGCAGATCACGGTCAGCTACACCGTCAACAGCGCGGTCTCTGCGTTGACGGAGATCGAAGCCGCGATTGCCGACCAGCATGCGTCTCTCGATGCACAGCGCGAGAGCTTGCACGCTCAGCCCACCACGCCTTGAGCCTCGCGCCTGCAGCTTGCAACGTGCGCCCGCGGTCAGTGCCTGCAGTCTCGTGACTGCACACTGCCTACGCGCCCTACGGAAACCGCGGAGTTGACAGGCGAATCATCGCTCGGCGGCCTGGCACGCGTCTTGATGATGCCTTCGAATGTCGAGACAGCCGTGTCACAATAGCGGGGCCCCTGCCATGAATCAGTCCTTATCGAGAAACTGTCGTCCGTCTGGAGCGTCGTCATGAATGGCTGTGCCGTGATCTTGGTGCTGGTCTTGGCCATGGCCGCGCTCCTCGTACCTTTCCTCATCGCGGTGCTCTGGCGTCGCGTGCAAGACCAGGAGCAGACGATCCGGGCCCTCCAGGATCGCTTCGGTAGCCTCGCCCACCGACTCGACGAGCGCATCGTCGCGCTGGAGCGGGCAGATCGATCGAGTGAGGCCGAACCCTCCGCCACGGCCGACGACAGCGAACGATCACGTGAGCAGGCGCCGATCGCGGACGTGCCTCCTCCGTTGGAGCCGGCGGTAGCGGTTGCGGCCGAAACGGTGGCCCCCTCCGAAGACAGGCCAGCCACGAGTCGCGTCATCCCGACACCGCTTCCGCCCGAGCCGACGGCGCCCGCATCCACAGCGGACGAAGCCGCTTCGCCAACAGCGGGCGACCCAGCACAGGGCGAACCAGCACAGGGCGACGCGAAGCCGCGACGCCCCATCGTGCCGCCAGCCTACGGCGACCGCAGGGCCTCTCGTGCTGCCTGGCCCAAGATCGATTGGGAGCAATGGATCGGCGTGCGCGGATTCGCCGTGCTCGGCGGTGCGGTCCTGGCCTTGGCCGGCCTGCTCTTCGTCAAGGACCTGGCCGAGCGCGGCTTCTTTCCGCCCGCGGTTCGCGTGACCCTCGCCTACGTCGTCGGCATCGCGGCGGTCTTCGGATCCCAGCGCCTGCGCCCCAAAGGCTACGCGGTCACGGCCAATTCCCTGGCGTGGGCAGGCGTCGTCATTCTCTACGGCGCGACGTGGGCCGCCTCCCGGCTGTTCGACCTGATCGGCTACGGCGTGGCCTTCGCGCTCATGGCCTTGGTGACCAGTGCTGCCGGCCTGCTCGCCTGGCGTTATCGATCGACGGTGATCGCCGTGCTCGGCCTCCTGGGCGGATTCATCACACCTCTGTTGCTGGGCTCGGGCTTCGACCACCCGATCGGCCTCTTCGGCTACCTTCTGCTGCTCAACGGCGGCGCGCTGTTCCTGGTTCGGCGTCGTCGCTGGCCGGTGCTCGGCCTGCTCGGACTGGTCGCCAGCGGTCTCTACTTCGCCGGCTGGACAGCCACTGACTTCGGCGCATCCGATCGGCCGCCCGCCCTGATCTTGCTGGCCTTGTTCTCGGCCCTCTTTGCTCTCGTCGGCTACCAGCGTGGCGAGGCGGACGTCGCAGATCAACGCAAATGGTCATGGTTGCGGGCTGCTGGCCTGGTCGTCCCGTTCCTCTTCGCGCTCTACTTCGCAGCACGTACGGATCTGGGCGAGCACCTGGCGCCAGTGGCTGCCCTGATCGCTCTGCTGTCATTTGCTGCCGGCTGGCTGGAGCAACGAGACCGGCTACCGGTAGGCACTACGGGCACGGCAGCGGCGGCTTCCCTGGCAGTGTTCACGGTTTGGCTTTGGGATGTCCACTTCGTGGGAACCCTCGCGAGGAGCCAAGGCGAGGGAGGCTGGCTCGCCTGGGAAGCGAATGGCATCGCGATCGGCCTGGCGGCCGTCTTCTTCGCCCTGCTGATGCTGCAGTCGCGCACCCGTAGGCGAGCGTCGTCGAACGATCCACCAGCACTGACTCCCCTCGACGCGCTGCCGACGGTCGTCGTGGCGGTCGGGGCTCTGTTCCAGGTCGCTGCCCGCCCCGCCCTGCGCGACACCACCCTCTGGCCCTGGGTGGTCGGCATGATCGGCCTCAGCGTGATCCTGGTGCGTACTGCTTCGGTGCCCAGAATGGGCTGGCTGGTGCCGATGGCGGCAGGTCTCATGGGCTTCGGAAACGTGGTGCTCGCCAACGATCAGTTCGCGCCGCTCTCCCCCGCTCTCTACTACGGGCTGGTTGTCGCGCTCTCGGTCGCTTGGCTGGTCTTTGCGCTCGTCCGCAACGTTCGTAGCTTCGACTCAGTCGCCTCCAGCCCCGAGATCCGTGCCGCGATGGCCGGCGCCGTGGCTCATCCGATGATCGTGCTCGGTGGCCTCTTGCCCCTGGTCTTCGTCGAGCATCAGCCAGCGCCTGTGTTTCTTGCCACCCTCCCGGCGTTGGCAGCGGTTGCCACGCTCGCCATCACGCGCCTCGGAAGCGGCAAGCTGTATCTCGCCCTCGTGGCGCTGGTATCGCTGGTTCTGACCTTCTGGCACTCGTCGGAACGCTGGGAGAACTGGGCGCTGGCGGTCCATGGGCTCTTGGTCATCGCCTTCAGCTTCTGGCCCTTCCTCTCGAGCCGCGTTCTGGCGACCCGGCGCGGCGCCCTGTACGGTGCAGCGCTGGCTGGCCCACTCGCGTTTCCGATTCTCCATGAGCGCTTCGTATCGATGTTCGGTGACCGCGCCATCGCGCTCCTGCCCCTGGCGCTCGCCACCATCAGCCTGGCCGCTGCGGCCCGTGCCCGCCAGGTCTTGGCGGTCGCCGACTCGGCATCCGAAATGGGCGCTGAATCCGGCGCGCATCGGCTGCGTAGCCAGGTCTGGCTGCTCGCCGTCACCCTCGGCTTCGTGGCCTTGGCCGTTCCCCTCCAGCTCTCCGAAGAATGGTGGACCATCGCCTGGGCGCTCCAAGGCGCAGCCATGCTCGGTCTGTGGCGACGCCTCGACCACCCCGGCCTCAAGTATTTCGCCATTCTTCTGCTCGGCGCCGCAACGGCCCGCTTGGTGATCAATCCCGCGCTGCTCGGCTACCACGTCGACCGTGGCTGGCCGATCCTCAACTGGCTGCTCTATACCTATTGGGTTCCCGCGGCCTGCCTGCTCGGCGCCTTCCGAATCCTGCAGCCCTTGGAAGCGCCGCGTGCGCGCCTGTTCGAGTCTGCGCTCTATCGACCCCAGCGTCCGATCTTGGGGTTGGGGTGCGGCCTGGCAGCGATCGTCGTGATCTTTGCCTGGATCAACCTGACGATCTTCGATCTCTTCGCCGATGGCTCGCTGCAGAGCATCTCCTTCTCACATCAGCCCGCACGCGAGCTCAGCCTATCCCTGGCATGGGCGGTCTACGCGCTCTGCCTGCTCGCCCTCGGCCTGCAGCGCCGGTCCGCGGGCCTACGCTGGATCAGCCTGGTCGTGCTGCTGATCACCATTGTCAAGGTCTTCCTCTACGATCTCGGTCAGCTCGAAGGCCTCTACCGCGTCGGTTCTCTTGCAGGCCTGGCGGTCTCGCTGCTGCTGGTCTCCCTCGTCTACCAACGCTTCGTCTTCACGTCGCGCACGGAGAAGTCATGACCACGAATGACCGGTCCACTCGCTGGCCAACCACACACTGCTGGTTCTTGGCCTTGCTGCTGGCGCTTCCCGTCACCCTTCCCGCCCGCGGCCAGGAACCAGAGCTCGCCACGCTCTTCCCCCTACAAGCCGCGATCGAGGCGCCTGCGGATCGTTTCGTGCGTCTCGATCTGCCAGCCGACGTCCTGTCGGCCAGCCGTGCCGATCTCGCTGACCTCCGCATCTTCGACCGGCTGGGCGTCGAGGTCCCGTACTCGGTCGACCGTGGCGACGCAGCCGTCGACGGCCTCGAGATCGTGCGCACGCTCGAGCCGGAGCTGGTCGCCGTCGAGCAACGCACCGAGGAAGTCGGCGAGACCACCAAGCGGTGGATCGAGACGTACCGCATCGCGGTACCGTCCACCCTGCGGGAACAGCTCGCGGCGGCGACTGCAAGCACGCGCGCTGCGCCAGACAGCAAGACGGGAGCGCAGCCGCCCGGCCGCTGGCGCCTGGTCATCCGCGCATCCGCAGGTCGTTTCGTGCGGCAAGCCCGACTGACCACCGTCCCAGCCGATCCCGCCGGACAGCCCGTCCTGCTCGCCGATGGCTCGCTCTTCCGGCTGCCCGCGCCCGACCGTGAACGGTTTCACCTCGACCTGCCACCGATTCTCCCGCCCCTCGACGCTGCGACCGATCCCGGGGTCGCCGAAGCCTGGGATCTGACCTTGGAGGGTGAAACCGGCCCTTATCTCGCCCCTTCGATCGCGCTCGTCCAGGTCGAAACCGTGGCTGGACGCGAGCGTCTCGCAGTACCGCTGACCGAGATCGGCCGCGAGCAACGCGACGGCATGACCGTGGTGGTCCTCGAGCGACCGCGCGGCCTGACCCCCGAGCTGCTGCGCGTGCGTACTGAGAGCGCCAGCTTTCACCGCGCCCTCGAAGTGTGGGACGAGGGCCCGAACCGTAGCGAGACCGTGCTCGGTCGTGGATCGGTTTCCCGAGCGCCGACCGATGAGCGGATCGAGCTGCTCGATCTCCCTCTGGGCACCGCGCGCGGCGATCGGCTGCGGGTCGTGATCCACGATCGCGATGCGCCACCCCTTGCCGCCCTCGCCTTCGACGCGGTCATCCGTGCGCCCGCGCTGCTCTTCGTGCTTCCCGACGAGGCTTCGACGTCTCCTGGACTGGATGCCGCTGCCGGAGACGACGACACTCTGAGACCGGCCAGCGGTACCCTTCGCTTCGGCGGTGCACGCGCCCACCGGCCTCACTACGACGATGCGTGGCTCGATTCCAAGACTGGTCCAGCGGCGGTCCGGGCCGGACGCTACGACCCTGCCCGTGTGCTGCCTGCGACCCTCGGCACGGTGAAACGCTCGTCCATCTTCGATCCGACGCCGGCGCTCGCCTTCGCGCAAGCACCCGGGGCCCCGGTCGAGGCGAGCCACTATCGGCACCAGCGCATCATCGACGTCCAGCCCTCGGCCGATGGCCTGGCCCGCTTGGTTCTTCGTGCCGAGGATCTCGCCCTGATGCGTGCCGACCACGCCGATCTGCGCATCGTCGACGACGCCGATCAACAAATCGCCTTCCTCGCGGTCACCGGACGCACGGAGTGGCGCGAGCTCACGGTCTCCGAGCCGAACGTCGCGCAAGGAAGGTCGATCTATCAGCTCGCCCCTCCGGTCGCTCCAGCAATGGTCGATCAGCTGTCGCTCGCGCCGACCGTCGCCTTCTTTGACCGTACCTTCACCCTCGAAGGCCAGACCCCGAACGGGCCGATCGTGCCGCAGCGTGGCCGCATGCTGCGCCGGCCGGGCGACCCGCGACCGTGGCGCATCGACCTCGCAGCCTCGCGGATGGCCAGCTTCGAGCTGACGATCGCCGATGGAGACGACGCCCCACTGCAGTTTCGCCGGGTGGCCGGACGCTTCCCTATCGTCGAGATCTATTTCCCGGCACGAGCCGGCCAATATCGGCTCTTGCTCGGCGATCCGGACGCCAGGCCGGCCCGCTTCGAGCTCGAACGCATCCGCCAGGTGATCCTGGCCCTGCAAGCCAACGACGCCGTGCTCGGTCCGATCCAGGCCAACGCTGCCTATCGCGCCCTCGGCCGGGTCACCCGCGGCGGCCGCTGGCAGTCCGTCGTGCTGTGGATCGTCATCGCGGCTGCGATCGTGCTGCTCGGCGGCCTCACCCTGCGCCTGGCGCGCCAGGAAGTCTCCTAGCCATTCGCTGACACCGTCCGACGCGGCAGTTCACGCACCCGCTATACTGGTAGCAGAAGCGTGTGTTGTTTTTTGCATGTCCGATCGTCAGGAAGGCTATCTTCCTGCGCCTGGTCGCGCTGAGCTGCCCTACCGAGGCGCTCCGCGTGGCGGTCGTCGTGAAAGGCTGAGCGGGTGGCCGACGATCAGCTGTGGCTCGGACCGTTCGTGGCTGTGTTGGTTCTCCCGATTCTGTGGGTGGCACGGCGAGATCTTGTCGGAGGTGGGAACCATGACGACTGATCTGACCCCGGCGACTCGAACCATTCGATTCGGCGAATTCGAGATCTCTCGAGATCGATTTGAGCTCTGCCGGCGCGGCAAGCGAGTCCATATCGAACCGCAAGCCCTGGAGGTTCTGACCTATCTGGCCAGCCATCCGGGTCGCCTGATCTCGAAGGAAGAGCTGTGGCGAACGCTTTGGCAAGGCCGCTGCGTCAGCGACGCAGCGATCGCCAAGCAGGTTCGCGAAGCCCGGCGCGCCCTCGGCGACAACCGCCGCAATCCGACCTGGATCAAGACGGTCTACGCACGTGGCGCCATCTTCGTCGGCCAGGTTCTTCCCGTGACCGAGTCACGGCCGCGAGACGGGCGGTCCGTCGGCCAGCGGTCGCCCACCATGGCCGCCACGCCCCATCGATCCCTACGGCCAGCCATGGGGAAGGCAGGAGCCGCAGCTTCGCCACCCGGTCGTGCGGCTGCGCCCAGCAAGGGGGCAACACCGTCCATAGGCCCCGCACGGCGGGCCGGACTCCCATCTGGCATGCCGCTTCGGACCGCGCGGCTGCGTACGGCCAAGGCACGGGTCAATGCCTACGATCTGATGCTTCGCGCGAAGCACCTCCTGCGCATCGGCACCGAGGCGTCATGCCGGGCCGCGCTCGAGCTGTTCACCCGAGCGACCCGGCTCGACCCTGCGTCCGTACAGGCACGTACGGGCATCGCCATCAGCTGCGCCCACCTGTGGCTCTACTACGCCACTGATCAGCACCAGCTCTCCACCGGCCAGGCTGCGCTCGAGCGCGCCCAAGCGCAGCAGCCCGAGCTTGCCGAGACTCAACATGCCGCAGGCCTGTTCGAGTGGATTCACGGCGATCGCCCGCGGGCGGCGAGCACGCTGGAACGCGTGATCGTCCGCGATGCCGGGCTCCCGGAATGCATGGTCGACTTCAGCCGCCTCTGCCGTCTCCTCGATGACCCGGATCGCGCCCTACGCGTGCTCTCCAGCAACGCCTGGCGGCGCAGCACGGACTATCGCGTGCCGCTCTATACGGCATTGGGCTACAAGTGCTGCAACGACACTGCCCGCTCGGAAGAGTTCCACGAGAAGGGCGTTTGTGCGGCGCGTCAGCACCTGGAGATCTATCCGCAAGATGCCCGCGCCTGGTCGCTCGGGGGCGCCGCGCTGGTGCACCTCGGCAGCCATCGCCAAGCCCTGGGGTGGAACCGCACAGCCACCCAGCTCGCGCGCAGAGATGGCCTGGTCATGTTCAACGCCTCGTGCATCGCCACCGCATGTGGAGATCGCGAGGGAGCGATTTCGACGCTGAGAGCGTTGCGTGATCAGAGCTTTCCTTTCCGCAGCTGGATCGAGGTCGACCAGGACCTGGATCCCCTGCGAGACGACGCCCGCTTCACCCACATTCTGGCAAGCTGGCCGAGCCCGAACCAGAAGCAAGAAGCGCCTTCCTAGGCAGCCCCCATCTCCACTCACAGGCGCCAGCTCCCGGCGACGCACTGCGCGTCGGCTGTCGCCTCTTTGCGCGCCCGTTCGTTTCTCGTTCGGATTCGAGAGGCCGTCCGGGACATGATTGGAGCCGCGTTCACACGCAAGGGGATTTCGTCGAAGCTGCCACACCGCTGGCCGCTGAAGTAAGCCATTCGGATCCGATGACGGTCTAAGGCTGCGCACGCACTGTGCGCGCGTTGCCGTGCGTCTTCGATTCTCAATGATCAAGGAGAGAGCGTTTTGAAGCGAGTTACGATCACCTGCCTGGCCCTCGCGGCCATCCTTTCGACCGCCGCCTCGGCACAGCCCGCCAGTGACAGCAAGCCTCACTCGACGGGAACCGCCGTCAACGTCGGCGTCGCCCCCACCATCCAAGAGCTGATGCGGCTCGTGCCGCAGCCCACCAGCTTCGGTGCACCGGTCGACGTACCCAATCGCACGGTGCCGAGATTCCTCCTCGACCGTCCGATCGTCCACACAGAATCCGATCCGCTGGCCGGCCCGCTGCCGACCCGGCGCGCGCCCGGCGCGCTGCTCTCCTTCGAGGGCTACAACAACAACGACAACAACAACCTGGTCGGTGGTCTCGTCGCACCGCCCGATGTCAACGGCGACGTCGGTCGCGACTTCTACGTCCAGTACATGAACCTGGGCTGGATCATCTTCAACAAGAGCGACGGCTCGGTTGCCGCAGGGCCCTTTGTCGGCAACCTCTTCTGGCAGGCCCCCGGATTCAACGGCGTGTGCCGGACCCAGAACGCGGGCGATCCGATCGTGCTCTACGACCACATCGCCGAGCGCTGGGTCTTCAGCCAGTTCACCAGTCCCAACAACCCGGATGGCCACCAGTGCTTCGCCATCTCCCAGGGTTCGGATCCCCAGGGCCCCTACTTCCTCTACGACTTCGTGGTCAGCCCGGGTGAGTTCAACGACTACCCGAAGATCGGTCTGTGGACCGATGGCGCCGGTCAAAGCGCGTACCACATGATGACCAACCAGTTTGGCGCCAGCTTCACCGCCGTGCAGGTCACCGCGTTCGAGCGCGATGCCATGCTCGCCGGTAACAACGCTCAACAGGTCAACTTCCGCCTGCCCGCCAGCCAGACGCCGCAGCGCTTCGCCCTGCAGCCGGCGCACCTCGAGGGCCCGACGCCACCGTCCGGCTCCTGCGCGCCCTACGTACAAGCACTCGACATCCAGACCTTTGGCGGCTCCGGCCCGGACGGCTACCAGTTCTGGCGCTTCTGCACCGACTGGAACAACACCAACAACTCGACCTTCGGTACGACGTCGTTCGTCTCCACCGCGGCCTTCGACGCCGAGCTTTGCGGCTTCAGCCGTGACTGCATCCAGCAGCCGTCGACCACCCAGAACCTGGACGCCCTCGGCCAGTTCACGATGTACCGGTTCGCCAACCGCATGGTCAACGGCAACCACAAGGCAGTGATCAACCACACAGTCGATACGGGCGGCAACATCGCCGGTATCCGCTGGGCGGAGTTCGACATCAACAGCGCCACCGGTTCCGCCAGCCTGGCCGACACCGGCACCCTCGCCCCGGGCGACGGTGACAGCCGCTGGGTCGGATCGGTCGCCCTCGACAGCTCGGGCAACCTGGGCCTCAGCTACACCCGCTCGAGCAACTCGACCTTCCCGGGCGTCTTCTTCACGGGTCGCGAGACGGGCGATCCCGCCGGCACGCTGCAGGCGGAAAGCGCCTGCGTGATCGGCACCGGCTCGCAGCTCGGCATCAACCGCTGGGTGGACTACTCGTCGATCAGCGTCGACCCGGTCGACGGCTGTACGTTCTGGATGACCAACGAGTACGTGGAGACCACGGGTACCCGCAACTGGACGACCCGCGTCTGCTCGTTCCGCTTCCCCTCTTGCGGCGCGCCGATCAACACGGCACCGAGCGTCAACATCTCGGCGCCGGCGAATGGTGCCACCTTCAACGACGGTGACTCGGTGAGCTTCACCGGTACGGCCACGGACGCCGAGGATGGCAACATCTCCGGCAGCCTGTCCTGGACCTCGTCGATCGATGGCAACATCGGCTCCGGCGGCTCGTTCAGCACCTCGACCCTGTCGGTCGGCAACCACACGATCACGGCCTCGGTCACCGATTCCGGCGGCCTGTCGGGCTCCGATGCGATCAGCATCACCGTCCAGAGTGTGGGCGGCGGCGGTTGCTCGCTGGAGACCGACTTCGAGACCGGCGGCCTCAACGGCTGGACCAACCTCGGCACGAGCACCTGCTCCACTGGTACGTACGTGGTCGCCACACCGACGCTGCAGACCAACGGAGGCGTCACCACCCAGGTTGGCGGCGACAACACCACGGGCAGCGGCAACGCGTTGTTCACCGCCACCAACATCAGCGCCGGCAACGCCGACGTCGACGGTGGCAACTGCATCGTGCAGTCGCCCTCCGTCAGCGTCACCCAGGACTCGACCCTCGAGTTCTTCTACTTCCACGGCCAGCGCGATGCGGGCGACGATGCCGCAGGCGACTTCTTCAGCGTCGACGTTTCGACCAACGGTGGTGGCAGCTTCACCTCGGCCGTGTCCTTCGGTGATGTGCAGAACAACGCGGCTTGGACGCAGGTCACAGTGCCGGTCGCGGCGGGCTCGAACGTGGTCATCCGCGTGCAGACCTCCGATGGCGCCGGCCCCGGCGACCTGGTCGAGGGCGGTATCGACGATGTGTCGATCTGCTCCACGGGTGGTGGCAACACCGCGCCGACGGTGAACATCACGGCACCGGCTGACGGCACGTCGGTCAACGCCGGCGATTCCGTGACGTTCTCGGGTACCGCCAACGATGCCGAGGATGGCAACATCTCCGGCAGCCTGTCCTGGACCTCGTCGATCGATGGCAACATCGGCTCCGGCGCGTCCTTCTCGACCTCGACCCTGAGTGTCGGCAACCACACGATCACGGCGTCGGCAACCGACTCCGACGGTGCTTCGGACAGCGACAGCATCAGCCTGACGGTGGCCAGCGTCGGTGGTGGTTGCACGGTCGAAGAGGACTTCGAGAGCGGCAACGGCGGCTGGACCAACAGCGGCGCTTCCACCTGCTCGACTGGAGCGTTCGTGGTCAACACCCCGACCCAGCAGACCAACGGCGGCGTCACCACGCAGGTGGGCGGCGATAACACCACGGGCAACGGCAACGCGTTCTTCACCGCCACCAACATCAGCGCGGGCAACGCGGATGTCGACGGCGGTACCTGCATCGCGCTCTCGCCGGTGTTCAGCGTCACCTCGGCTTCGACCCTCGATCTGGCCTACTTCCATGGCCAGCGCGATGCGGGCGACGACCCGGGCGGCGACTTCTTCACCATCGAGGTGTCGACCGACGGTGGCAGCACCTTCGGAACCAGTGTGGTGTCGTTTGGTGACGTGCAGAACAACGCGGTGTGGACCAACGCGACGGCCCAGATCCCCGCGGGCAGCAACGTTCAGATCCGCGTCAGCGCGGCAGACGGCGCAGGCCCTGGCGACCTGGTCGAGGGTGGTATCGACGACGTGTCGATCTGCTCGAACTAGCGAGCTGCTAGCGAGCTGAGATCGGGCCTTCGGGCCTGATCAATCGCAAAGGCCCCCGGCAGCGTCGGGGGCCTTTTGTCTTACCGCCCAACTCATTCCGCTGCTAGCATTCACGCGATCGAATTTGTCCGTCTACGAGGGGATGTCCGCCATGAAACCGTCGAAAATTCGCGCCACGCTTCTTTCGACCCTTGCGATCGCGCTGCTCGCAGCTTCTGTACCCACCTACGCGGCTAAGCAGCTCGGTGCGACCAGCAGCGAGGTGATTCAAGCCCACGTCACAATCGCTGTCGGCAAGGCTCTCGAGAAGAAAGCCGATCGTCGGGTCCGCTTTGCCTTCTCCGACTCGCTTTACGGCGAGGCACCGGAGCACGAGTCCATCTCGATGCAGGGCGAGACACACGCCTGGATCCGCGAAGGCGGCACCTATCTCCTGGCCTACAGCGCGCTGCGCAAGAACCAGCTCATGCGCAAAGGCCTCGAAACCCATCCCGACGGCCCGACGGTCATCGCCACGACCCTGACCGGTGATTTCGTGCTCGAAGACTCCCCCGCCGTGCGTCAGCTCATCCTCGCGCCTTTGGGCAAGGGCAAAGCGCCCGCCGAGCAAGCTGAGGCCGCGTTCGACGCGCTGGAAAGCGCCGACACTGGCGCTGTGCGCTTCGCCACCATGGAGCTCTACGGACGCGATGCCCTTCGTGGCGCAGTGGACGGCGACCTGACCAAGCGCTGGGCCGCGCTCCTCGAAGCCGACGGTGCCGACCCCATTTCCCAGGAATTCCTCTACCGCGCTGCGCTTCGCCTGCCTGAGAGCGCGAAACGCGACTGGATCGCCGTCTCCGGCCGCGATGT
>CALFAM010000278.1 GCA_937948815.1 uncultured bacterium
CTCGAGACCAGCTGGCATGCCCTCGAGCATGCCAACCTGGCCCCGGACCGCCTCTATGGCAGCCAGACGGGAGTCTGGGTCGGGATCAGCGGGCTCGACTGGGTGACCCACTTGACCCGGCACGGGCTCGACCTCGATCTCTACGCCGGCACGGGTGCAGCGCTCAGCGTGGCCGCCGGCCGCGTTTCCTATGCCCTCGGTCTGACCGGACCAGCAGTGTCGATCGACACCGCGTGCTCGTCTTCGCTGGTGGCGGTGCACCAAGCTTGTCGCGCCCTGCGCCATGGCGACTGCGACACGGCGCTGGCGGGAGGCGTTCACCTGATGATGGCGCCCGAGTCCACCCAGGTGCTCGACAAGATGTCCGCGCTGGCTCCGGATGGCCGCTGCAAGACATTCGATCAGTCGGCGGACGGTTTCGGACGTGGGGAAGGCTGTGGCGTGGTCGTGCTCAAGCGGTTGCGCGACGCCCTGGCCGACGACGATCCGGTGATCGCGGTCGTGAAGGGCTCGGCGGTCAACCACGACGGCGCGAGTGGTGGCCTGACGGTGCCCAACGGACCGGCGCAGCAAGCGGTGATCCGGCGTGCCTTGGCGGACGCCGATGTGGCACCCACCACCGTGGACTATGTCGAAGCCCACGGAACGGGCACGCCGCTCGGCGATCCGATCGAGATTCGCAGCCTGGGAGCGGTTTTCGGGACAGGACGTGAGCGCGATCGGCCACTGGTGGTCGGTTCGGTGAAAACCAGCATTGGGCACCTGGAGGCCGCGGCGGGGATCGCGAGCCTGATCAAGGTCGCATTGGCGCTCGAGCAGCGCGTGATTCCGCCTCACCTCCATCTCTCGCGTCCGAGCCCGCACATTCCTTGGCGGACCCTGCCGCTGGTCGTGCCGCAGTCAACGACCACCTGGCCGCATGGTGAAGGACCGCGCCGTGCCGGCATCAGCGGCTTCGGATTCAGCGGTACCAACGCTCACTTGGTGCTCGAGGCCGCGCCGAGCGGGACGCCCGAAGCGCAGCGTGAACGTCCAGCTCCGGAGTCGGACGGTGTCAGGTCGCGGATCCTCACCCTGTCCGCGGCGACCGCGTCCGGCCTGCGTGGTGTCGCTGGCGAGATGGCAGCGTGGCTGCGACCGGAAGACGGTGCTTCGTCGCGTGCTGACGCTGTTGATGGGTCCTCTCCCAGGCCCGCCCTGGCGAACGTGGCCGCGGTGGCTTGCTGCGGCCGCGCTCAGCTCGGGCACCGGCTGGCCCTCCGTGCCACGGACGCAGAGGGGCTCGCGTCGGCCCTCGACGGCTACGCCGCGACCGGAAGCCACGCCCGGGTTCAGACCCGCCATCACGACACCGGAAACGAAGCTGGGGCGGCGACACCAACGGGTCCTCGCGTCGCGTTTGTCCTCACCAGCAGCGTGCTCGACGAGCCGGTGTCGGCGGCGACCCTGGCCGGCGCTCCGCAGGTCTTTCGCCATGCCTTCGCCACGTGTTTGAAAGCCGTTCGGCCGGTTCTCGACGAGGCGCGCAGCCTGAGCTTTGCGGCAGTCTGGGCGCATGCCGAGACCTTGCGCGCCATCGGCGTCGAGCCCACGGCGGTGTGTGGGGCAGGGAGCGTCGCCGAGCTGGCAGCCGCAGTGGCCGGAGAACGGTCGTGCCGTGCCGCCGCCGAGCGGCTGGCGTCCGACGTCGCAGTGGAAGGTTTGGAGCCGGTGTCTGACGCCGCGGAACCGTCTTCGGCACCAGACCGCGGTGGAGTACCACGTGTGGCGACGGCGGCTGAGGCCCGAGAGCTCGGTTGCAACGAGATGGTGCTCATGGCCGCGGCGTGGCAACCCCTCGAGGACACGCTGGCCGCGCTCTTCGTGGCCGGTGTCGACATCGATTGGTCAGCGATCTACGGCGCGAGCTTCGACCGGCGCCTGCGCTTGCCGGCGTACCCCTTCGAGCACCAGCGCTTTTGGCCGCGCACACGGCCCGAGGATGCAGAACCGCAGACCGCCGTGGCCGATCTCTGCTACCGCCTCGCTTGGCAGCAGCAGCCCTTGTCCACAACCACCCAGGGCGTGGGCGCCGGAACCTGCTCGGGTTCCTGGCTGTTGGTTGCGGAGGACACCGACGCACCGGTGGTCGCGGCACTGGCCGCGGCGCTCGACGCGCGCGGTGCCCAATGCCGGATCCTGGCCGACGCCGCGATCGCTCTGGGAGATGGGCTCGGGAGCGGACTGCGCGATGTCGTGCTGCTCGACACCAGCACCACCGCGCCAGCCGACATCGCAATCGATTCGACGTCGATGCTCGAGTCGGTCGCGGGTCGCGCCGATCGGATCGTCGACCTTCTGAATCGACTTGCGGGACGAGACGACGCGGAGCAGGCTGCGGGCGGGCGCCTGTGGGTCGTCACACGCGGTGCCGCGCCGTTGCCCACAGAAGGCGTGGCCGCATCCTCGGATGCGGTCGCGTCGCTGCGGGCTGGATCATCGCCCGCAGGCGGCAGCTTGTGGGGGCTCGGCCGGGTCGCCGCGCTGGAAAGACCGGAACATTGGGGCGGCATGATCGACCTCCCCGCCAAGCCCGTGGCCGGAGAAGGGGCGTGGCTGGCCGAAGAGCTGGCCGCAGCCGGCCAGTTGTGGGGCGGCGCGGCCGAGCAGGTCGCCCTGCGCCCGGGTGCGCGTTGGCTGGCGCGGCTCGAACGGTTGCCCGCGGACGTGCTGTCCGAGGCGAATCCGGATGTCACACCTCTTGCTGTCGACGCCGAGGGTGCGTACCTGGTCACCGGCGGTCTCGGTCAGCTCGGTCTGCGGATCGCTGGCTGGCTGGTCGCACGCGGGGCGCGCCACCTGGTGCTCGTCGGGCGACGGCCGCCGGGCGCCGAAGCCCTCCACGTGCTCGAGGGCCTACGAGCTTCCGGTGCCACCGTCGACTCCGCGGCGCTCGACATTGCCGACGACGAGGCGGTTGCCGGCCTGCTCGACGACCTGGATGCCGCGCGAGCGGTTGGAGGCCAGCCGTTGCGTGGCATCGTGCACGCAGCCGGCGTGTCCGAAGCGCGCGCCCTGGCGGATCTCGACCCCGAGTCGATGCGCGCGGTGTTGCGGCCCAAGGTCGCTGGCGGCTGGGCCCTCCATCGGCACACGCTGGCGCGCTCGCTGGATTTCTTCGTCACGTTCTCGTCGATCGCAGGCGTCTGGGGCTCGCGTCAGCAAGGGCACTATGCGGTGGCGAATGCCTTTCTCGACTCCTTGGCCGACCATCGCCAGGCGTTGGGACTTCCTGCCTTGTCCGTGAGCTGGGGCTTGTGGTCAGCGGTGTCTGCTTCGGCATCGACTGCCGCCTCTGCTCCTCGGGGCATGGGCACGGACGCGACCCAGGGCTGGCTCATACGCTCGGGCATCCGCCCCTTGGAGCCCGGAGATGCCTTGGAGGCGCTCGAAGCCTTGTTGGACACAGACCAGCATCGCGTCACGGTGGCCGACATCGACTGGCATCGTCTCCTGCCCCTATTCTCCTTGCGCGGTCCGCATCCGGCGTTTGCGAACCTCGCATCAGAGGTGGCTGGGGAGAAAGGGCGCGCGGACGAGGACCGGAGGGCAGCTGGCCATCGCTCGCTGGTCGGTGCCCCGGGAGCGACCGAAGCGCACGGTGGAGGAGCCTGGCGGGCGACGCTCAGAGCCATACCGGCCGCCCAGCGGAGGGCGTTCCTGGTCAGTCACCTGCAGCGGGCCACGGCCGACGTGCTCGGCTTCGCTGGCGGCGATGCCGAGAATGGTGGGCCAGGCGCTGACGGCACAGGGACGGCGCTGCCGGCGCCTGCGGTCGGATTCTTCGACCTGGGAATGGACTCGCTGACCGCCGTCGAGCTGCGCGACACCGTCGCCCACGAGTTGGCGCTCGAGCTGCCTGCAAGTCTCACGTTCGACCACCCGAGCATCGCGGCCTTGGCCGAGTACCTTCTCGGGCTGCTGGCCGAAGCGTCATCTGACGCCGCCGGCCAACGCGTCGATTCGGCTCGTGCCTCGACCGACGGCACATCGGACGACAGGGCCTCGGGCGACAGTGCCCTGACCAACCGAGGCGAGTCGACCGGTCAATCGGTGACCGATGAAGACGAAGGGAAGTCGATTGCCGTGGTCAGCATGGGCTGCCGGTTCCCGGGCGGTGCGAGCGATCCGGCGCGGTTCTGGGAGCTGTTGCGCGCCGGCACCGACGCCATCGGTGAGGTGCCGGCGGGGCGCTGGGACGCCGATGCCGTCTTCGATCCGACCCCTGGGGTGGCGGGCAAGACCTACACCCGGCACGGGGGCTTCCTGGACGCAGTGGACCGATTCGATCCCCAGGCATTCGGCATCTCCGCCCTCGAGGCGCGGTCGCTCGATCCCCAGCAGCGCCTGCTGCTCGAGGTGGTGTGGGAAGCCCTGGAACGGGCCGGTTTGACGCGGGAACAGCTCGCGGGGAGCCGGACGGGTGTGTTCGTCGGCATCACGACCAACGACTACGGCATGATGCTGGCCGAGCGCAGCAAGGAGCCGCTGGGTACAGTCAGTGGCTGCCAGCTCGACGGCTACTTCGGTTCCGGCAATGCCCTGAATGCCGCCGCCGGCCGCATCTCCTACATCTTCGGACTTCGGGGGCCGAGCCTGGCGGTCGACACGGCATGCTCGTCGTCCTTGGTAGCGGTCCACCTGGCGCGCCAGAGCCTGCTCGCGGGTGAATGCGACTGGGCGATTGCGGCGGGCGTCAACCTGGTGCTCGACCCGCGGGGCATGATCGCCCTGTCCCAAGCCCGGATGCTGGCCCCGGATGGGCGCTCGAAGGGCTTTTCCGCGCGCGCCGATGGCTACGGACGCGGCGAAGGGTGCGGCGCCGTGGTGTTGGCGCGGACGAACGACGCACGGGCAAAGGGCAGTCCGATCCTGGCACGCTTGCTCGGCTCGGCCGTCAATCAGGACGGCGCGTCGAGTGGCTTTACGGTGCCCAATGGCAGCGCACAGGAGGCATTGCTGCGTGAAGCCTTGGCATCGGCACGCCAGACCTCGGCGCACCTGGCGGTCCGCGACATCGGTTACCTGGAAGCCCACGGAACGGGCACGCCCCTCGGGGATCCCATCGAAGTGCGCGCCGCTGCCGCGGTCCTCGGCGAAGGTCGTTCGCCAGACCAGCCATTGTTGCTCGGCTCAGTGAAGAGCAACCTCGGACACCTGGAGGCAGCAGCGGGTATCGCGGGTTTGATCAAGGCAGTCCTGGCGCTGCACCATGGGGAGATTCCGGCGCATTTGCATGCTGATCCGCCCAATGCGCACCTGCCGTGGGAACGACTGCCCGTGACGGTGGTCGATCGCCTGCGAGCCTGGCCCGCGGCCCCCGCGGGCCGACGGGCCGGCGTCAGCTCGTTTGGGGCCAGCGGCACCAATGCGCACGTCATTGCTGCTGCGGAAATGCCCGCCTGGGTGCCGGGAGCCGCGCGACCCGGTCGCAGGCCAGCGAAACGGGTGCAGATTTTGCCGCTCTCCGCACGCAGCCCGGCAGCGCTGGTGGAGCTGGTCGGTCGCACCGAGGCCTGGCTGGTTTCGGTTCGGGACGCTGCGCACGCGCCACCCACGCTGGCCACCCTCTGCGCGACCGCGGCGAGCCGCTCTGCGTTCGAACACCGTCTGGCCGTCGTGGCGACGACCGTGGACGAGATGATCGAAGCGTTCGCGGTGGCCCGGGAACGCGCAGCTTCACGCCCAGCCTCTCCGGACTCCGGCGTCGCCCTGGGCCTGCCCCTGCCCTCTGGGGCGGATCCGTCCGCCCGTGCCGACGTGCTCATCGACGCGCTCGAGGCGTGCCGCGCGACGTTCGACAGCAGTCTGCCGCCGTTGGAAGTCACGACTGTGGACGGCGCGCTCGGCGACCAAGCCTGGCGTCGCCTCGTCGAGCGCCTGGCTGCGTTTTGGGAGGCTGGCGTGGCGGTCGATTGGCAGGCGCTCGAAGGGGTGTTCGGCGACGATGTGGATCGGGCGCAGGTCGCGGCCATGCTCCTCGATCTCCCGACCTATCCCTTCCAGCGTCGCCGCTACTGGCTGCCGGAGCGCCCGACCGCCCCGAGCCCCGAGGTGCGCACCCTCTGTGATGCCCTGGTCACCGTCGACTGGCCGGAAGCTCCCGCACCCAGTACCGCGCCACCAGCGACCGAAGCCGATGGACGGGGCGGCTGGCTGTTGGTCGGAGAAGGCGCTGGCGTTGCCGCGGCGCTGGCCCTGGA
>CALFAM010000279.1 GCA_937948815.1 uncultured bacterium
TCGTGTCGTGATGGCTGCCTCGCGCGGAACTCACTAGCCTGTTCGAGCTCGGGAGCACCACGCGAATGCTATGACAGCCTTGCGTGGTTCCCGGGTCACCTCGATGCCGAAGCCCCACTCTCGTCGCTTTTGGCAAACCTGAGATGTTTGCTCCGCGGCAAACCCGCCAGCCAGCGCCGGGGGGCGAGCTTTCGCCCCATGGGTCACGTGCGAGACCGTTGGGATACGGTCCATACCAGTTCGCCGTCCACTCCCACACACTGCCCAGCATGTCGTAGAGGCCGAATGGATTCGGCTCGAGCTGCATGACGGGCTGCAACTTGAAGGCACCGGTATCAGGGTCCACGGAGTTGCGAAAAGTCCAGGCTACGGCGTCCACCGACGTCTCCTCGCCGTCGCGCGTGCAGTAGGCGAATGGGCATCCCGCACGCGCGGCATACTCACGCTCCGCCTCGGTTGGCAAGCGTCCGCCCAGCCAAGCAGAATACGTATAGGCCTCGTACCAGTTGATCCAGGCCGCCGGAAGATCGTCTTCACCCGGATGCTCGGGCCGTAGCTGACGGTAGTCGGCATTGGTCGCAGCATGGACCTGCATGCGAAAGCTCGAGAGCTCGACACGATGCAGAGGCAGCTCGTCGGCCTTTCCCGTTTCGCTCCGGCTGCCCATGAGAAAGCTGCCCGCGGGAATCTCGGCCCAGTCTGGATCACCGGACTGCGGCAAGGGTGGTGGCGGTCGAATTTGTCGCAGGGGTGCCAGCACGCGATCCCGTAGCTCCTGTGCCCTGTGCGCGAAATGCGGCTCGCGACCGGGGCTGTAGTCGAGTGCCCAGACCAGGTTAGCGATCAAGACGGGATCCTCTGGCGCTTCGTCGACCCACGGCAAAGCCACTTCCACCGCCCGCAGCACGGCCGCGCCGCGGTCGGCCGGATCGAGGCCACCGAGGCCACGCTCCAGAATATCCATGACCGCCTCACGACGCTGGAACAAGGCCAGAAGCTCAGCGTTGGGCGTCTCCACGGCCTCCAGCTCCGCGAAGGCTGCAAAAGCATCCTCGGGCTCTCCTTCGACGACCCGCTCGCGCAATGCCGCGAGCTGGCGGACGGAGCGGATCCAACTCCAGGTTGCCGCGAGGACCAGTAGCAGCAAGAGAAATGCGATCGCCGCGCGGACCGTTGTCCGCCGTCGATCGATCCTGCGGCGCGCCAGCACAGCCGTCCACCATGCCCGCCGCTCTTCGTCCCAGAGCAAGGCTTCGGCATGGGCCGCGATGGCGCGGAACTGATGACGCGGAATCCGTGTCGCCACCTTCAGCTGATCGTCCGTCTGGCGTTTCTCGACCGGCTCCTGCGCCGCCGGGCTGGCGCGAAAGAGTGCGACTTTGAGCGCCACGAAGCGGCGCAGCGCAAGCAGCTCGACATCGACAACCAGGGTTCCCCGTCGCCCCTCGTCTTCGACCGCGCGCGCGACCACCTCCGCCATGCGATCGTGCGAGAAGACATAGCGAAAACCCACGGGCGTATCCCGCATGACGATCAACCGGGTGAGGGGCGTAGCCATGGCTTCCAGGATCTCTTCACCGTCTTCACCGATCGCCCGCGCGAGCTCCTCGACGCCGACCCCCTCACCACGCTCGAGCGTACGCGCCGACAACTCACTCAGTGCCAGCAAGGCGCGACTCCGGCGCGTGGCCGAAGACGCAATCCCAGTCGGAAAGGCCGCCTCCAGAGCACGCTGCAGGTGATCGGAAAGGGCCTCGTCGATCAAGGCACCGAGGTCGTCGGGGACGCGCAGCGGAGCGTCGGCATTGGGACTGCCTGCGAGAAGATGAGCCAAGACCACCTGCAGCTCGGGCACCAGCGGCGCATCCGGGCGTGCGAGTCGCAGCTCGGCAAATGCTCGGGCGAGGCGTTCCGCATGGCCGTCGGCAAAACGCCAGCTGTAGCGCGACGTGCCCTCCGCGGTGAGGAGACTGAGCGGTTTCTCGATCGCCGCCTGAAACAGGCGCGTCGCGTCAGCGAGGCCATCATCCGACGGCGACGACGCCCCGAACGGGCGCAGGGTCAAGCTCTGAAAGCGTTCCGGGGTGGAGAGCTCCCGCGGCAAGCCGCTCGCACCGTCCCGGAGATCGATCACCCGCTCGGCATCGAGCAAGACATCATCCAGCCAACCGAGGATTTCACCATGCACCTCGGCGCGGTAGCCAAGGAGCCATCGACAGAGCGGCGTCTCGATCCCGGGCCGGCGCTCGGCCGTCGCGGCCAGTAAGACCGCCAAGCGCGCGCGGGCGACGGAAGCATCCTCTCGAAGAATATGCTCGAACTGGTCGAGCACCAGGAGCGGCGGCTCGCCGGTGAGCCGCTCGACTTCGGTCAAGCGTTCGACGAAGCCTCGCCAGTCGTCGTCCGCCACGTCTTCACCGATTCCGTCGAAGAGGTCGCCCAGCAAACGAGACGCAATGCCGGGCTCCTGAGGATGACGGACCATCGCGACCGGGCGCCCCGCCGCGCGCAGAGACGGAACCAGACCGCCGGCAAGCAATGAGGTCTTGCCTGTACCCGACGGTGCACCGAGACCGATGATCGGTACGGGCATGTGGAGTTGCAGATGCAACGCTTCGAGATCTCCATCCCGGCCCGCCATGCCGTCTGGATGGGTATAGGGGAGAAGCACTGGATATGGCTGCGTCGGCAGCGCAGGCGGCGGCCAGCTGCGCAACGTGACCGTTCGCGGCGAGGACTGCGATTGCGCAAGCGTCCGCTGCGCCTGGACCCGCCCGGAGGGAGGACGGAGCGGCGCGACGCCGTCGACACCCACTTCGAAGACATCGAGGCTGCCGACGATGCCGCGGAAATGGTAAGAGCCATGGTCGAGCCACCGCACCAGCTGATCGCCTTCGCCCGTGTCATTGCGAAGGGCCACCTCATAGGCTGCGCGGGACAAGAGCGTCTGTCCACCTTCGGCGATCGACATCAGTCGTTCGACAATTGGCCTGGCCAATCCTCCGACTTCAACGGGAGACTCGCCGCGTTCGACGGCGCCAGACAATGCGTAGCGCAGGACCACCTCACCAAGATGGATGCCGACGCGCGCGTTCAACTTCAGGTCTCGCACGACGTCGTGGTAGCGCAGGGCATAGCGCACCGCGTTCCACGGTCGGTCGAAGAGAAACAAGCTCCGTTCGAGCTCGATGGCTTGCGCGCTTTGCTCTAGCGTTGCATGACTGGACGCGCCCGGAACGATCGCCACACCGCTGTGCTCCGCGACGAGACCACGAACGAGACGGTCATGGTGACGCAGGAGGTCAGCCGCTGCTTCGGTCTCCACGACCCGTGGCGTCGCGCTGATCAGCTCGGTGAGCAGCAAGGTCTTGAGCACAGCCTCTTCTCGGGGACGCTCGGCGGTGGCGGATCGTCCGCCCCTCGCTCTGGCCGGCGCGCGGCCCGCTGAATGTGCCGTCCAGTAGAGCGGACTCCCTGCCGCAACGTCGGCCAGCTCCTCGGCAACGGATCCTGCCTGGGCCGGTCGATGGGCAGGGTCCTTCTCGAGAAGCCGATCCACGAGCTCGGAAAGCGCCTCCGGGACCTGCGGACGCATGTCACGAAGCGATGGCTGCTGGTGGCACAGAACGCACGACAGCGTCTCGCGTACGGTGCGGCCTCGGAAGGGCGAGCGGGCCGTCAAGAGCTCGTAGAGCAGGACGCCGAGCGCAAAGAGGTCCGAGCGCACGTCGAGCGCGAGTCCCTGCGCCTGCTCGGGGGACATTGCCCGTGGAGTCCCCACGATACGTCCCGCACGAGACAAGGCCGCGGTATCAGGCGCTGACGAAGTCGGCGTATCTCCGTCCTCGATTCGAATCTTCTTCGCAAGCCCGAAGTCGAGCACCTTGACGTGCCCGGAGGGCAAGACCATGACGTTCTCGGTCTTGAGGTCTCGATGAAGGATTCCAGCATCGTGAGCCGCGGCGAGCGCATCGGAAATCTGTCCCCCGTAGTCGAGCGCGAGGCCAAGGTCCAACGGGCCGTCGGCCAGGAGCGTGGCAAGGTCGGGCCCGTCCACCAACTCCATGACGAGCCACCCGACACCATCCTGCTCGAGGACATCGAATACCTGGAGGATTCCTGGATGCCCGAGCTTTGCGGCCGCCCTTGCTTCGTGCAGGAAACGCGTTCTGGCGCCGGCACCTTCCGCCCCGTGCAGCGACTTGATGGCGACCCATCGTTCGAGACGCCGATCCCAGGCGCGAAACACCCGCCCCATGCCACCCTGCCCAATCAGGGCTTCGAGGCGATAGGGTCCCAGTTCACGGCTCTCCTCGTTCCCGAGGCCCGCAGCTTGTCGTGCGCCCTCCATCATCCAGCTCACCTTGCAAAGTCGACATGGACTCTACCCCAGAGCATCAGGAGAGCGGATTGGGTCGGGCCTAGATTCTTCCGAAACGAAATCAGCCGCCGAGCGCGAGCTCGGCGGCCTGCGATACGCAGCGTTTCGCTCCGTTAGGGCTGCTCAACGAAGCGGTCGGCGAGCCATTGTATGGACGGGACACCGAGATGCTTGACGTTGGTCAGACGAGACCCCGTCCCCGGCATGATGAAGAGAGCACCACGAACCATGGCCCGCTCACGAAAATCCGACCCAACACTGGGATTCGGATCGACCCGATCCTCCTCTGACTTCTCCGGAGCAAGCGGGTCGGCCACGGCAACCATCGTCAGAAGCGGCGCCACGCCACGCCCTGGTGCCCCGAGCGGATCGGGATCGACCATGTCTTCTTCCGACTTGCCGCTCGGATCAGGGTCGACCCGATCCTCTTCCGACTTGCTCCTCGGATCCACGAAGACATCGGTCACACGCAGGTGCGATGCCTTCTGGTGCCAGCCAGTCGACCTCGGGCGTTCCACGAACCGGGCAGGAATGAGCTCGGTATCGAGCTGAATGAGATTGTTGGTGCGTCCGAAGTCGTGCTTCGCGAGCATCAACGTCACGCGACCGGCCGTGGGCACGGCCAAGACCAGGTGTGCCTCGCTCCGTTCCAGAACGGCCACATCATCGACCCGTCCGCCAGGCGTACAGCCGCGCCCCACGAAACGCATGCGAACAGCCTCCCCGGCCCCGCCAGCTTCCACTGCAGTCAAGAGCAGAATGCCGGGCCGGCTCACTTCGACCTCGGCAAAGCGAACTGTTTCGTGCAGATCCAAGTAGGTCGACGCGCCAGCCTCCAAAGTCGCGAGCGTTTCACACAATCCACCTGTCGATGAACCAAGATGCGCGTTCGCGTGCGACACCACACCGACATGACCGATCAGCGTCAGCAGGACGGCGAGGCTATTCTTCACAACGTTCGTAAACATTTCCAAATCTCCGGCTTCACAAGGTTCACAGTTCCCCTCATCGGCTGCGAGAGCTTGCCAGCCGCAAGCTCCGAACCGGAAGGTTTTCAACACGCAATCGGCTGCCGACCGAAGAACCGATTGAGCAATGTGCGTACCAGGGTTTCAGGCGGAAAATGGACACAAGAAGGGCTTGTTGCGTTCACCACAGATGGAACGTGAACGCAACGGTATGTTCAGCAGACGCAACGAGAGTACCGCCGCTCAGGGGCGGGCGCCCGTGCCCGGACGACCCACGCGATGCCGGCTGTCATCGTCGCAGACAGCTTC
This sequence comes from uncultured bacterium, assembly GCA_937948815.1. Taxonomy (GTDB): domain Bacteria; phylum Acidobacteriota; class Thermoanaerobaculia; order Multivoradales; family J023; genus J023. The sequence continues at coordinate 5,659 of CALFAM010000279.1, forward strand.
GGGGCCGGAGCCATGACCCGTGCCATCGAAGAACCCGTCCGCAGTGCCCACGTAGAAGAGAGAGAGA